>JBEBRR010000007.1:0-82657 GCA_040394735.1 Leadbetterella byssophila
CGGTATCCGTTGGACAAAGTCCGCGGAAAAGGGAACGTCTCCTACCCGCAGGAAAAGATCCTCAGGTCAGTCCAAACCGTTCCTTCACTTCCGTCGCTTTTTCGTAACCCGCATCGGCATGGCGGTACACACCCATGGCGGGATCGTTAAAGAGTACACGGCGCAGGCACTCTGCAGCGCGGTCGGTACCATCGGCCAGCACCACCATTCCCGCGTGCTGGGAGTAGCCCATACCTACGCCGCCACCGTGGTGAAAGCTCACCCAGGTAGCGCCGCCGGTGGCATTGCTCAGCAGGTTCAGCAGGGCCCAGTCGCTCACCGCATCCGAGCCGTCTTTCATGGCCTCGGTTTCCCGGTTCGGGGAGGCCACACTTCCGCAATCGAGGTGATCCCGGCCGATCACCACCGGCGCTTTCAGTTCTCCACTGCGCACCATTTCATTGAATTTCAGCCCGGCTTTTTCCCTTTCCCCGAGGCCCAGCCAGCAGATGCGGGCGGGCAAGCCCTGGAACGCGATCCTCTTCCTGGCCTGGGTAAGCCAGGTTTTGAGCCCTTTATTTTCGGGAAAGAGCCCCAGCAGGGCGCGGTCGGTTTTGTAAATATCTTCAGGATCACCGCTAAGTGCCACCCAGCGGAAAGGCCCTTTTCCTTCGCAGAAGAGTGGCCGGATATAGGCCGGTGAAAAGCCGGGGAAATCAAAAGCATTTTTGACGCCGCCCTGCTCGGCAAAAGCCCGGATGTTATTCCCGTAATCAAAGGTTACGGCTCCTTTTTGCTGCAGCTCGAGCATCAGCCGTACATGCCGGGCCATGCTGGCTATGGCCAATTGCTGATACCGTGCCGGATCGTCTTTGCGGAGCACCAAAGCATCCTGTAATGACATTCCGTGAGGTACATACCCATTGACCGGATCGTGGGCAGAGGTTTGGTCTGTCAGGATATCGGGAGTGATCCCGTCCTTGATCAGCCGCTGCAGGAAATCTCCGGCGTCCATTTCTATTCCTATGGATAGGGCTTTGCCTTCCTCTCTGTATTTCAGGGCAAGGTCTCTGCCCTCTTCGTAGCTTTTCGCCCAAATATCGAGGTATTTTGTGTCTATTCTTTTTTGTATGCTGGCAGGGTTAATGTCAGCTGACAGGCTGGTGGCTCCGGCCATACCGGCTGCCAACGGCTGTGCGCCTCCCATACCGCCCAGGCCGGCGGTAACCAGCAGTTTACCTTTCAGATCTCCGCCGAAATGCTGTCTTCCGCATTCCATAAAGGTCTCGTATGTACCTTGCACAATACCCTGAGAGCCGATATAGATCCACGAGCCGGCGGTCATCTGCCCGTACATCATCAGGCCTTTTTCCCGGAGCTCATAAAAATGTTCCCAGGTGGCCCATTTGGGTACCAGGTTAGAGTTGGCAATCAGCACCCGCGGTGCCTGCGGATGAGTGCGGACCACTCCTACGGGCTTACCGCTTTGTATCAGGAGCGAATGGTTATCATCCAGTTCGTACAGGTATTTAATAATATGGACAAGGGCTTCGCGGTTTCGTGCCGCCTGGCCAATGCCCCCGTAAACCACCAGTTCGTCCGGGTTTTCGGCTACTTCCGCATCCAGGTTATTGAGAAGCATCCGTAAGGGCGCTTCGGTTTGCCACGACCGGGCGTGCAGTTGATTGCCCACAGGGGCTTTGTAGTGCGGATGAGCCGCGTAGTTGGAAATAAATTGCTCTGCTGTCATAGTTGGATGATGCCTGCTAATTAAAGTGTTGAATACATATAGACCATACACAAATTTAGGCGATTTATTCTATTTTTGCCCATCCGGGTTTGGATTGTCTATGGATAAGCATCAATTTAAATATGAAACTCTCTCCCATTTTAGAAGTAAGTGAGCTGCTAAAGATATATAAAGACCCGGAGGTCATGATCTTCGACGCGAGCAACGGTAAAGATGCGAAAGCGAATTATGAAGCCGAGCACCTGGACGGGGCCTTTTTTGTAGATCTGAACACGCAGTTATCAGAGATTAAGAAGGATTTTTCATTTGGAGGGCGACATCCCTTGCCGGAAATAAAAACTTTTTCCCGAACGTTGGCTGATCTGGGAATTACAGGAAATAAGCATATTGTTATTTATGATGATAAAAACGGATCTAATGCTTCAGCAAGGTTTTGGTGGATGCTAAAATCGGCCGGGCATGAGAAAGTGCAGGTGTTAAATGGCGGACTGACCCAGGCTAAAAAATATAATTTTCCTCTAAAGTCGAAAAGAGAAGTGATTGGCAGTGTTACTGAGCTTTACCCGGTGGAGAATTGGATTTTACCGACTGCCGGTATAGACGAGGTGGAAAAAAAATCGAAGAATACAGACTGCCTGATAGTCGATGTGAGAGAGAAGGAAAGATTTGACGGAATAACAGAGCCTGTCGATTTAATAGCAGGACACATTCCCGGAGCAATGAATATTCCGTTTGCTGAAAACTTAGATGAGAAAGGCCTGTTTCTCCCTCCTGCCGAATTGAAAGATAAATACAAAGTAAAATTCAGGGGAATCCGCCCGGGAAATATAATCATACATTGTGGTTCGGGGGTAACTGCCTGTCATACGGCATTGGCCTTAGCCTATGCCGGAATGGAAATTCCCGTACTCTATGTGGGTTCCTGGAGCGAATGGAGCAGAAACAATAAGCCGGTAGAACAGGGCAGAAATTTTTCTTAACTGTTTGGTCACTGATGCCAACAGTTTCATAATAACCATTCATTATATTTGCACTTTCGGCTTAGTGAGCGGCCAGAAAACAGGCACAGCCGTGAAGCCAATTCATAAGAAAGATGTCAATAACAAAAGAAGAGGAACTCACCGGGATGAGGAAGGCAAGCGAAGCCGTTGCCTACACCCTGAAGGAAATGCGCACGTATGCCCGGCCTGGAATGAGCACAAAGCAACTGGACGAATACGGGGCAAAGATTCTTCAGGATTTCGGAGCAAAATCTGCCCCCTTCCTAACGTATGGTTTTCCGGGCTGGACCTGCATCAGCGTTAACAATGAATTTTGTCACGGTATTCCTTCTGTCAGCAAAATACTGAAAGAAGGCGATCTGGTTAATATTGACGTTTCTGCCGAGCTTGATGGTTTCTGGTCAGACAATGGCGGCTCATTTGTGCTGGGAGAAGATATGAACCGGCACCAAAAGCTGATTGACGCTTCGAAGCAGATTTTATATAAGGCTATCTGTGGCATAAAAGGCGGTGTCCGTATTTCAGATATCGGGTACCTCATGGAAACGGAGGCTAAGAAACGCGGTTATAAAGTGATCAGGAACCTGACCGGTCACGGAATAGGCAGAAGCCTTCATGAAGAACCCGCTGAGATAGCCAATTACAGAGACCGCTATAACCTGACAAGATTTAAAAAGAATTCTGTAGTGGCCATTGAAACATTTATATCCACCACATCCACATATGCCGACACGCTTCATGACGGCTGGACGATGGTGGGTAACAAAGGCGGGTTTATGGCGCAGCATGAGCACACCATTATGGTTACTGACGGAAAACCGGTTATTCTCACGGAAATGAACGGGATCTGGGACTGACCCGGACCTGAAGCTACCTGGCTTACCTTACAGGCTGAATTCTTCAAACCCGCTATTCAGCTCCGTCCTAAGCTTTGCAGAAACTTCTTTTATATGAGAGGTAAATGAATAATCCTGCACCATATTTTTTATCTCCCGGATATCTTCCGCAAAGATGCGGTCTTCATTGGCAAAAGATACTTTCCGCCGTACAAATTCGTGCGCTTCTTCGAGCAGGACAGAGCTTTTGAGAGGCCGTCTGAATTCAATGGCCTGGCAGGCGCTCATCAGTTCAATGGCCAGGATGTACTCCAGGTTATCCAGTATTTTGTAGAGCTTACGGCCGCTGATGCTTCCCATGGACACGTGGTCTTCCTGGCCCAGTGAGGTGGGTACGCTGTCTGCAGAAGCCGGGAAGCACAGCGTTTTGTTCTCGGTCACCAGGGCTGCCGTAGTATATTGCGGGATCATGAAGCCGGAATTCAGGCCCACATCATTCATAAGCAGCATGGGGAGACCGAATTTCCCTTCGAGAAGGAGATAGCATCGCCGGTCGGAGATATTTCCGAGTTCGGCAGCTGCAAAGCAGGCGTAGTCCAGCGGCAGCGCCATGGGCTGTCCGTGAAAGTTGCCCCCGCTGATGGTGTCGTTGCTGTTGAATATAATGGGATTGTCAGTCACTGAATTCAGCTCGGTCTCGGTCAGCTCTTTCAGGTGCAGCCAGGCATTCCGTGCAGCTCCGTGCACCTGCGGCATGCAGCGTAGGCTGTAGGGGTCCTGAACCCGCTCGCAATCCACATGACTCTCCATGATCTCGGAATTGCTTAGCAGGAGCCGCAGCCGCTGGGCCACCAGGCGGTTTCCGGCGAAAGGGCGGAGCTCATGCAGGCGTGTATCAAAAGGCGCCTTGGTCCCCTGCAGGGATTCCAGGCTCATGGCTCCGATGATATCGGCAATTTCCAGGCAGTTAAAGAAGCGTTCCACACATTTTACGGCATAGCTCAGGATAAACTGGGTGCCGTTGATAAGGGCAAGACCCTCTTTCGGGCCCAGCTGAATAGGTTCGACTCCCGCTGAGGTCAGTACTGCGGCGGTATCGGAAACCTTACCGCGGTATTCTACTTTTCCCAGGCCGATCAGCGGTAAGAACAGGTGGGAGAGCGGTGCCAGGTCGCCGCTGGCGCCTACGCTTCCTTTCTCGGGAACCATCGGAATGACATCGTTTTCAATATGCCACAGAATACGTTCCAGTGTGGTCAGCTGCACGCCTGAATATCCCCGGGCCAGGGCATGAAGCTTAGTGATCAGCATGATCTTTGCAATTTCCACCGGGATATTGTCGCCGACGCCCACGCTGTGCGATTGCAGGATCTTGTATTGCAACGTACGGGTATCTTCTTCCGAAATGCTTTTGTTGGCCAGGATTCCGAAGCCTGTATTAATGCCGTAGACCGTTCTCTGGCTTGACACGATCTCCTGTACATCGGCTTCCGATTTTCTGATTTTTTTAAGGGCATTTTCAGACAGGATTCCTTTAACCGTGCCCCTGGCTATACCCAGTGTGATTTCTACGGTAAGATGATCCTCGCCGTAATTAAAATGTTTGTTCATGAAATAGATATTGGACTTTCCAAAGTTAGGTTTTTATGACCATATAAGGCATAAAAGCACCCATAAGTTTGAAAAGAATTACGGTCATTAAAATGACGGAGTACGGGGCTGATTTATTTTTAAGGAAATTTTAAGGTCTGGGAGAAACTTTTACGGCTGTAATATATGTTACTACATCAATCGATAACAAACACTTTAAAAGATGAAAAAAGTAACCGTTTTAGCTCTTGCAGTGCTCATCGGAGCCGCATCATGTAAAAACACGAATTCAGATTCTGCGGAGACTTCCGATGCTGCCGAGGTAGCCGTATCAGAAGGACATGCCTATCCTGTAGATCTTCAGTCAAGCCAGGTAGACTGGAAAGCGTTTCACAAAGGCGGATTTGCACCGAGATGGGGAACCCTGAAACTTTCTGCCGGGGAACTTACTGTAGCCGATGATAATATCACCTCGGGAACTTTCACTATCGACTTCACTACGCTGACAGTGGATCCCGCCTCTGTGACCGAGAAAGATAAGAAAGCCATCGACCTCCAGAACCACCTGAAGAGCGCTGACTTTTTTGATGTGGAGCAATTCCCTGCCGGAACCTTTGAAATCACCGGTATTACTGACTTTGATCCGGCAAAAGATAAAAGTGTGATAGAAGGGGCCAATAAAGTAGTAAGCGGAAACCTGACCCTCAAAGGAAATACGATCAACGTAACTTTCCCGGCCAGAATTTCAATAGGTGACGGAACCGCCCGTGTAGAGGCCCGGTTTACGGTAGACCGTACTGCCTGGGGACTGAAATTCGGAGTTACTGATGCCGATCCGGCCGAGTGGGGAATCAGCAGGGATTTTGAAGTAGGAGTAGACCTTACCGCCGTGGCAAAATAAGGCTGCACGTAAGATATACAGGAGGGCTTCGGCCCTCTTTTTATTTTAAGGATCACCCGAAAAGCGGATTATTTGCGTTACTTTTGTATAAAAATCTACTTATGAATGTATTTCTTACCGGCATAACGGGCCTGTTGGGAAGCGAAGTCTCCCGTCAGCTTCTGGCGCGGGGATACAAGGTCAGAGCGTTGGTGAGGAACCCTGGGAAGGTACAGTTACAACATCCGGATATTGAATATGTGCAGGGGGATATCCTTGACATTACCACGCTTACAGAACAGGTACAGGATGCCGACTTTGTGATCCATACAGCAGCGGTGGTCTCTTTTGCCCCGAAAGACCGGAATGAGATGTACAAAACCAATGTGGAGGGAACGGCCAATGTGGTCAATGCCTGTCTTTCTTCGCCGGTTAAAAAACTGGGGTACGTCAGCTCCATAGCGGCTTTTGGTCGTCCCCCCTTAAGTGAGATGAAAAAAATGGACCGGGTGGAGATCGATGAGGAGCAGAAATGGATAGCCTCGGGGACCAATTCCCATTATGCGATAAGCAAATACCTGGGCGAATGTGAAGTCTGGAGAGGTGCGGCAGAAGGCCTGAACATGGTGATCGTCAATCCCTCGATCATCCTGGGCGAGAGCGACTGGGAGATAAGCAGCACACGGCTGTTTAAATATGTGTATGATGAAAAACCGTTTTACCCGGAAGGTTTCCTGAATTATACGGATGTGAAAGATGTGGCTTCAGCGCTCATCCGGCTGATGGAGTCGGATATCCGGCAAGAGCGTTTCTGTGTGTCTGCCGGGATGATCTCCTACAAGGAGTTTTTTGATAAAATAGCCGTCCGTTTCGGAAAGAAGAAGCCCTGGTTTAAGGTCAGCGCCGGCATGATGGGCGCTTTGTGGCGCCTGGAAGCCCTGAAATCTTTTCTGACCGGCGGGGCTCCGCTGATCACCAGAGAAACGGCTAAAACAGCCCAGCTGAAGATATTACAGAAGAATACCAAGATCAGGAAGGCCCTGGGTTTTGAATTCAGAACGTTGGATGAGACCCTCGACAGGGTGTGTGCATTTCTGGCAGGGAAGAATTAAAAAAGGCTTAAATTCCTTTCGGAATTAAAAAAAGCTGTTACTTTTACCAAGCATTGGAAGGATTATAATGAATCAGGACTTTAGCGAACCTTTTGAGGAATACAACGAAACTTCGCCGGAAGAGGTGGCAAGGAGATTCGAGCTGATGTTGAAACGGAAGGAATCCCCGGCGTTCAGTGAGGAGGTCTTTGAGTCATTGACCGAGCATTATCTTGTTAAGGGAAATTTTGAGATGGCCCTGAAGGCTTGCAATTACGGGCTCCGGCTTTACCCCAATTCCCTCGATATGCTGCTGAATAAGGTTCAGGTGCTGATCAACCGGCTCGAACTTTATGAGGCCACGGAGATCCTGGATCATGCCTCCGTATTTTACCCTTCCGACACTGAGATCCGGTATTTCCGGGGGGTGATCAATATCTATTCCGGAGAAAACGAAAAAGCCATTGAGATCTTCCGCGAAATTCTTCCCATTTCAGAAGAAAAGGAAAATATTTATTTTCAGCTGGGCATGGCGCAGTCAGGCCTGGGTCTGCTCGAAGATTCCATTGAGTCTTTTCAGAAAGCCATTGACGAGAACAGCAGGAGCGAGATTGTATATACGGAACTGGTTTTCAGCTATGAGCTGGCCTCTGCCCTGGAACAGGGTGTGAGCTACTTTAAGGAGCTGATCGATAAGGATCCCTACAATCACCTGGCGTGGTTTGCCCTGGGGCAGTGCTATAATAATTTAAGCCTTTTTGAAGAGGCCAAAGATGCTTTCGGATTTGTCACCGCCATTAATGATAAGTTTTCAGGAGGATGGTATAACCTGGGACAGTCGCACCTGAACCTCGAAGAGTATGAGCAGGCCAGGGCCTGTTTCCGGCACACCCTTGAGCTGGAAGAGGAATCAGCGGAAGTGCTGGTGCACCTGGGCGCTTCGCATGAGCGGCTGGAGGAGTTTTCCGATGCTTTTAAATGTTATAAGCGGGCTTCCGAGCTGGATGAATACAGCGATGAGGCCTGGTTTGGGATGTCGTCTGTACTGTATGAGCAGGAACGTTACGTGGAGGCCATACATTTTATCAAGAAGGCCATCAAACTGAACGGGGTTAATTCTGACTACTGGCTGCTGCTGGCCGACAATGAGAGTAAGTTCGGAAATGTGGTTTCTGCGGAAGAGGCCTATGCCAAGGCAGTGGAGCTGAATCCCATTGATCCGGATATCTGGCTGAACTGGTCTTTGCTGTATTTTGATACGGAAGATTACAGGAAAGCCCTGGAGATTGTGACCGATGGTCTGGAAGATCTGCCGGAGGAGGCAGACCTGTATTACCGTGCCACGGTGTATCTCCTGTATGACGGCAGTTTTACCATGGCCTATAAATACCTTCAGGAGGCGCTTGCCCTGGATTATGACAAGCATGTTCAGTTGTATGATTTCTTCAGTAACCTGAATACACTGAAGACGCTGCAGCGCATCATTGAGCAATATAAAGCATAAAAAAGGCCCTTTCCCAAGGGCCTTTTTTATGCTTTATTTTTTGAAATTATAAAACTTCCAGTTCGGCTTATACTCTTTTGGGAGGGGCTGATTCAGCAGGGAGGCCCGGATCATTTCCATAGGCATGTGATTCAGCTTGATCACTTTATCATGGAAGTCGGCAAATGACATTTTTCCTGATTCCACAAATTCATTTTTGATACTGAACAGCTGTAGTCCCCCTACCAGGTAAGCCAGCTGGTAAAGCGGAGGATAGCTGCCTTCAAAAGACCGCTTAACTTCTGCATGTGCATTAGAGTATTCATGTCCTACACGTTCTACCAGGTAATCCACGCATTGCTGGGGTGTCCATTCACCCAGGTGATATTTCAGTGAGAAGGTGATCCGGGCGCAGCGGTGCATTCTCCAGAAAAGCATCCCTATTCTTTCTTCCGGTGTTTTGGCAAAGCCTTTTTCATACAGCAGGAGTTCCCAGTAGAGCGTCCAGCCTTCGGTAGAAAAAGGGGTGGAGAAGGCCTCGCGACGGTAAGGGCGGTAACGGCTGTTCATATAAAACTGAAGATGGTGGCCGGGCACCAGCTCATGCTGCACCGTTCCGCGGGAAAAATAGGGGTTATTTCCGCGCATACTCATCATTTTGTGCTCATGTTCCATGGTGTTGGTGGGGTAGGAGATGATAATATCTCTTCCGCCCAGGAAGAACGGGCTGACCAGCTGGCGTTCGGGGCTCATCATCTGCATGCCCCAGGTTTCATCTGCAATGGCAGGAATATTGATAAGCTTGTTGGCCCTGATAAACTCCTGGGCATCATTGTAAAGTTTAATGATCAGCTCGGGCTGGGTACCTGCAGGCACATAGCTGTTTTTTACTTTCTCCTGGGCGGCTTTCCAGTTGTCGCCGAAACCCATTTCCCGTGAGGCTTTGATCACCTCCGCCTCGCACCAGGCAAATTCCTGGTCGGCCAGCCGGATCAGCTCTTCGGGCGTATAGGCAACCATCTCCACTTTCAGCTGACGGTTGAGCTCTTCTCTTCCTACGGGGAGCCCGCCGATGCCGCTGCCGTCATCCGATGGTTTTGCATCGCTTTTAGACCGGATCAGCTTTTCATAATCGGTAAGCTGCCCGTCCAGTTTCTTGTAGGTAGTGGGCACCCACCAGGTGAACAGTGGATCGTACCCGTTATAAAAATCATAAAAGCTTTTCAGACGGGCCTTCAGCGAGGCGATCATGTCAGCGGTGAAATTTGCTTTGGTTTCTCCGATCTTGCCGCCCTTCGATATTTCTTCGGTGATCTTTCCCAGCTCCTTGGAGGCCTGGTTAAGCCGGTCAGCCACTTCCTGCCCGTTTAGGGTGGCCCCGCGCCGGCGCAGCTTTTCGTATTCGTAAATGGTGGGAGCAAAGGGGAGATATTTTTCAATTTCCTTGTAGAGTGCCGCTTCCTTACCCAGAACATTCTGGGCTTCTTCCACTTTTCTCTTGAGGAGAATGTAATCTATCTGCCCGTCGGTACTGATGTTATTGTAATCAGCAGCGGCCAGCTTTTGCAGGTATTCCCGGTTCAGGGCCATCATTCTTTCCCGCTGGTCAGGGGAGTTGGCCAGGCTCCGGAACCCGCCGGCCGTAGCGCCGTAAAAGTAGTTAACGGCCCGGGCGTCATTGGTGTATTGCACCACCAGGCCGGAGGTTTCGCTGGCCTGTTCGAACATGGAGTCGGTAGGTTTTTGCTGGGCCTGTACAGCAGGAGCCAGCAAAACAGCGACCAAAACTTTAAGGATAGTTTTCTTCATCAGTTATCAAGGTTAGTTAAATCGTTCAGGGTCAAATAAACGGATATCGGTGGCCGGCCGGTTACTGTTCACCAGATCAGCCACGGTTTTTCCTACAGCAGGCCCCAGGCTTAATCCCATCATACCTAACCCGCCGGCCAGGGTGAGGTTATTAAGCGTTTTGCTATTGCCGAGGTAGGGGAGGCCATCCGGTGAGCAGGGCCGGAAGCCATGCCAGATTTCCTTTTCTTCCGGTAAAGGTAACTCATATTCAGGATAATACTGAGGGATGGAGTTGACAATGCCTTCCACCCGTTTCCGGTTGATCCTGTGGTTTACGGCCGCCAGCTCCATGGTTCCCCCGATCCTCACCTGGCCGTTCATGGGAGTCAGCGCTACCCGGGCTTCCAGAAGAAGGGCCGGATGCTTCACTTTCCCCCCGAAAGCATCGGTCATGAAGGAATATCCTTTGCCGGGCATAAGCGGGAGACTGAGGCCGGCTTTTTTTGCCAGGTCCCCGAGCCAGGCTCCGGGCGTAAAGATATACCGGTCTGCCGAGAATTTTTTCCCGCTGCCGGTTTCCAGGGTTGTGATCTTTCCCCCGGAACGGCTGATGTCTACCACTTCTTCGTTTGGATAAAATCTTACTCCCAAAGCAATGAGCTTTTTTCTCAGGGCACCCATCAGCGCGGGCGGATACAGGTGCCCGTCGCAACGGTAATGTACAGCCCCCAGAACATCCAGGCGGACATCAGGCTCCAGCGCGTCCAGCTCGGCCTTACTCAGAACGGCCACGTCCAGGCCCAGCTCACTGGCGGTGTGCGCAAGGTGAATTTCTTCTTCTTCCGTACGGGCAGTTTTGTACAGCATCAGGATTCCTTTCTTTTCCAGCCCGAAAGCCTGGTCCAGGTCACTGTAAAGCTCATCGTAAAGTGAGCTGCTGAAAAGGTTGAGGTCACGGATAGGAGGGGCAGAGGCAGTGACATGCCTTTCATTGGCATTTTTCACGAACTTCAGTCCCCAGGAGATCAGGGAGCGGCTGGGCGAGGGCTTTACATAAAACGGGCTCCGGCTGTTAAACATCCAGCGGATTCCCTGGGAGATCATTCCGGGAGCCGCCATAGGCGTAAAGTGGCTGGGCACGATCATCCCAGCATTGCCATAGGAACAATTGTCCTCAAAATCACCCTTATCCAGCACAGAAACTTCCCAGCCTGTTTTTCTTAAATAATAGGCCGAAGACAGACCTGCAATTCCTCCTCCGGCTATCAGTACGCTACCATTCATAATTCCCGTCATTTTAAATTACCTGAAACCCGTGCGCGTAGGGATCGTTATCGTCTATAAACAGGGTGTTGTACCCGTAGATGATTGCCCAGCCTTCGATGCTGGGTGTAATGGCAGGCCTGCCGTTTCCGAAAGGATCCGGATGCTCGGCCTCAATCCTGCCTGTAAACTTCGATCCGATGATGCTTTCATGTATAAACGCATCGCCGGGCTTTAACTTGCCTTTGGCATGCCATTGCGCCATACGCGCCGAAGTTCCCGTACCGCAGGGCGAACGGTCAATAGCTTTGTCGCCATAGAAAACGGCATTCCGGGCAGAAGAGGCAGGGTCAAGCACTTCGCCGGTCCATTGAATATGGCTTAGCCCGTTGATGTGGGCATCTTCAGGGTGCACAAACGTGTAGTGTTCATTCAGACGGTTCCGTAGCGTCCGGCTCCAGCTGATCAGCTGGTCGGCCGGGTAATCCTGTAGTCCGCTAAAGTTTTTCTGGGGGTCAATAATGGCATAGAAATTTCCGCCGTAGGCGACGTCTACGGTCAGCTCGCCCAGGCCGGGGCATTCTACCGTGAGGTTTTCTGCGGCCAGAAAAGATTTAACGTTGGTAAGTTTTACTGATTTTACCTTGCTGCCTTCCTGCACGTAATCGATCAGCACCAGCCCTGCGGGAGCTTCCAGCCTCAGTTTTCCGGGCGTTTTGGGGGTGATCAGTCCTTCTTCAATGGCAATGGTAACGGTACCGATGGTACCATGACCGCACATGGGCAGGCAGCCACTGGTTTCAATATACAGTACGGCCACATCATTGGCCGGGTCTGTCGGAGGGTAAAGAATGCTGCCACTCATCATATCATGACCACGGGGCTCAAACATCAGCCCCTTGCGGATCCAGTCATATTCCCTCAGAAAATGCAGGCGACGTTCCATCATGCTGTTTCCTTCCAGGAAAGGGCCGCCCCCGGATACCAGCCGGACAGGGTTGCCACAGGTGTGGGCGTCAATACACGAAAATGTTCGTTTCATCTTTAGTTAAGAGTGTATTAGTTCCGGTTTTTAGGTGTGGGGACGCAGAACCCCGCGTCCCCATTAATCATTATTATCATTCAGCATTCAGCCTTCAACACTCAGCATTACCCGTTACCCCACAGATCCCTGTGTTATTTTTCCGTCCACCAGGCGGTAAAGACCCAGCGGATTAGCGTTCTTCAGTTCATCAGGGAGGTAAGTATCCGGTACATTCTGATAGCTTACGGGCCGGGCAAACCGACGGATAGCATCAGGTCCTACCGATGTAAACCGGCTGTCGGTACAGGCCGGGAAAGGCCCGCTGTGGTGCATGGCGCTTACCACTTCCACTCCGGTCGGAAAGCCGTTAAACAGTAAGCGTCCGCATCTTTCCGTCACCCATAAAAGAAGCTCTTCGTATTGCCCTATTTCGTCTTCTTCGCCGAGGACGGTGCAGGTCAGCTGGCCGTGAATTTTCCGGGCAATGTCCGTCATCTGTTTCGGATCGCTGTAGGTAACCACGAGGCCGAAGGGGCCGAACACTTCTTCCTGCAGGGCGTCATTCGATAGGAATTCTTCTGCGGTAGTGAGGGCAAGGGATGCCGCACCTATTCCTTTTTCGGAAGAAGAGGAAGGCAGCAGCACCTGTACATTTTTCTGGGAACTTACCGTGGCCTTATTCTGCGTATAAGAGTCGGCAATGCCTTCGTGAAGCATTTTACAGGGAGCCACCTCGCCTGCTGCCTCTACCAGTGCAGCCAGGAATTTGTCCTGGCCTTCCGGCAGAATGATAATGCCCGGATTGGTACAGAACTGCCCCACACCCATGGTCAGGGAAGCCACATATTGCTGTGCTGTTTCCACAGGAGATTTCTTCATTCTTTCAGGAAGCACAAAAACGGGGTTCACACTTCCCATTTCGGAAAATACCGGAATAGGCTCCGGCCGCTGGCAGGCAATGTCGAACAGGGCTTTTCCGCCCGCGTAGGAGCCGGTAAAGCCTACCGCTTTCACCAGGGGGTGCTTCACCAGCGATTGTGAGTCTTCGCGGGAGTGGCTGAAAATCTGTGCAAAGGTACCTGCATGAAAGCCGGCCTTTTCTACACCTCTGCTAATAGCTTCGGCCATAATTCCTGCTGTACGGGTATGGGCCGAATGGGCTTTTACAATTACGGGACAGCCCGCTGCAATGGCCGATGCGGTATCACCGCCGGCTGTAGAGAAGGCAAACGGGAAGTTACTGGCACCGAAAACCACTACAGGGCCGAGACCTACATAGGTTTTCCGGATATCAGGCCGGGGCGGTGTACGTTCGGGCAGGGCGGTGTCGATCCGCACATCCAGAACACTTCCTGAGGCCAGGGCCGCTCCGTAACTGCGCCATTGCAGTATGGTACGGCCTTTCTCCCCCGTAAGCCGGGCTAAGGGCAGGTGGGTTTCTTCGTGGGCTGCCTGAATCAGCTCATCACCGAGTGCCTCGATCTCATCGGCAATGATGTTCATCAGTCCGGCTCTCTGGCGGAAATTGCTTTTCCTGAGTTCAAGAAAAGCTTCGTGGGCAAGATTTACGACCTGATTGATTTCTTCCTGTGATGCCATATTATAAATTTTTGTAATCGGGTAACTTGGGCCGGGAGGCGCGCGCGTCGGCAATGATCTTCAGAATTCGCTCTCTCTCTTCGCCCTCCAGGGTAAGTCGCGGAGCCCGCACATATTCATTGCTGATACCTTCAGCCGTAGCGGCCAGCTTGATGTATTGTACCAGTCTCGGATGAATATCCAGTTCGAGCAAAGGCATAAACCAGCGGTAGATGGCTAAGGCCTCGCTCAGTCTTCCGGCCTGTGCCAGCTTATAGATGGCCACGGTTTCGGCAGGAAAGGCATCTACCAGACCCGCTACTGATCCGCTTGCTCCCATTAGCTGGGTTTCAAGAGAAATGGTATCCACGCCGCCCAGGATCTTGAAACGGTCACCGAAACGGTTGATCATGCGGGTTACGTTGGTCAGGTCACGGGTAGATTCTTTTACCGCCTGGATAGTAGGGTATTTTTCCAGCTCGCCGAACATATCCAGCGTCACATGAATGCCGTAATCTACCGGGTTATTATAGATCAGGATAGGAAGATCCGTGGCTTCAGCTACCGCTCCGAAATATGCTACTACTTCTCTGTCAGAAGCTTTGTAACGCATAGGCGGAAGCAGCATCAGGCCGTCAGCACCCAGCTCTTTTGCTTTACGGGCAATCGCCACCGCCTCCCGGGTGGTTTGTTCTGCAATATTCAGGAGTACCGGAAAAGATTCGGGAACCACGCTTTTGGCAAATGTAAGCAGGTCAAATTTTTCCTGGGCAGTTAATGTACTGGCTTCACCCAAAGTCCCGGCCAGGATAATCCCTGAAATGCCTGCATCGATCTGAAACAGGAGATTCTTTTTAAACATGTCGTAATCGATCTCCTCGCCGGCCGTGAAAGGAGTCAGAACCGCAGGATATACCCCGTGCCATAATGCTGTCGTACTCATCAATTTATAATTTTGGATAATTTATTAAACAATTAGAACAGGTCAAAGTTATAAAGGTAATTACCGGAAATCCTATATAAAATTAATCAATAGCACCCATATTTTAGCCCTGCGCTGAAAAGGGGCTGTTCCTGTGATTTTCTGAATCAAAATTAAGCAATTAATCCGGATTTATTCTATGGAAAAGAATGGCGATAAGAGTGATTTTGAAAAACAAAAACGGCACCAGAACTTCTTGTGCCGTTTCCGGTGAATGGATATCAATAAGGTTTAAACCAGGCTGATCTGCAGTCCTTCGTCCTGCTTTTCTACTTTTGCCAGCCCGTTACGCGTCAGTTCCTTGATGGCGGTATCCCATTTTTTATTGCTGAAGCCGGTTTGTGTCTTTAATTCCTCGAGGGCAATGACCGGCCGGGCGTTCAACAGGTCAAGAACTGTCCTGGCGTCTTCACTTACTGCGGGCGCTTTTTTCTCCGGACGCATCTGCGGGAAGAACAGCACTTCCTGGATGCCGGGATTGTTGGTCAGCATCATGGTAAGGCGGTCAATGCCTATGCCGATACCCGCTGTCGGCGGCATCCCGTATTCCAGTGCACGGATAAAATCTTCGTCCAGGGCCATGGCTTCTTCATCACCTCTTTCTGCCAGCCGCAGCTGTTCTTCAAAACGTTCCCGCTGATCCAGCGGATCATTCAGCTCGGAATAGGCATTCGCAATCTCCTTCCCGTTCACAAAGAGCTCAAAACGTTCTACCAGCCCGGGTTTGGAACGGTGTTTTTTGGTAAGCGGCGACATCTCCACGGGGTAGTCAATGATAAATGTGGGCTGGATCAGGTGGTCTTCCACCTTTTCACCGAAGATCTCGTCGATCAGCTTGGCTTTCCCCATGGTATCGTCCACCTCCATTCCCCATTCCCTGCATTTCGCCCTCAGCTCTTCTTCTGATGCGGCATCCACGTTGATGCCGGTGTATTTTTCAATGGCTTCAATGATGGAGAGCCTGGCGTAGGGTCCCTGGAAGTCGATCACATTTTCTCCGAAAGTAAACTTCGTGTCTTCATTTACGGCGAAGGCTACTTTCTCCAGGAGCTCTTCCGTAAACTGCATCATCCAGGTATAATCTTTATAGGCTACATAGAACTCCAGGGCCGTAAATTCCGGGTTATGGGTGCGGTCCATCCCCTCATTCCGGAACATCTTACCGAATTCATACACCCCGTCAAAACCACCTACGATCAGCCGTTTGAGGTAAAGCTCATTGGCAATCCGCAGGTACAGCGGGATATCAAGCGTATTATGATGGGTAACGAAGGGTCTTGCCGCCGCACCGCCGTGAATAGGCTGCAGGATGGGGGTTTCCACTTCCAGCCAGCCTTTGTTATCAAAAATCTGGCGCATGGTGCTGATGATCTTCGCCCTTTTTACGAATATTTCCCGGTTTTCAGGATTCACGATCAGGTCTACATAACGCTGACGGTAGCGTTGCTCAGGATCTGTGAAACCGTCGTAGATATTGCCCTCATCGTCCCGTTTAACAATGGGAAGGGGCTTGAGCGATTTGGAAAGCAGCTTGAACGATCTGACGTGGATAGAGATCTCACCGGTCTGGGTTTCAAAACAATAGCCGTTTATACCGATGATGTCACCAATATCCAGCAGTTTTTTAAATACCGTATTGTAAAGGGTTTTATCTTCTTCAGGACAAATGTCGTCGCGGCGGATATAGATCTGTATCCGGGCGGTTTCATCCTGGATCTCAGCAAAAGAGGCCGAACCCATAATCCGGAAGCTCATCAGCCTGCCGGCTACGCTCACATCCTTGAAATCAAACTTATTATGTTTCCAGTGCATCAGGATGTCACGTATGGTGGTGTTGGTGGAAAATCCTTCTGCCGGGTAGGGATCTATCCCGAGAGCCATCAGCTCTTCTCTTTTTTGTCTTCTAAGTAGTTCCTGTTCGCTCAATTGCATGAGTTGTTAATCATTTTCGGTGCAAAATTAATGTTTTTTAGCGGCTCTCTCTCAAAAAAGGCTGATATTTGAGTTTGGTTAACTTATTTTCGGATGATTTTAAAGGAAATACTTGCCGGGAGAGGCCTTTTTATTTCTGCCGTTCTTTTGTTGTTGTTTCAGTGTTCTTCCCGGCAGGCGGTTTCTGTCAGTGAAATTCCTCCCAAGCGGGAGTTTCGCGGCGTATGGATCGCTTCCGTGGCCAACATCGACTGGCCTTCTCGAAAAGGACTGCCGGTGACGGAACAGCAGCAGGAATTCATTGATATTCTCAATAACCATCAGCGGCTGGGCGTCAACGCCGTATTTGTACAGGTCAGGGCTGCTTCCGATGCATTTTATGCAGAAAGTGACGAACCCTGGTCGGAGTGGCTGACCGGTACGCAGGGCCGGGCGCCTTCCCCGTTTTATGACCCGATGGCTTTCATGATCGAACATGCGCATGAACGCAACATGGAGTTTCATGCCTGGCTGAACCTGAACAGGGGCACCCATGCTTCTTCCACCTCGGTTGCGGCAAATCATATTACCCGTACTCATCCGCATTGGTTCCTGAATTACGGAGGATATAAGGTATATAATTTCGGGATCCCCGAAGTGCGGAGCTATATTGTTAACATGGTAGTGAAGATCGTCCGGAATTACGATGTGGACGGGATTCATTTTGATGATTATTTTTATCCGTACCCGGTGCCCGGAAGGCGTCTCAACGACCAGCAGGCGTTCCGTCAGTACGGACAGGGATTCAGCCGGATTGAAGACTGGCGGAGAAACAATGTAAATCTGCTGATCAGGGATATTGCAGAGGCTATCCGGAAAGAAAAGCCCTATATCAAATTCGGGGTAAGTCCTTTCGGCGTATGGCGCAGCCGCGACAGGGATGCCGAAGGTTCTGACACTGCCGGGGCGCTCAGCTCCTACGATGACCTGTATGCCGATTCCCGCCTGTGGGCCCGTAACGGTTGGGTAGACTATATTGTTCCCCAGGTATATTTTTCTTTCGGTCATGCCACGGTGCCCTATAAGCCCATGGTAGACTGGTGGGTAAAAAACAAAGGAGAGCATCACCTGTACATTGGCCTCAGCAGTTACCGCACAGGAGAAAAGAAAGGCGAATGGAGCACGCCTTCGCAGATCATGAACCAGATCCGGGTGAATGAGCGTACGGCCGGGGTCAGCGGAAGCGTGTTTTACAGTTCCCGTTCGCTGATGCCTGCTTTTCACCGGCTTTCAGATTCCCTGAGAAATTACTACCGTTATCCCGCGCTTCCGCCTCAGATGGAGTGGAAAAAGCCCGACCCGCTCCCCCGCCCCGAAATTACGGAAGTCGGCAGAACGACAGGAGACGGGGTGCAGATCCGGTGGCGGATTCCCGATGAATACGAAGAGTATGTAAGGAGCTTCGTGATTTACCGCTACCGGAGGGGCGAGAAAAGAACCCTGGAAGATCCGAGAAATATTGTGGCCCTTGTGAGGAACAGGGAGGAAAAGGTTTTTTATGATCAGACGGCGGAAGCAGGCAGCGCCTATGAGTACGCTCTCACGGCCCTTGACCGGCTCTCCAATGAAGGGCCCCCCAGCAAGTTGCATAAGTTACGATAAGTGTTGATGCCCGTTCGGGTGAAGTCGGGAACCTTGGGGGACCATATTACTCCGGGCACGCTGTTGGTGTAATAGAAATTTATTTTACAGGAAACAGGGAAATGATCGGTTTTTTTGCCTATTTTTGTTTTCTTCTTCCGTGTCGTACCCCTGTTTACAAATGATCTGGGGAAGTTTACAGGCAGATAATTTACTTAATCAAACATTTTATAGATGAAAGAATATGGCAGTAATGTTCAGAAGCTGGTAGAACATATTGTGACCATACCCGATAAGGAAACCCGGACGAAACATGCCCATATACTGGTTGAGCTGATGAGGCAGATCCACCCGCAGATGCGTGACGGCGCTGATTACAGCAAAAAACTATGGGATGACCTCTATATTATGGCCAATTTCGACCTGGATGTAGATAGTCCGTTTCCTGCTCCTCCCAAGGAAATCCTGGGAAAGAAGCCCAAGCAGATTCCTTATACGCAAAGCAAGCTGAAACATAAATTTTATGGCCGGAACCTCGAATTGCTGGTGCTGAAAGCCATGCTTGCCGATACTTTTGACGAGCGGAAAGCTTTTGTTTCCTACCTGGTGAAGCTTATGAAGTCGTTTTATCTCAGCTGGAACCGGGATTCGGTGGAAACCGCAGTATGCCTGAACCAGATTTATGAACTGTCAGGCGGTAAGCTTAAACCGGAGATCGATGACCTGCTGGCCAACGGAATGGTGGATGAGGCGAACCCGAAAGACGGCCCTGCGGGCTTCCGGCAGAGAACCAACTTTGTCAACCGCAATAACAACAGCAGCGGGGGAGGGTACCGGAACAATAACAGGAATCAGCCGCAACGTAATAATAACGGCGGGCCAATGAACAAAAACAGATTTAACAATAACCGGAAAAGACCGCAATAGAAAGATATGGGTTCGTTCAGAATTACAGGCGGAAGAAAGCTCAAAGGAGAGATCATTCCGCAGGGAGCGAAGAATGAGGCTTTGCAGATTTTATGCGCAGTGCTCCTTTCCAGGGAGCCTGTTATTATTCATAATATTCCGGACATCCGGGATGTCAACAAGCTGATAGAGCTGTTGCAGGATATGGGGGTTGAAACCCGTAAGCTGGGTGAAGGCTCTGTGGAGTTTAAGGCGGCCGGTGTGAATTTCGAGTATTTCGAAACGGAGCAGTATAAAAAGAAAGCAGCCGAACTCCGGGGATCTGTCATGCTTCTGGGGCCCATGCTGGGGCGTTTCGGTAAGGGAAAAGCGCCGAAGCCCGGTGGTGATAAGATCGGCAGAAGACCGCTGGATGCCCATTTTACCGGGTTTCAGAAACTGGGAGCCACTTTTTCCTATGATGCCGGTGATGCTTTCTACCACGTAGACGGCAGCGGTATGAAGGGCGCCTATATCTGGATGGAGGAGATTTCAGTGACAGGTACAGCCAATGTGATCATGGCTGCCGTGCTTGCTGAAGGAACCACCACCATTTACAATGCGGCCTGTGAGCCTTACCTGCAGCAGCTGTGTAAGATGCTGAACCGCATGGGTGCGCGCATCAGCGGGGTGGGCTCTAACCTGTTAACCATACAGGGGGTTAGCGAGCTGGGGGGCTGTGAGCATACGATGCTGCCGGATATGATCGAGATCGGCAGCTTTATCGGGCTGGCCGCCATGACAGAATCTGAGATCACCATTAAGAACTGCCGGATTCCTGAACTGGGAATTATTCCTGACGTATTTAAGAAGCTGGGCATCCAGATGGAGTTCCGGGGAGATGACATTTATGTTCCTGCCCAGAAAAACTACCAGATCAGCAAGCTGATAGATGGTTCTATCCTTACCGTATATGATGCCCCCTGGCCGGGCTTTACGCCGGACCTCATCTCTATTGTCCTGGTGACGGCCATTCAGTCGAAAGGAACGGTACTCATCCACCAGAAAATGTTCGAATCGCGGCTTTTCTTTACCGATAAGCTGATTGATATGGGCGCGCAGATTATCCTGTGCGATCCGCACCGGGCCACGGTAATCGGACTGAACCGCGAATATAACCTGAGGGGTATACGCATGAGTTCGCCGGATATCCGGGCAGGAGTGGCTTTGCTGATTGCAGCACTTTCAGCCGACGGCACCAGCATTATTGACAATATTG
Source organism: Leadbetterella byssophila (assembly GCA_040394735.1). Lineage (GTDB taxonomy): Bacteria > Bacteroidota > Bacteroidia > Cytophagales > Spirosomataceae > Leadbetterella > Leadbetterella byssophila_A. The sequence goes on from JBEBRR010000007.1 coordinate 20,965, forward strand.
ACCAGATAGACCGCGGGTATCAGAACATTGACGGCCGCCTGAATGCACTGGGGGCTGATATTGTACGCGTGTAAGAGCCGGCCATTAGAAATCAGATTCTGGCTAATTTCTGATAGCTGAGTTTTAATATCTTTTTTCATAATTCAAGACCTTAAAAAAAATACTTATGATCTCAAGACGTAAATTCCTGGCCTCTTCTGCTATGACTACCGCTACAATTGCGGCTACTTCTGCTTCCGGTTATTCCCGTATTGCGGGCGCTAACCAAAAGGTGAACATTGCCTGTGTGGGTATCGGTAACCGGGGAGAACAGATTATTGACGATTTTGAGAAAACCGGCCTTGTGAATGTGGTGGCCCTCTGTGATGTGGACATGGGCGCACCGCATACCACGAAGATCATGAACAAATTTCCGAAGGCAAAGCGTTACCAGGACTTCCGGCAGATGCTGGATAAGTCGGGCAAAGAATTTGATGCCGTAACGATAGCCATTCCTGACTTTGCCCACTTCCCGGTGGTTATGGCGTGTATGCAGGCCGGTAAGCATGTTTATGTGGAAAAACCGATGTCGCGCACGTTCAATGAAGCGGAGCTCATGATGAAGATGGCCCTCAAAAACCCGAAGCTGGTGACCCAGGTGGGAAATCAGGGCCATTCCGAGGGGAACTATTTCCAGTTCAAAACCTGGATGGAAGCCGGCATTATCAAAGATGTGACCGCTATTACAGCCCATATGAACAACCCGCGGCGGTGGCATAAGCTGGATCCCCAAATGAAAATGTGGCCGGCGGCCCAGCCCGTGCCTTCCACTATGGACTGGGATACCTGGCTGACCACCTCTATGCCGAAAGAATACAATGAATTATACCATAACGGCGAATGGCGCTGCTGGTATGATTTCGGGATGGGAGCGCTGGGTGACTGGGGTGCTCACCTGGTAGACACTGCCCACGAGTTTCTGGAACTCGGACTGCCTTACGAGATCAATCCTACCTACCTGGAAGGGCATAACGATTTCTTTTTCCCGATGTCTTCCACGCTCCTGTTCCGGTTCGGCGCCCGGAAGGGAATGCCGCCGGTAGACCTGACCTGGTATGACGGACTGAAAAACCTGCCGCCCCTTCCCAAAGGATATGGCGGGTCGGCCGCTACGGCCAATGTGCCGGGTACCAACCAGGGAGAAGTAAAGCAGCCCACCCTGAATCCCGGGCGGATCATTTACAGTAAAGACCTTGTCTTTAAGGGCGGAAGCCACGGAAGCACCCTGAGCATTATCCCCGAAGAAGTGGCGAAAGAAATGGCTTCAAAGCTACCTGAAGTGCCCAAAAGTCCGTCAAACCATTTTGCCAACTTTATACTGGCCTGTCAGGGGAAAGAGAAAACCCGCAGCCCGTTTGAGATCAATGGCGTGCTGAGCCAGGTATTCTGCCTGGGAGTAATTGCGCAACGCCTGAACAGGCCGTTGTATTTTGATGCGGTCACGAGACAAATCACCAATGATAAATTTGCCAATGCCATGCTGACCGGCGCTGAGCCGCGCAAAGAATGGCTGCAGTACTATAAGGTGTAGGCGGGGCAATTATATGCCTTATTTCTGAAGTTTGTGCTGTTTTTAATACTCTTTGATAAGCTCAGGGGGACGATTGTAACGCATAGGGTACCACCAGCCACCCTGAGCCTGCCGGTGGGTACGGGCTTTTTATATATCACAAATTTCAATGCCCTGTTTAAGTGACTCCAGCGGCGGCAAATGCCTGGGGATAAATTCCTGCCCGATATATCCTGTGTATCCCGTATCCAGAATAGCTTTTATAATGGCCGGATAGTACAGTTCCTGGGTGTCATCTATTTCATTTCTTCCCGGAACACCCGCTGTATGGTAGTGGGCTATGTAGCGGTGGTGTTTCCGTACCGTGGAGATCACGTCCCCTTCCATGATCTGCATATGGTAAATATCATAGAGCAGCTTAAAATTTTCCGAACCTACGGCCTGGCATAGTTTTACCCCCCATTCGGTGTGGTCGCACTGGTAGTCTTTATGGTTTACTTTGCTGTTCAGCAGCTCCATCACCAGGGTAACGCCGTGTTTTTCGGCAGCAGGCATCAGCTTTTTCAGGCCGAGGGCGCAGTTTTCTATTCCCTGCTCATCGGAGAGCCCGTTCCGGTTGCCCGAGAAGCAGATAATCTTGTCGAGGCCTGCGGCTTTCAGTTTCGGAAAAATAGCCATGTAGCTGGCAACCAGCTCATCGTGAAGCCGCGGATCGTTAAAGCCTCTTTCAATGCCGAGTCCGGCCCCCTGGGGCATGGCACAGGTCAGGCCATATTTTTTAATGACCGGCCATTCTTCCGGGCCCTGCAGCTCAATGGAGCGGATACCGATCTTTATAGCTTCCTCACAAAGCTTCTCCAGCGGAATAGAGTTAAAGCACCAGCGGGAGACGGAGTGCCTGACGCGTCCTTTCAGCCCGGAGGGTAGAATCTGTTCAGAGGCGGCCAGGACCTCGCTGACCGATAAACCCAGGGCTGCGGTACCCATCATATTCTTTAAAGCGTTTCTTCTGGTTGATTTCATATTTGTTTTAAAGTTATACAATTATCGGAAACGGTTGGAAATGGTAAAATAAACATTCCTGCCCACCTCATGGTAGCCGTATTTACGCAGCCGCCGGGTAGTAGCCGCTTTAGACATCCGGGTTTCAAGGAAAGAAAGAATGTAATATTTGTTTTCTTCAAAGGGCCGGTTAAACAGCTGGGACTTGAACGAGAGGTTGGTGGCCATGGTTTTCCGGTTATCAATATAGAGCTCATTTTTACCGATCCACAGGCACTTCAGGTCTTTGATCTGCCGGGCAATGCCGGTCAGATCTTCCACGGTCAGGGATGATTGCCTCATCTCATCAAAGACCAGCTTACGGTTCATGTGGGTATTGTAGAGATAACGTACGGAATCGGTGTACATAATGATGGTATAGTAGGAAAACCGTTTGTCGGAGAAGCCGATGGCAAAGGGCTGCTTCCTGTAGAGGGCTTCGTAATCTTTCAGCAGGGTTTCCAGCGCAGGCCTGTTTTCAAAATAGTAGTCTTCCGACTTCCTGATCTTGGCTGAAAAGCAGGAAGAAAGAAGTATTCCGCTGAGTAGAAAAAGAACAATGACTTTTTTCATTTTGCTTTGATGTACGTGATGCCGTAAACCAGCTTTCTGAATTTTCGTTTCCTGAGCTTCATTTTAGTGCGCAGGCCGTAATCCCAGTAATCCAGCATATTATAGCCGTCTGCCCGGTCAATATCATACAACACCACAAAATGGGTAGGTGTAGGCAGGATAAAGCGGAAAAATTTATTGGGATACAGGGCCTTGTTGTTCAGGTAAAGCAACACGGTATGCTCTTCATTTTTCGTATGGCAGAAGCGGTAATAGTTGAGAAAAACGGGTCCGACGAGATCGGCTCCCCGGGCGTGAACCTCCAGCCCGGTAAGTGAACGCAGCATCCGGTTGAATTTCCTGAAGTTGGTAGCCGCCCAGAAGGTATTTTCATCGCCCGGGTCGAACGCTTTATCGCGCAGGTTCAGGTAGCCCTTGTAATTTTCGGAGAGCACCATAAACCACATCTGGTCGGCATGATTAATGTCCATCACGCCCTTATTATAAAGGGTACCTGCAGCCTTTCGTATCCTTTCAGAGCTGTTGAGGGTTTTGTCGGTGACCTGGGTAGTGCCGGTCGTATAGAGGTCGATCATCCGGGCTACATAGTCTTCAGGATCGTACAGCAGCATGAAATGGGTGAGAGCGGCGTAGCCACAGAAGTACGTGGGCTTGCCCTGGTTCAGGTACAGCGGGCTGTCTACGTTGTTTCTCAGGTTCCTGTAGAACAGTACGGGATTCATATTAGGCCAGTATTCACTTTTTCGGGACGATTGCGCACGGTCTATCCGTTGCAATGCCCTCTGTTTCGCTTCAGGGTTCTGAGCGGGAGGTTGGGCCTCGGCAGCCAGGGTAAGAAGAAGAATAAAGAGAATACGGATATACACGTTGCCCGGGAAATATGAAAACAAATATAGATAACTTTCCGGGTTTGAAAACAGGGAGGAAAAAGATTATCCGGAGGAGTCATCATACTCCTCCGGACAGGCGGATCAGATTCTGTATTTCAGACCGCCCGTTATCCAGCGCGGAGGCTGAGCCACAAATCCGTGCTCGAAGTATTTTTCGTTCAGGAGATTGTTGACGTCCAGAGTGAAGGTCAGCTGTTTCCAGCGGTAGGCTGCCCGGATATCCACCAGGCTGAACGACCCGTAGTTCACCGGCGGGGTGTTGTTGTCCCAGGAGTACTGTCCGGCCCGGTTCTTAAAAGTGTACCAGGCGCTGAGCGACAGGTTTCGTACGGGCTCAAAGAAGAGCCCGGCCGATAGTTTCTGCTTCAGGTAATTCAGCGTGTAAAACGACTGGAATCCTTCTTCTCTTCTGTCAGTGGTGAGCCAGGCAAAGTTCAGGGAAACCTGTGTCAGCCGGAGCTTATTGGCCGGAAACCGGAGGGTATGGGCCGTTTCAAAGCCGTAACGGTTAATATCATCAATATTTTCCATGAGGGGTACGTCCTGGGCCGGGCTCTTGATCTTATCGATGGCATCCTCAGCGGCGGTATAAAAAACCGAGTAATTACCCGAATAACGGTTTTTCTGCGTTTTAAAGCCTATTTCGTGGGTCCAGGCTTTTTCGGGCTTCAGGTCCGGATCCCCGGCTACCGTGGCATTGTTCAGGTAGAGCTCGGTAAAGGTAGGAAACCGGAGCGAACGGTTGACCGAGTAGTAAAACCGTGAATCCTGTCCTGTGGCATAGGCCAGGTCGAGGCCCGGAAACAGGGAGAACCCGAACTGGGAGTTGATATTTCCCAGTGTACCCACGTTCAGTATAAAGCGGCGCCAGGTAGCGCTATGCTCGGCAAAGAGGCTATAGTTATCCCGTGCTTTACCGTGGGTATAAAACATGCCGGGCCAGCCGTTGATGGCCTCCTGGCGGTCGAGCTGCCTGCCGAGGCGGTTTGACCGCACCAACTCATTCCGGTATTCTGCGCCGAAGGCGCTGCTGCCCCAGGCATTCCGGAACCGGAATTTCCATTCCACGTCCAGCACACCGGTTTTGTGGAGATTCAGAAAAGTAATGCGATCGGTATTCCGGTAGTTATCAAAATCGTACATGTCGTGATGAATCCGGTAGTTGGCCATCAGCGTGCCGGATAACCGGGAGGAAAAGGCATGTTTCCAAGTGGCATTAAGCAATTGAGACGAAATCTCCTCGTACTGGTTGCTGAATTTGGGATGGTAGAAGTTGGAGGCTCCGAAGTCGTTGCTGGTGAAGCCGTAGCCCAGCAGCAGGCTTCCGCCCTTATATTGTTGTTCTGCCCGCAGGGAAACCGTGTTTTTCCGGTAATCTGTGGCAGGAATAAAGCCGTCACTGCCGCCCAGGTCTGCACCGCCTGTCAGGGTGAAGCCTTTCTTTATCCAGGCACCGCCGAGATAGGTATTCCAGGTGCCGTATTCGCCGGCCGAAAGCTGCAGCTCCAGTTCAGAAGCAGCCGGCTGACGGGTAATGATGTTGATGACCCCGGAGAAAGCGCTGGGCCCAAACACCCGGGATGCCCCGCCCTGCAATACCTCTATTTTTTCGATCATCGAAAAAGGTACGGGGATGTTCAGGGCGTGATGACCGGTCTGGGGGTCGTTCACTTTTACGCCGTCTACCAGGATGAGGGTCTGGTCGTAATGCCCGCCGCGAATGCTGATGTCGGCCTGTACGCCAAAAGCAGAACGTGAGCGTACATCCACGTTCATGGCGTATTGCAGCACACCGTCCAGGGTTTTTACGGGCGAGGCTGCAATAGTTTGGCGGTCGATCACCGTGACGTTCCGGGCCGTGTTTTTGATCTCATTACGGATAATGCCCGCGGTGACGGTAACACTCCGGAGTTGGATGGTGTCGGGTTGCGCGCTGGCATTCAGGCATATGAAGGTTAATAGTATATATTTAAATATTTTCATTATTATAATTGTATATATATGTATATTTATACAATTAATTAAATATCAAATTAATTGTATAAGGAAAATGAAAAATTTTGTATTCTTTGTGCAACTTAACTTCGTGTTCTTCGCGCAAAAAAGCACAAACGTACACTACGCATATTTCACAAAGGGCACCAGGTGTATTTCACAAAGAACACAAAGGGTCAGTAAGTGTAATTCACCAAACTGTCTTCGTCTACCGGCTTTTTGGAGAGTATTTTGAAATTGACTTTGGCTGTTGAGTTGTGCGAAAGGTCTTCTGAAATGCGCAGGGGATAAATTAGTGGATCAGCTGCGGTTTTTTTCAGGAGAAAATGATGCAGTTCGTCCTGGCTCAGGGGGGATTCTTCCCGTACCAGCAGGAGAGTGGGGACAGCGGTATGGGGAACATCGGCCGGCGGAATAATTTCAGCCACACAAAATCCGGCGCCATGCTCTAGTTCTTCCGCAAGTGGGTTCAGTCTGCGCCGGTGAAACAGCTGGCCGTCACGCCCCAGCAGGCAGAGGTATCCTTCCGGATCTATAAAGCCTATATCGGAAACTGTAGGCGCATGCCGGTAGCCGGGAGATACATACGGGCTTTCCACCCAGATTTTTTCTTCCCGGATGCGGATCTTCACCCCCGGAAAAGGTTTACCCGCAGAGGCGGGCCTGTTTACTATCTCCCGGTTCTGAAGGTAGCTGATGTGTCCGAGCTCGGCGGCTCCGTAGTATTCTGTCAGGCGGGCCTCCGGGAAAATCCGGAGAAGCTTTTCTGCCAGCTCGGGGTCCAGTTTTTCCCCGGCGCTTACGGCTGAGGTCAGGTCCGGGAATATCCTGGTTTCCGGCAGCAGGCGGTAATGAGAAGGTACCAGGAATACGCTGGTGATTCTTTCATGGCGGAGAAGGGTTTCCCAGGCGGCAGCCTCCCGGAGCGGCGTCATGATCACCGTAGCTCCCAGCCAGAAAGCATGGATGACAGTGTTGAGGTTGGCCGAATAGCCGAGGGCATCCACCACCATCACCCGGTCTTCGCCGTGCATTCCGAAAACGGCCGACTGGACGGGAAAAGCGCTGAACCACGAGGGGTAGTCTTTCCAGATAATCCTGCCTTTATCCGGGTTCAGAATGCCCAGGAAACAGTCGTTTCCCGATGGCTGGTACGGTGCATTGAGGTCTGCGGAGGCCTCCGGTATAAAATCCAGAAGGCCCAGGTTGTATTTTTCGGCATAGGCCAGCTTAAGCTCCGGAGAAACGTTCGTTCCGCAGAAAACCCCTTTCTGTCCTGTATACATGAGGGCCAGGAAGCTGATCAGGTTTTCAGCTTCTGAAGCGTGGCAAAGGAGGTAATCGGCCGGATGATGCCGGAGCCAGGCCGCCCGGGTGCGGACCTCCTGATACAGTTCCCCGTAGCTTATCTTCCTGCCCTGGTATTTCAGCGCGGTTTTAGAAGGATCGGCAAGAAGAAAATGCTCAAAAAACATCGGTCAGGGTCTTAATCTGGGTATTTTATCGAGGTACGTAAAGGCCTCTGTGAAACGCTTTTTCTCGCGCAGCAGCGTTTCGCAGAAAGCCCGGTTACGGATCTCGAACAGTTCGCGCTGCCCGGGATCTGTAAAAGTGCCCCGCTTCAGCAGCCAGGTTACCTTTTTCCCGATATAGTTGAACCACCAGTTTTTCCGGAGAGTGGTCATCAGCGACTTCCGGCCGGTGCTTTCCAGGTAATGAATCTGGTACACCAGGACAAACACATCGGCTGCGCCGAAGCCGTAGGTCATATTTTTCAGCCGCTCCCAGGTGATCCGGTCGCTCGCCGTAAAATGTCTGAAGTGCAGTTCGTTCGAATAGTAAATCTTATAGCCGAGCAGGCGGGTAATAAAGCACATTTCGCTGTCGGCGCCGGCACTCTGCCGGTTACCCACCCGGCCTTCCAGGAAAGGCTGCCAGTTAAGGGAATACAGGTGATCATATACTTCCTTCCGTACGCTCAGCCCGGCGCCGGGCACCAGGGCATCGTCTGTAATATCGGTGAAGCTTCCTTCATAGAGCTTCCCGATGGCAAAGGCGTGTTCATTTTCTTTGAACCAGGCAGGGGGCGGAGCATCAAAAGCTCCCTCGCCGGCACAGCCGACCAGGCCGATCTCCGGGTCTTTATAGTAATTAAAGATGGTTTTTATCCAGTCTGAAGCCACCCGGTTGTCATCGTCTACCACGCTGAGAATGCTGTACCGGGCAGCTTTGATACCCGCCTTCCGGGCATTGGCCTCGCCCATGCGGCTTTCAAAAATAATCCGCAGTGGAACAACAGGCTTTTCATTCCATACCTTTTCAGCCATTTCGGCGGTGCGGTCGGCAGAGTTATTATTGACCAGCACCACCTCCCAGGGTATTCCGTCAAAATCCTGCTGGGCCTGAAGGTGCCGGAGGGTTTCGGAAATTACCTTTTCACTGTTATAACACGCTATAATAACTGAAATGCCGTTCACTTGAAAATCTGGAATAGACGGTGATAAAATCGTATTTCTAAGGGCAGTCCCGGCGGTATTTCTCCTTCCGGCAGTCTCCGGGCCCACCGCAGGGCCGTTTTCCGGCGGGTCAGAAAAGGTACCGGGTAATGCCGGCAGATGTACCGGATGATCCGGAAACCTTCTGAAAACAGCAGCCCTTCCCGGTCAGATTTAAAAGAGACGTTCCCGGCATGCCTCCTGAAAAAATTAAGACGCTTATCCAGCCGTACTACCCGGGTGCCGGCCGATATCTGCACCCAGAACATCCAGTCGCCGGTGTACCGGAAAGTACGCAGCATACCGAAGTCTGCTTTATGGACCAGATCTCTGCGGAATACGGCTGAGCTGGCATTGTAAATCAGCGGACCGTTCAGAAACTCACTCCGGAGGAGATCCCGGCCCGGCCATTCCCGGTCACCGGATTCATGTTCCGGTCGGTGAATTTCGTTGCTTTTTTCATCAATCCATACGGACGACGTAAATACCACACCTGCTTCCGGCCGGCTGTCAAGTACTTTCAGGGCTTCAGACAGGAAAGTGGGAGCGGCCATGTCATCGCTCTCGGCAATCCAGATATATTCACCGCGGGCCAGGCTCAGGCCCCGTTCCCACTGGATAAAGGTGGAGCCCGAATTGGTTTCATTCTTCAGGAAATGAACCACCCGTTTGTCGGAAGCATATTTTTCCAGCACACTTATGCTGTTATCAGAAGAATGGTCATCCAGGAGGATAAGCTCAAAGTCGCTGAACTCCTGTCCCAGCACGCTCTCCACCCTTTCCGGCAGGTAAGCGGCATGGTTATAGTTGGGCATTATGACAGATACCTTTGGCATATTACGCCCACCCGTGGCTTTTTCTGAGTATACTGTCTTCTTTTACAAAACAGATGTCGAGCTGTCCCAGCGCCATATCCAGCGGGCGGTTGGTAAAGCCGGCAAAATCATAGATCACATACCCCCGCTGGGTCATGTAGGCAATGATATCATGGAGCAGCGGTTGACTGGGCGAAAATTTAAAGAGGGAAGCCTCCAGGATAAAGACTTCGGTTTTCCCGAAAATACCTGCAGCTCCTTTCAATACCTCTATCTCAAACCCCTGCACATCAATCTTGCAGACGTCGGGAACGGGCATTTCTCCACGCGCAATCAGCCCGTCAATGCTATAGATAGGTACCTTCTTCTGCATTTTCCCGTCAGCTTCTCCCTCTTCCAGCAGGAAAGACGAGCCCGCAAAGTCTTCCCACATGGTAAGGGTAAGCTCGCCGTCTTCTGCGCCGGCACCGCCAAAGAAAACTTTGCCTTTCCGGCGGGCCAGGAACCTGTCGATCTCCGGTTTCAGCTCTTCCTGGGGCTCAATCAGGTAGTAGGTGGCATCAGGAAGAATGTTGGCTGCCAGCATGCTCCAGTCACCCTTGTGCGCCCCCACATCCAGTATATGGTGGATGGCCAGTCCGCGGGCTTTCAGGCTTTTCAGGAAAAGCCCCATATCACCGGATATCCCGTTTTTACTCTGAACGTGATATCCGAAGCGGTGGGCCAGCGACTGGATCAGGTCTTTAATTATTTTCATATATAAAATTTAGCTGTTAGATTTTTCTTCACCTGCCGGTCAGCTAATATCTGATTGCTCATCGTTATTTCATCTGTATAGGTCTAGCACCTGTTTCGTTGCCTCCAGAAAGGCCCGTTTCCATTTCCGGTCAGGTTCCAGGTGATTTCCTTCGGCCCACTCATTCCAGGCATTGATAAATACAAAGTTTTCTTCCGGAGAGTAGACCTCACTTTGCTTACAAACGTCCTCCAGCCACTCCTGGTACAGCTCCGGGGTGGCATTATGCATAATAAAGGCATCGTTTTTCCGTCGTGCGCTGTTGTCCCAGCCCGGCACAATGGCCCGGAAGTGCTTCTGCAGGAGGCGCGGCTTGTTTTTCATCCTCCTGACTACTTCGGCGTAGGCGATTTTCCGGTAGGTCCGGCCTAAGGAAAACCTGTTTTTCAGCCGGTCAAGGTAACCCGGCACCACCTTCAGGTGGGTCCAGTCGGGTTGCCAGTCCACCACGATATCGAGCCCTGTTTCAGCCGCGCTCACTTCAAATTCGGAGGAAGTAAGAATCCCGCCGAGATAAAGGTCTTCAAAACCGTTCTGCCGGGCCACTTCCCGCCAGATGGCCACTGTTTTTTTCAGATCAGGGATGATATGGGTATTGTAAAACAGGAAAAAAGGCTTGTTATTGACCCGGATATAGCGTTTATCGCTGAAAACATGCGTACAGAGGTAGTGCGCGTGGTCCCGGTGGTCTTCTTCCGAATAGTGCTGTTCTATCAGTACTTCCTTGTCCTTGCCGTCCCATCTCCTCGACCAGTTTTCATTGGCCCAGGCCAGCATAAACGGGAAATCGGGCCGGCCGGAGGCGAGGATCTCGTTCACGGGCTGCTCCATCAGTCTTTTGCCGTTAAACCAGTAATGGTAATAACAGAAGCCGTAAAGGCCGTATTCGCGGGCCATATCTGCCTGGTCGACTAGCGATTGCAGCAGGCGGAGATCATAAAAGCCCAGGTCGGCAGGCAGATGCGGCTGGTAATGGCCCCTGAAGCGCGGACGTGCCCTGACCGTGTTGGTCCATTCGGTAAAGCCTTTTCCCCACCAGGCGTCGTTTTCGGGAAAAGGATGGAACTGGGGCAATACCACGGCTAAAGCTCTTAGTTTTTTGTCGATCTGCACTGCGCTCATATTCTGATTTGAAGGTGCGAATTTACTATACTAAATTTCAATTTCCGGTCAAAAATACATAATTTTGAAGGGAATCTAATCAAACACGAACAGAATGGCCAAAGCCGCCGAACCTAAGGAAACACCATTAAACAAACAGTACAATCAGATCAAGGCGAAATATCCCGGCGCTATGCTGCTCTTCCGGGTAGGGGATTTTTACGAGACCTTTGGTGAAGATGCCATTAAAGCTTCCAGAATACTGGGTATTGTGCTCACCCGCCGGAATAACGGCGGAGCCAATGACGAGCTGGCGGGTTTTCCGCACCACTCCCTCGATACTTACCTGCCGAGACTGGTGCGTGCCGGGCAGCGTGTGGCCATCTGCGACCAGCTGGAAGATCCGAAGTCGGTAAAGGGGATAGTAAAGCGGGGCGTAACCGAGCTGGTCACCCCGGGCGTTTCCTTTAATGATAATGTGCTGGATGTGCGGCAGAACAATTACCTGGCTTCCGTACACTTTGCCGCCGATGACCTGCTGGGAGTGGCCTTCCTGGATATCAGTACGGGAGAATTTTTTACCACGGAAGGTACGGTGGCCTATGTGGATAAGCTGATCCAGGGTTTCAGCCCTTCGGAGATCCTGTATTGCAAAAAGCACAAGAAGCGTTTTGAATATATCTTCGGCGATAAGTACAATACCTATACTTTTGAAGACTGGGTATATGCCTATGATTTTTCCTTCGAGCTGCTGATCAAGCATTTCAAAACCAATAACCTGAAAGGCTTCGGGGTAGAAAATCTCCGCGAAGGGATAACGGCCGCCGGGGTGATCCTGCAATACCTGAACGATACCGAGCACCGGGAAATGAACCATATCAGCCGTCTGAACCGGCTGGACAAGGATAATTACGTATGGCTGGACCGTTTCACCATCCGGAACCTGGAGCTGCTTTTTGCCCAGTACGAAGGCGGTGTTCCGCTGATTGAAGTGCTGGATCAGACCATTACGCCGATGGGAGCCCGACTGCTGAGGAAATGGATGGTGCTGCCCCTGAAAAACAAAACCCAGATAGAGGAACGCCTGGATACCGTAGAGTTTTTCCGGAATGATGATAAAGTGATGCAGTCGCTGATCCAGATCCTCAAGCCGATAGGTGACCTGGAAAGGCTGGTGTCAAAAGTGGCGGTGCGGCGGATCAGTCCGCGGGAGATGGTTCAGCTCAGGAAAGCCCTGGGGCAGATTGAACCGTTGAAGCAGCTTCTGAGCGAAAGCACGAATAAGGCGCTGGAAAAATATACGGCGCAGCTGAACGACTGCCGCTTTCTCATTGATAAAATTTCTGCCGAGCTGAGAGAAGATGCCCCTGCCCAGGCCAACCAGGGAAATATGATCCGCTCAGGGGTGGATGAAGCGCTCGATGAGTTGCATAAAATTGCTTTTTCCGGGAAAGACTACCTGGTGGATATCCAGACCCGCGAGGCCGAACGCACGGGAATCCCTTCGCTGAAAATAGCGTATAATAAGGTGTTCGGATATTACCTGGAGGTGTCGAATGCCCACAAGGACAAAGTGCCCCAGGAGTGGATCCGGAAGCAGACGCTGGTGAATGCCGAGCGATATATCACGGAAGAGCTGAAGGTGTATGAGGAGAAGATTCTGACAGCCGAAAGCAAGATCAATGAAATTGAATTCCGGGTTTTCAGTGATCTTGTAGTAACCGCCGGAGAGTTTGTGACGGCTATCCAGGAGAATGCGCGGGTAATATCTGCGCTGGATGCCCTGCTGTCATTTGCCCGTGTGGCGAAGAAAAACGGCTACTGCCGGCCGGTAATTTCCGAAAGCCGCGTGCTGAATATCAGGGAAGGGCGGCACCCGGTGATCGAACAACAGTTGCCTCCGGGGGAGTCGTATGTGCCCAATGATCTGTATCTCGATGATGACAGCCAGCAGATCATCATCATTACAGGGCCGAACATGGCGGGTAAGTCGGCCCTGCTACGGCAGACAGCGCTGATTGTGCTGATGGCCCAGACCGGCAGTTTTGTGCCGGCCGCATCAGCCGAAGTAGGCCTGGTAGACAAGATTTTTACCCGGGTGGGGGCCAATGATAACCTGTCGCGCGGAGAAAGCACCTTTATGGTGGAAATGACGGAAACCTCCTCTATCCTGAATAACCTGGGCGACCGCAGCCTGGTTATCATGGACGAGATCGGGCGGGGTACCAGCACCTATGACGGCGTGAGCATTGCCTGGAGCATTGCCGAGTACCTGCACAATAACCAGAAGCTCAGGCCCCGTACGCTGTTTGCCACCCATTATCATGAGCTGAATAACCTGACCAACGACCTGCAGCGCATCAAAAACTATAATGTGTCGGTAAAAGAGCTGAACGGGAAGATCGTCTTTTTGCGTAAATTAAAGGAGGGAGGAAGTGAGCACAGCTTCGGTATTCATGTGGCCCAGCTGGCCGGTATGCCGCAAAGCGTGGTGCTGAGGGCCAACGAGATCCTGCAGGCGCTGGAGAAAAGTGAAGCCAAGGAAAAGAATAAGCAAAAGTTAAATGATGCGCCGAAAAATAACTACCAGCTGAACTTTTTTGACCCGGTAGACCCGGTGGGGGAAGAAATCAAAGAGAGCATTCGCGCGCTGGATCTGAATACGCTTTCACCGATAGAAGCGCTGCTGAAGTTGAACGAATTGCAGAATAAGTTGAAGGGGTGAGGTCAGAGATATAACTCCTGACGGGGTAAGAGGAGTGTGGTGGTGTACCGTTCTACCAATATGAAGTGTCCCTGATGGGACAGAGTAGAAACTGTCAGCTGTAGAGGCGCTACTATGGGTAGATATAAAATAGGAATAAAAAAAAGTTAGATATTTTTAATATCTAACTTCTCTTACTTCTCATCGAGCCGGTCGTACTCGGTCTCTTCGGAGTCCTGAAAATCCAGGTCATCAGGATGCAACGCGTAATCTTCCATGATTTGTGTTGGTTTTGTTGTGAAATAATTTACCACAAATTCCCCGGCAAAAAGCCGGTGTTTTTACTTTTCCTGTTCAAAATTGCTTCTTTACTCACTGGTTTCCAAAGAATTGGAGTTAAGGAATTGTGAAATTGTTGCCTGGTAAGCGTTTAATTCACATTTTTACGGGCAGAATAGCATATCAACCTTATGGCCCATCCCGTTTTTTTTCTTTGCTTCTTCTCCGTGATCATCTCCCATGCCCAGCTCTATGATCTGCGGACCGAGCATCTGACCGCTCCTTTGGGAATAGATACCCCCGCTCCGCGACTTTCCTGGAAACAGGAAGATAACCGCCCCGGAGCCGGCCAGAAGGCGTACCAGGTATGGCTTGACACCGATTCACTGGCCGTGGCGGGAGAAAAAACAGCATTGGCGGGCAGGGTCAATTCCCCGGAGAATCTGGTGACCTATACCCGCGGTAATCTGCAACCCTATACCCGGTATTTCTGGAAGGTGGCCGTATGGGATAACCACGGCGGCAGGGTGCAGTCGGAGGTCACTTCTTTTGAAACGGGATTAATGCATGTGAAGAACTGGAAAGGAGAGTGGATCAGCGACGGTACGGATATCGGGCTGAAGCCGGCGCCCTATTTCCGGCATGGTTTTGAAACCGGGAAGAAGATCCGGTCGGCCAGGGCCTATATAGCGGCCGGCGGGCTTTTCGAGCTGTATATTAACGGCACCAGGATAGGAGATCACGTGCTGGATCCTAACTATACCCGTTTTGACCGCCGGATTCTCTATGTAACCCATGATGTCACTAAAGAGCTGAAGGCGGGGAGGAACGCTATAGGCGTTTTGCTGGGGAACGGCTGGTATAACCATCAGTCTACTGCGGTATGGTATTTCGACCGGGCACCCTGGCGGAACCGGCCCGCTTTCTGCATGGACCTGCGGATCACCTACGAAGACGGGTCGGTAGAGACGGTTTCTTCAGGCAGGAACTGGAAAACGGCGCTCAGCCCGGTTATCTTTAACAGTATCTATACCGCTGAGCATTACGATGCCCGCAAAGAAATCACCGGCTGGAATCTCCCCGGTTTTGATGACTCCCGCTGGAAGAATTCTGTGTTGCGTTCGGCACCGTCGCAGAATATCGTATCCCAGGCGTTTAAGCCTATACGGGCGGTAGAAGAGATCCGGGTAAAAAGCCTGAATAAGATAAGTGATACCGTGTATGTCTTTGATATAGGCAGAAATATTTCAGGCGTCAGCAAAATCAGCCTGTCGGGCCCGGAAGGAACGGAAATACGGCTTAAGCATGCCGAGCGGCTCTACGATAACGGCCGCCCGGATATGTCGAACATTGACGCCCATTACCGGCCTACGGATGACAGCGATCCGTTCCAGACCGATATTTATATCCTGAAAGGAGAGGGTATGGAAACTTTTATGCCCCGTTTTAACTATAAAGGATTTCAGTACGTGGAAGTGACCTCCAGCCGGCCGGTACAATTAAACAGCGGGAGCCTGAAAGCTTATTTTATTCATTCCGATGTGGAGCCGGCAGGTAAAATAACTTCCTCTGACGAGATCCTGAACCGGATCTGGCAGGCGACCAACAATTCTTACCTTTCTAACCTGGCGGGGTATCCTACCGATTGTCCCCAACGGGAAAAAAACGGGTGGACAGGCGATGCCCATATTGCCAGTGAAACCGGCCTGTTTAACTTTGACGGGATCACCGTTTATGAAAAATGGCTGGCAGACCACCGCGACGAGCAGCAGCCGAACGGGGTGCTGCCCTCTATTATTCCTACCGGTGGCTGGGGCTATGAGTGGGGCAACGGGCCCGACTGGACCAGCACCATTGCCATTATTCCCTGGAACCTGTACCTGTTTTACGGAGACAAGAAGCCTTTGCAGGATAACTATGAAAATATAAAGCGGTATGTGGATCATATTGATGATCTGTATCCTTCCGGGCTGACCTCCTGGGGGCTGGGCGACTGGATCCCGGTGAAATCCAAAGCACCCGTAGAGCTAACTTCCACGGCCTATTACTATACCGATGCCCGGATACTGGCGCAGGCCGCCAGGCTGCTGGGGCAGGAGTCTGACCACCGGAAATACACCGCCCTGGCCGGAAAGATCCGGAATGCATTTAATGATAAATATCTCAACCCGGCCACAGGCCTGTATGGCACAGGGCTGCAGACCGAGCTGGCTGTGCCGCTTTTCTGGGAGCTGGTTCCGGAAGAATTACGTCAGAAGGTCGCCGGTAACCTGGCCCTGCGCGTCAGAGAAGACGGTATGCAGATGGACGTGGGCCTGCTGGGTACCAAAGCCTTGCTTCAGGCCCTGAGCGATAACGGGCATGAAGATGTAGCCTATGCGCTGGCCGGACGGAAAACGTTCCCTTCCTGGGGCTGGTGGATCACCAACGGGGCTACTACCCTGTATGAAAACTGGCCTATTGACGCCCAATCCGATATTTCCATGAACCATATTATGTTCGGGGAAATAGGCGCCTGGTTATTCAAGGCACCGGGGGGCATCAAACCTGACCCTGCTCAGCCCGGTTTCCGGAATGTTATTCTTGAACCCCGCTTTATGGAGGGTCTCGACAGCTTCAGCGCTGAGCATAACGGCCGCTACGGCACCATCCGCTCTTCCTGGGAGAAAAACGCAGCAGGTATTAACTGGCAGGTGACTATCCCTGCCAATTCAAGCGGTACGGTACGTTTACCGCAGATCAAAGGCCGGAACTGGTATAAAGACGGGGTGCAATTAAAGGGATTCGAAATTCAGATCCCCTCGGGAAAACATGTGTTTAACAATAACTGACCGGAAACAGGGAAGATGCACTTTAGCGTCTGAAATCTAATAGTATTATAGTATTTCATTAAACGAATTGCCCTTCGATAAGCTCAGGGCGACAAGGGCATCGTGCGCACTCATTGTCATCCTGAGCTTATCGAAGGGCAATTTACTCTTCTTTAGCCTTACGCTTCTTTTTCTGTGGTCTGATCTTCCGGTTTGGAGTCAGAAACCTGAAGGGTTTCGGGATCCTTTTTATCCAGGAATTCCTGGTAAACCGTAGGCTTGTCAAATGGCCTCTCACCGATGATCTCCACCAGGTCATGCTGATAAATGATCTCTCTGTCCAGCAGCGCCTTGGCCAGCAGATCCAGCTCGTGACGCTTTTCAATCAGCAGGTCTTTGGTAGTGGAATAGGCCAGATCAATCAGCTTTTTCACTTCCTCATCAATCAGCTTGGCAGTACTTTCCGAATACGGTTTGGAGAACGAATACTCGCTTTGTCCTTTGGAGTCGTAATAGGAGATATGCCCCAGCTTATCGTTCATACCGTAAATGGTCACCATGCTGTAAGCCATTTTGGTAATCTTTTCCAGGTCGCTTAACGCACCGGTCGAAATCTTTCCGAACACCACCTCTTCTGCTGCGCGGCCACCCAGCGCCATACACATTTCGTCGAACAGCTGTTCCGTACGGTACAGGTACTGCTCTTTCGGCAGGTATTGTGCATAACCCAGCGCCGCAATGCCGCGGGGCACGATACTCACCTTTACCAGCGGGTTGGCGTGCTCCAGGAACCATCCTGAAATAGCGTGACCGGCCTCATGATAAGCTACGATTTCCTTTTCCTCCGGCGAGATCAGCTTATTACGCTTTTCAAGTCCGCCGATCTCCCGGTCAATCGCATCCTGGAAATCCTTCATCTCTACCTGCTGCTTTCCTCTCCGGGCAGCCAGCAGAGCGGCTTCATTACAGACGTTGGCGATCTCCGCTCCGGCGAATCCGGGTGTCTGGGCAGCCAGTTTCTTGGCGTCTACTTCGGCAGCGGCTTTCACCGGCTTCAGGTGAACTTTAAATATAGCCTCGCGGCCGTTGATGTCCGGAACGTCTACCGAGATCTGGCGGTCAAAACGGCCCGGTCTCAGCAGGGCGGCATCCAGTACATCCGGACGGTTGGTGGCGGCAAGAATAATGATCCCGGTATCGGAACCGAAACCGTCCATTTCCACGAGCAGGGAGTTCAGGGTATTTTCCCTTTCATCATTTCCGCCGGGCATAGCCCCTTTACCGCGGCTTCTGCCCACAGCATCTATCTCATCGATAAAGATGATACAGGGCGCCTTTTCTTTGGCCTGCTTGAACAGGTCACGTACCCGGGCGGCACCCACCCCCACAAACATTTCCACAAAGTCGGAACCGGACAATGAGAAGAAAGGAACACTGGCTTCGCCTGCTACAGCCTTCGCCATCAGGGTTTTACCGGTGCCCGGAGGGCCTACCAGCAGCGCCCCTTTGGGTATTTTACCTCCCAGCTCGGTGTATTTGCTCGGTTTTTTCAGGAATTCCACAATCTCTGTCAGCTCTTCCTTGGCTTCATCCAGGCCGGCTACATCAGCAAAAGTGATCTTTACCCGGTTATCCGCATCAAACAGGGCCGCTTTGGATTTGCCGATATTGAATATGGCGCCTCCGGGTCCGCCGCCTGACATCCGGGTCATCAGGAAATACATCAGACCGAAAAGGAACAGCCAGGGAAACAAAGACAGGAAGATCTGCATGTAATCGCTCCTTTCCACCGAATCGGGGTACAATTTGCTTTTGTACTCTTCCGGCAGGTTGCTGTCTTTCAGGAAACCGGTAAAGCTGTTCATAAAGGAATCATCCGAAATGACATTCATTTCCAGGTGAGGCCCTTTCGAAAATTTGGCATTTCCCAGTTTATTCTTATACGCAGGGTTGCTGAGGCCCTTCTGGTTGAGCGAGACTTCCACCAGCTTTTTCCCTTTCACGATAGACAGGCTCTCCACTTCCTGGTTTTGCACCATTTCCTCGAAAGTTTTATAGGGAATGGTAGGAAGCGCGCTTTTGGAGTTAAAGAAAAGCAGGCCTATAATGGCCAGGATCAAGGTAGCCACCATCCACCCCTGCATGCCCCCGGGCGGGTTGGGGTTAATCTTCTTTCGCGGCGGATTAGGCTGGCTTTTATTATTATCGTCAGACATAATTTATTCGTTGTTAAATTTTTTTAATCAATTATTTTACCGGAGAGGTACTTTGGAGGGAACCAGGGTGTCTCCGTAATACGTGAAGTCGGCATCCCCCCAGAGGCTTTCCAGGTCGTAAAACTCTCTGCGGTCTTTTCTGAAAATATGAACCACCACATTCACATAATCCAGAAGTATCCACTCCTTATTGGAAAAACCCTCTTTGTGCCACGGAAGTTCTTGGGAAGATTTGTAAACCTCTTCATCAACAGAATCAGCGATAGCCCCGATCTGTGTGTCAGATCCGCCGGAGCAGATGATAAAAAAGTCGGTGATGGCGCCCGGTACTTTTCTTAAATCCAGTTTAACGATGTCAGATCCCTTCTTTTCCTGTATTCCGTTTATTATTAAATCACATAAGGCCTCACTTGAAAACTTTTTCTTCATTCAAAAATCTTAATTGTTAATTTTGGAGCCGGATATCAAACTCCTTTTACTCAAAACGCTAAATTAATTTATTTTGCTCAAACTTCAGCCCAAAAGTTTATTTGTCGGTCAAAAACAGGTTTATCTGCCACATTGTCATTCTACCAATGACGTTGCTTCCGGATTAGGCCGGAACGGGGAGTTTACTGACGGTACCGTGGTGATCACCGACTACCAGACGCGGGGGCGCGGGCAGCGGGGCACCGCCTGGGAAGGAGAGCCGGGTAAGAACCTGATGATGAGCCTGCTAATGGATACTTCCTTCCTCCCTGTTTCGCGGCAGTTTGACCTGAGCCTATGCGCGGCTTTAGGGGTCTGGTCGGCTTTGAAATCTGCAGGCCTGGAGAATGCCTGTATCAAATGGCCCAACGACCTGTATGCCGGAAACCGCAAGGTAGGCGGTATACTGATTGAGAATATGCTCCGCGAGGCGAGACTGTGCTCATCGGTGGTGGGAATCGGCATTAACATTCATCAGAACACGTTCGGAAACCCCAGGGCATCCTCTCTGGCCATGGAGGGATGCACTGCAGACAGGGATATGCTGGCAGAGCTGGTATGTTCTCATTTCGAGTATTTTTATATAAGACTTCGGGAAGGTGAAAACCTGCAGGAAGAGTACCTGGCCGTATTGCTGGGTCTGAATGAGGAGCGGGAATATATTTCCGGAAACCGGCGGTTCACCGGCATGATCCGCGGCATTTCGGAAGACGGCCGGCTGGTGGTGGAATCGGAGCTTCCGAAGAAAAATTTTGATATTAAGGAGATATCGTTTTGTTTTTAGAGAAAATCAGCCCGGTTAGCCCGTGTAGCATTATTTTTGTGTAATATTGGCAAACCGCAACCATAAGCAGTTAAGTAGTGAAATTTGAAAAGATGATGTCGAACGTGGAAAAGCACCGGCTTTTGGAACGGAACGACAACAAAGGATGGAAGAAATGGGGACCCTACCTGTCAGAACGTCAGTGGGGAACCGTCAGGGAAGATTACAGCCGGAACGGTGACGCATGGAATTATGTAAGCCATGACCTCTCGCGCTCTAAAGCCTATCGCTGGGGAGAGGACGGCATCGGGGGCATTTCCGATAATAAGCAGCATATATGCCTGGCATTTGCTTTCTGGAACCATAAAGATCCGATTTTGAAGGAAAGGCTGTTCGGACTGACCAACAACGAGGCCAACCACGGTGAAGACGTCAAGGAATTGTACTATTACCTCGACAGCACCCCCAGCCATTCTTACATGAAGATGCTCTATAAGTATCCCATATCCGAGTTCCCTTATGACACCCTTAAGGCCGAGAACCGGAAAAGGAGCCGGAACGAAGATGAATATGAGCTGATAGACACGGGTATTTTTGATAAGAATGAGTATTTTGATATTTTTATCGAATATGCCAAGGCGGAAAAAGACGATATCTGCATCCGCGTTACCGCCCACAACCGCAGCAGTAAAAATGCCCCGCTTACCTTTCTTCCGACCCTCTGGTTCAGGAATACCTGGTCATGGGGATATAAGGAGTTTGAGAAAAAGCCAATTCTGACCGGCATATCGAACAGCCAGATAGAGGTTTACCATCAGTACTTTAACCGGATGAAACTGTACTGCAAAGATGCTGACGAGCTGATCTTTACCGAGAACAATACCAACAATAAACGGGTTTACGGCACATCGAATGAAACACCGTATGTGAAAGACGCCTTTCACGAATATATCATCCGGGACAGGAAAGAAGCGGTAAATCCGAATAAGATAGGAACCAAGGTTTCGGCGCGGTATAAAAAGATGGTAAAGGCGGGTGACTCAGCCACTATTTGCCTGCGTTTTACCACCAAAACCACGCTGCATAACCCCTTTGAAGACTTTGATGAGATCTTTGAAGCCCGGAAGCAGGATGCGGAGGATTTTTATGGTATTCTGCAGGAGGATATAAAAGACGCAGAGCTCAGAACCATACAGCGCCAGGCTTTTGCCGGAATGCTGTGGACCAAGCAGTTCTATTATTATAACATTAACCAGTGGCTGAAAGGTGATCCCAAAATGCCTTTTGAGTTCAGGGGGCGTGATTACGAACGGAACGCTTCCTGGCATCATGCCTACATGGCCAATATTCTTTCCATGCCGGATAAATGGGAGTACCCGTGGTTTGCTGCCTGGGACCTGGCTTTCCATACCGTAACACTGGCCAAGCTGGATCCTGATTTTGCCAAAAGGCAGCTGTCGGTGGTGCTGCGGGAATATTATATGCACCCTAACGGGCAGATCCCGGCCTATGAATGGAACTTTTCGGATGTGAACCCGCCGGTTCATGCCTGGGCTACCCTCAAAGTGTATGAGCATGACAAGCGCATGAACGGAGGGAAAGGCGATATCATATTCCTGGAAAGGGTCTTCCATAAGCTGCTGCTGAATTTTACCTGGTGGGTGAACCAGAAAGACGATGACGGCAATAACATCTTCGGCGGGGGCTTCCTGGGGCTCGATAATATCGGGGTATTTGACCGGAATGCCCAGATTCCCGGTGTAAAGCTGCAGCAGGCAGATGCCACCGGCTGGATGGCCATCTATACCCTCAATATGCTGCGTATTGCCATGGAGATTGCGCTGGAGAGACCGGCCTACCAGGATATGGCCTCTAAATTTTTTGAGCATTTTCTGCATATTGCGGCAGCCATCAATACGCCGATGGACCAGTCGGGGCTGGGCCTGTGGGATGAAGACGACCAGTTTTATTACGATAAGATCTTTTCGCACAATAACCATACGCTGTTTCTCAAGATCCGTTCACTGGTAGGGCTGATTCCGCTCTGTGCCGTAGAGGTGATTGATGATGAAATGCTGGAAAAGCTTCCGGATTTCAAGCGGCGGCTTGAATGGATACTGGCCAACCGCCCCGACCTGGCGTCGCTGATCTCCCGCTGGTATGAGCCCGGGAAAGGGGAGACCCACCTCCTGTCGCTCCTGCGGGGGCACCGCATGAAAATGGTATTCAAACGGCTTTTCGATGAAACCGAGTTCCTGTCGGATTACGGTATCCGGTCGCTGTCAAAATACCACCTGGCCCATCCTTACCATTTTAATCTGCATGGCGAACGCCTGACGGTATCTTATACCCCCGGAGAGTCGGATCTATCTATCATGGGCGGGAACTCCAACTGGCGGGGGCCTATCTGGTTTCCCCTCAATTACCTGATCATCGATTCGCTGCACAAGTATTCGGAATATTACGGAGAGCATTACGAGGTGGAATACCCCACGGATTCGGGGGAGATCGTTACCCTGAAGGAGGCGGCGTTCCAGATTTCAGAACGGCTTATAGGCATATTCCGGAAAAAAGACGGGCAAAGGCCTTTTGCCGGCGGTGCCGGGATCTTTGACAGCGATGAGAATTTTTCAGGAGTTTACCTGTTCAATGAATACTTTCACGGAGATAGCGGGAAAGGACTGGGAGCCAATCATCAGACCGGCTGGACCGGCCTTGTGGCTGACCTGATCGAGGAGGTCTCGGAGCGGAAGAAGAACGGTAGCTGACCGGTGCGGAAATGTGCGGCCCCCAGTGCCGAAACCACTGGTATTGCTAAAATCCACCACCGCACTTCCAGAATATATATATCCGAGGCTGTCGGGGAAGAGGGCAATGGGCTGCTCCGTCCAGTTGATTATATCAGCACTGGTGGCATGCCCCCAATGCATGAGGCCCCATCTGGTGTTACCCAGGTAGTGCTGGAAAAAGAGATGGTAGCCCCCGTCCTTGTAAAACCTACCGTTGGGATCATTCATCCATCCCTTTTTTGGGGAAAAATGAAAGGCAGGCCGGTACGGTTCCTGTGCTGTCGCCAGGCCGCTTCATGGGAGAGGGAAGCTCCAGGCGGCAAGTAAAAGGAATCTGCCTGTACGATAATTTCTGCGTACTGCTGGGTTTTCATCAGCGTGGCGATTCTATAAATTCGCTTTCAATGTCTTCCAGCGTACGTCCTTTGGTTTCCGGCATTTTAAAGAGCACCCAAAGCAGCTGTAAAACCATCATCAGCATGAAGAACAGGAAGATCATGGCAGGGCCGATGACCGGGTTATTGGCAAAAAGCGGAAATAACCCGGTCACCACGGCGGCCATAATCCAGTGCACAGAGCTGCCCAGCGACTGCCCGTAAGAGCGGACCTGGTTGGGAAATATTTCCGATATGAAAACCCATATGACGGCGCCCTGCCCTATGGCGTGAGAGGCAATGAAGACAAACAGGAGCGCCGGTACCATAAACCCGCCGGCGTATTCGTAATGAAAGCATGCTGCCACGGCCCCCAGGGAAACAATATAGCCCAGGGAACCGATGAGCATGAGCTTTTTTCTGCCCATACGGTCAATCAGGTAGAGCCCCAGCATGGTAAAGACCAGGTTGACCAGTCCCACACCCGTACTTTGCAGAAAAGCCGCATCCTTGGCAAGCCCGGCCATTTCAAAAACCCGTGGTGCGAAATAAATGACCGCATTGATACCCGAAAGCTGGTTGAACACGGCGATGAGGATGGCCATAATGATAGGAATCCTGAAACGTCTGCTAAAAAAGACGGAAAGTCCGGCCTTGCGGCTTTCTTCATTGATGGCCCGGTGGATGGCTGCGATGGCTTCGTCCACCCCTTCCGGATCAGATACCTCCAGGATATTCCGGGCCCGGGTATAGTCGTTCTGGTGGACCATCAGCCAGCGCGGACTTTCTGGAACAAAATACATGAGTACCGTAAACAGTACAGAAGGAACCGCAAGCGTGGCCAGCATCCACCGCCAGGCGTCGTCTCCCGTTCCGCTGAGGAGGTAGTTAACCAGGTAGGCCAGGAGGATACCCAACACAATATTGAATTGAAAAGTGGCTACCAGCATGCCCCGGGTTTTGGCGGGAGCCAGCTCGGAAATAAACATGGGGGCCACTACGGAAGAAGCGCCAACCCCCAGGCCGCCCAGGAACCTGAACAGCATAAATGAAACCACGCCGGGGGCAAAAGCCGAGCCGATGGCCGATATAAGAAAGAGTATGCCTATCCAAATCAGTATTTTTTTTCGACCATATTTTTCGGCAGGGATCCCTCCGAAGAGCGCACCGATGATGGTGCCGTAAAGCGCGGCGGCCAGCGCCTGCCCGTGCAATACATCGCTCAGGTTCCACAGCGCCTGGATCTGTTGTTCCGCTCCTGAAATCACGGCCACGTCCATACCGAAAAGCAGACCTCCCAATGCGATCACCACGCACCAAAAGATAAGTTTTTTATTCATAGTTAAATAGATGTTTTGTGTGCAATTTAGACAGGATTTAACAATAAAGTGGTTCAGCCGCGTTTCATTACCGGATTTTTTGGAAAGTATCAGCGGGATACGGGATCCGTCCAGCCTCCGCCCAGCTTCCGGTACAGCTCAATATTGGCGGTCAGGATATCCAGCCGGATGTTGTAAAGGTCTATTTCGTTATTCAATGCGTTGCTTTGGGCGCTGATCACTTCCAGGTAGTTGGCCATACCGCTTTTAAAAAGCAGGGAGGCATTCTGCACCGCCGTTTTTGCATTGGCGATCCGTTCTTTGGCAATCTGGTATTCTTCTTCCAGCTTCTCAATATTATTGACCTCATCGGAGACCTCCCGCACGGCACGCAGGAGGGTGGCCCGGAAGGCGTCATTTACCTTCTCTTTTTCTATTTCCGCGATATTCAGCGCGGTTTTCAGCTTCCGGTTTTGAAAGAGAGGCTGCAGAAGCGAGGCCGAAAAGGTGGAAAAAAGCGAGCCCATGGGGTTAAACAGGGCACCGAAAACCTGGGAATCAAAACCCAGCTCGGATTCGAGCGCCAGGGTGGGGTAGCGTTCAGCCCGGGCAACGTCCGCATCGGCATAAGCCGCCAGCAGATCATATTCTGCCGCCACCACATCCGGGCGGTTCCGGAGGAGATCCATAGGGGTCCCGGTAAAAACGTTGTCGGAAAAATGCACTTCTTCCAGCTTCTGACCACGCTCGATTTTGCCGGGGTATTGTCCCATCAGACTTTTCAGGTAGTTTTCTTCCTGCACGATTTCCCGTTTGATCTTGGGGATCAGGGAAGTGGCTGTCAGCAGCTGGTTCTCGGTTTGCTGGATGGCCAGGGAGGTCACCATGCCTGCTTTAAACTGGAGGCGTGTAAGATTCAGGGTGTTCTGGGTGAGCTCCAGGTTGGTATTGGCCACCTTAAGCTGTTCATCAAGCACCAGGAGGTTATAGTAGCTGATGGCCACTTCTGCCACGATGGTGGTTTGCAGGGCCTTTAAAGATTCCCTGCCGGCTTCCAGGCGGGCGGCGGTTCCTTCCTGCATGCGTTTCAGTTTTCCCCAGATATCCGCTTCCCAGGAAGAACGTACAGGGAAAAGGTACTGGCGGCGACTGACAAACATAAAGTCAGGAACCTGCTTATCGCTGTAATACTTTCCGTTAGGCGAGGAGTAGCGGTTTTTGGAATGATTCTCGCCGTAAAATTCGGGTTGAACCGAAACAGCCGGGAAAAAACTGGCTTTCCGCTGGAACAGCTGTTCTTCCGCCATACGGATGTCTTTCCCGGCCATGGCCAGGGAAATGTTCTGCTGCAGGGCGGTGTCGATCAGCCGGATGAGGGTGGAATCATTGAAAAAGCGCTTCCAGGAAACCCGGGCCACATTCAGGCTGTCTTTGACGGTCTGATTCCTGAAATTATCAGGCAGACCCGCGGTGTCCCGTCTGTAGGGCCTTGAGAGGTTGCAACTGCTCAGCGTC
The DNA here is from genome assembly GCA_040394735.1 of Leadbetterella byssophila. Classification (GTDB taxonomy): domain Bacteria; phylum Bacteroidota; class Bacteroidia; order Cytophagales; family Spirosomataceae; genus Leadbetterella; species Leadbetterella byssophila_A. The sequence goes on from JBEBRR010000007.1 coordinate 47,457, forward strand.
CAGGCCATACATCCGAAAAACAGGATTTTATACTTCATTTTTTTCCAGGTTTAAGTGGTTGGCCACCCGGTCATGCAATACCTGGAAAACCAGATAGAGGAGGGGGATAATAAAGAGCCCTACTAAAATTCCGAAGAGCATTCCGCCGGCAGCGCTGATGCTTACCGATTTATTGCCGATGGCAGACGGCCCTACCGATACCATCAGCGGAAGAAGGCCGGCCACAAAGGCCAGCGAGGTCATGATGATAGGTCTCAGCCGCAGGCGGGCGGCAGTGATGGCAGCTTCCAGGGCGGTGGCTCCCTGCTTACGGCTCTGGATGCCATATTCCACAATCAGGATGGCGTTTTTGGCCAGGAGACCGATCAGCATGATCAGCCCCACCTGCACATAGATATTATTTTCGAGGCCGGCGAGATTAATAAAGACAAACACGCCCAGGATACCTGTGGGGATGGACAGCAGCACGGCCAGCGGGATGATATAGCTTTCATATTGGGCGGCCAGCAGGAAGTAAACAAAAATAATGCTCAGCGCAAAGATCAGGGCCGTTTGAGAGCCGGCACCTTTTTCCTCGAGGCTAATGCCCGTCCATTCGTAGCTGTAGCTGGCAGGTATTTTGCCGGCAGCCAATTTTTCCACGGCTGCGATGGCATCCCCGGAGCTGTAACCCGGTGCAGGCGATGCCTTGATGCTGATGCCGTTAAACAGGTTATAACGGGTAACAATCTCAGGGCCGAATACCCGGTTTACCCGGATCAGCGTGTTGATCGGGATCATCTCCCCACGGCTGTTCTTGACAAAGACCGAGTTCAGTGACCCGGGCTCATCGCGGTACTGAACGTCTGCCTGCATATATACGCGGTACTGGCGCCCGAAACGGTTGAAATCTCCGGCCTGAACCCGTCCGAAAAGCGACTGCACCGTACGCATCATTTCCCGGGTGTTCACTCCCAGGGCCTTGGCTTTCAGGTAATCAATCGTGATCTCATATTGCGGGAAATCGGCCCGGAAGGAGGTAAATGCATTTTCAATCTCGGGGAGCCGGTTCATTTCCCGTATAAATTCATCTGCCACCTGGCTGAAATTGGAAAACTCGCCGCCGAGCCGGTCCTGTAAAACCAGCTCTATACCGTCAAAGTCACCGAACCCCTGAACCGTGGGGCGGGCAAAAACCGAAATCCGTGCATCCGTCACCGTACCCAGCTGCTTGCGGAGATCGTCAATGATTTTATGGATAGATTCCCTTTCGGCAATAGGTTTGAGATTGATGTAGCCCATTCCGAACGAAGGACTGGTAGAGCCGTCAATCACATTGTAGCCGGAAATACTGTTCACTGAGGCCACGGCTTCGTGCTTCTGGATGATCCGGTCGGCAAGCGTAATGGCTTCGGTGGTCCGGCTGAGGGATGAACCGGAAGGCATGGCCAGCGAGTAGGTCAGGAAGCTGTCATCTTCGGTAGGAATAAAAGACTTGGGAGTCCTGACAAACAGAAAATAGGTGAGAAGGAAGATAATGGCCAGGCCCAGGAAGCTCATTTTTTTATGAACGGTGGTCCAGCGCACAATGCCGATATACCGGTCGGTGAAAGCCTCAAAGCCATAGTTAAAGCTTTTGAACAGGCGGTCTCTGTAGCGGGCAAAAGCGTTCTTGCCCTCTGATTCTTCGTCACCGGGCTTAAGCAGGAGGGAACAGAGCACCGGGCTGAGTGTAAGAGCGTTAATGGCAGAAATAAATACAGCTGCCACCAGGGTATAGGCAAATTGACGGTAGAAAAGACCTACCGGACCTTCCATAAAACCTACCGGCAGAAACACGGCAGCCATGACCAGCGTAATGGAAATGAGCGCTTTGGAAATCTCGTTCATGGCCTCTACTGTGGCGGGGTAGGTTTTCATTTTCCTGCTGTGCATTTTGTGATACACGGCCTCCACCACCACGATGGCATCATCTACCACGATCCCGATGGATAAAACGAGGGCAAACATGGTGAGCACGTTGATGGAGAAACCCATCATATCGAGAAAAAAGAAGGTACCGATAAGCGAAACGGGGATGGCCACGGCAGGGATCAGGGTGGCCCGGTAATTCTGCAGGAAGATAAAAACAGTAATAAAAACCAGGATGAAGGCTTCAAACAGGGTTTTGATCACCTGGTTGATCGATTCATCGATCTGTTCCCGCACGCTGTATGAAATGTCGTAGGAAATACCTTCGGGAAACAGTTTGGCCGTATTTTCCAGCACCTCCCTGACCTTCTGGTCAATGACCTTGGCGTTGGAATTGTTGGTCTGCGAAACGTTAATGGTAATGCCGGGCCGGGCGTTCACCTTATTGTCAGAACCGTAATTCGAAGAACCGAATTCTATCCGGGCTATGTCTTTCAGGTACAGTACGGAGCCGTCCTGGTTGGTCCGGATGGGGATCCGCTCGTATTCTTCCGGTTCGCTGAAGCGTCCTTTATGCTTGAGAACGGCTTCGAAAACTTCGTAAGAGGCTTCGCCGAATTTCCCGGGGGCGGCTTCAAAGTTCTGTTCCCGGATAGCGCTGACCACCTCCTGGGGAACCAGACCGTATACGGCCAGTTTTTCCGGGTTAAGCCAGATCCGCATCGAATAATCGCGCCCGCCCAGCAGGGTAGCCTGAGCCACCCCTTCCACCCGCAGAATCTCCCGGATAATATTGATCCGGGCATACGCCTGAAGGAAAGTTTCATCATAGGGGCCGTCTGCCTTATCGCTGAAGATATTGATGGTCATAATGCTTCCGCTTTGCCTTTTGACCACGGAGATCCCGGCTTCATTCACTTCTGCGGGAATTTGGTTAACGGCGCGCGAAATGCTGTTCTGTACATTGACCGCCGCAATATCCGGATCAGTGCCGGGTTTAAAGAATACGGAAATCGTACCGGATCCTGAGTTGTTGGCGCTGGACTTGATATAGGTCATGTTCTCCACACCGTTTACCGCTTCTTCGAGCGGCAGCAGCACTGACTTGGCTACGGTTTCGGCATTTCCACCGGGATAGGAAACACTGATGCTTACACTGGGAGGAGCAATGTCCGGGAAACGGGTTACCGGCAGCCGGGTGATGGAAATCAGCCCGGAGATCAGGATCAGCAATGAGATCACCGAAGCAAGTACGGGCCTGCTTAAAATATAGTTAAACATAAGAACGGGTTTATCGGATTTTCTGGCTCAGGATCTGCGTTTCGCTCATAGGGTTTACCCTGACGCCTTCGGTCAGCTTATCCAGTCCTGAAGTGACAATACGGTCATTCTCTTTCAGATTATTATCGGATACAATATAGTTTCTGCCTGATTTTCCTTCAATACTGATAAGTACACGTTCTACGGTATTATCACTCTTCAGGCGGAAAACGAAGGTCCGGTCCTGGATCACGGAAGTGGCCACCTGCGGAATAAGCAGCACATTCGGATGCAGCTGCTCCATCAGGACTTTTCCGGTGTTTCCGGAGCGCAGCAGCTTGTTCGGGTTAGAGAACGTGGCCCGCAGCGATATGGCTCCGGTAGAACGGTTTACCTGACCGGCATCAGCATCTATGCGGCCGGGCAATTCATAAATGGAGCCGTCGGCCAGCACCAGTTTCACATTCGGATTGATCTTCCTTGCTGTGGAGTCCTGGCTCATTTTTTTAAAGAAAAGGTAGTCAGACTCACTCATGGTAAAGTAAACATACACCTCTTCGATATCAGAGAGAACCGTGATGGGCTGACTGTCGTTTTTGGCTACCAGGTTCCCGATTCGCTTGGGAATACGGCCGATATACCCGTTTACGGGCGCTTTGATGGTGGTAAAGCCCATGTTGATGCGGGCAGTGGCCTCAAGTGCCTGTGCCCGGGCCAGTGAAGCCTTGGCTACTTCGTAGTTAGACTCTGCCGTTTTCAGCTGCACTTCGGAAATGACCTCGTTATCCACCAGGGGCTGAAGGCGGCTCATTTCAATCTGTGCATTGCGGAGGCGAGCCTTTTCCACTTCCACATTGGCCAGCGCATTTTTTACCTGTTCCTGGTAAGGAAGCTCATTTATCCTGAAAATAGGCTGTCCGGCCTTTACAAAATCACCTTCATCAATATAGATGTTTTCCAGTATACCTTCTACCTGCGGGCGTATCTCCACATTGACCTTTCCTTCTATAGCGCCCAGAAACTCGAAAGTGGTTACGGCAGAATCTTTTTTCAGGGTTTTAACGGGTAATGCAAGTCCCAAATCCTCCTTTTCTTCTTCTTTGCATCCCGTGGTCAGAAGAGCGGCAAGGCTACTCCACCACAATAGCTTTAAGATTTCTTTCATTCTCCTTTCATTTAAAATAATCCTGACAGAGGGGAGATTCAGGCTTATGTCGTGAAGTAACGATCTATAACAGGTTCTTTCTGTTTTCTCCGGCCCCCCGGATGGGTTAATTGGTTTTGCAAAGTAAAAGCATTTATCCGGGCCCGGGAAGCTTTTTAACCCGTTGAGCGTCAGTTTTAATGGAAATTTAATTGAAATTAAAATGACCTTAAAAGACAGGTACGGGACCGGGAGGAGCCCTTAAAACCGCTTTTGTTCACTAATTCCTGAAAGATGTTGTGTAATCTCGGATTTTGAGAATAATTTTGCCTCCTGAACTTTGCAGCGATGATTCAAATTACAAGGAGAGAGACATTTAATGCAGCCCACAGACTCTTTAATCCGGCGTGGCCGGAGGAGAAGAATTTTGAGGTTTTCGGCCCCTGTTCGCGGGTTCACGGGCATAACTGGGAGCTCTTCGTGACAGTGGAAGGAGAGGTAAATGAAGATACGGGCTTCGTCATTGACCTGAAAGCGCTCAGCCGGACCATGCGGGAAGAAGTGATTTCCAAAGTAGATCACACCTATCTTAACGAAGACGTGGAATTCCTGAGAGGAAAGCTGCCTACTACTGAAAACTTTGCGATTGCGGTCTGGAAGATACTGCAGCCCGTGTTAAGGGAAAAATACGGGGTATCATTGTACCGGATCAAACTCACGGAAACAGCCAACCACTTTGTGGAATATTTTGGAAAGTGAGGCACAGGTATTACCCGGCACTCACTACCCGCAACTCACTATCCCGAACTGAGAACCAAATGAAATATTTTATCGTAGCCGGAGAGAGATCAGGTGACCTGCATGCAGGGAATCTCGCCGCCGCCATGCGCAGACTCGATCCGGGAGTGGAGTTATACGGCTGGGGCGGTGAGCGGATGCAGGAAGCAGGGGTGAAAATCCTGCAGCATTACGGAGAGCTGGCCTTCATGGGATTCTGGGAAGTGCTGAAAAACCTGCGGAAGATCCGCGGCTTTATGGATAGGGTTCGGAAACAGATCGAAGAGGTCCGGCCGGATGCGCTCATACTGGTTGACTATGCCGGCTTTAACCTCCGGCTGGCGAAATGGGCCAAAGCCAGGGGGATACAGGTTTTTTACTATATCGCTCCCAAAGCCTGGGCATGGAATAAAAGCCGTGTTCACCAACTGAGAAAATATACTGACCTGACCCTGGTGATCTTCCCTTTTGAGGTACCCTTTTTTGAACAATACGGTGTGCCGGTGAAATATGTGGGCAACCCGCTTTTTGATGAGATCCGGCAGTTCAGGCCGGATCCGGCTTTCCTGGAAGAGAAAGGAGACCGGCCTGTGATTGCGCTGCTGCCCGGCAGCCGCAGGCAGGAAATTGAAGCGATGCTTAAAACCATGGCGGAACTGACCCGTAGCCTGCCGGAATACCAGTGGGTGATTGCCGGGATCTCTGCTTTTGAGAGGGAGTTTTATATTTCACAGGGGGGAGACTTTCAACTGGTCTTTGACCGTACCTATGATTTACTTTCGGTAGCCGATGCCGCTGTGGTGACTTCGGGAACGGCTACCCTGGAAACCGCCCTTTTCGGAGTGCCGGAAGTAGTGGTCTACAAAACCAGCGGACTTACTTACGCCATAGCCCGTCTGCTGGTAAAGATCCGTTTTATTTCGCTGGTTAACCTGGTGGCGGATAAAGAGGTGGTGAAAGAGCTGATCCAGGGAGAATATACGGCGGAGAACACCGGAAATGAGCTGAAAAAGCTACTTGCAGATAATAAATTCCGGGAAAGACAGTTAAATGATTATAAAATTCTGACGGAAAAGTTGGGAAACCGTGAAGCCTCCAAAACGGCCGCACAAACCATTTTAAACTTTAAACTAGTATGAAAAAGATTCTTTTTGTTTGTTTACTGACCTTTGTTGGCCTGTCATGCGATAAAGATGACCCGGAAGACGAAGGCACCCCCATGGAGAGACTGACCGGTGCGGAGTCTAAAAAGTGGAAGCTGAATTTTGCGGAAGCGAGAGATAAGGAAGGCTTATCGGTTTCTCTGATGACCCATTATGAATGCTGGGCAGATAATATTTTAACGCTGCATTCCAACGGGAGCTATACCCTGGAGGATACAGGCAAAAAATGTATTGATTCTGAAAATATATCTTCTACCTGGACGCTTACAGACAATGCAGATCAGATTAAGCTGGCCGATTTCACTATTGCCGGCCAGGTGTTTGAGAATCTGACGCTGGAAGTAAAAGAGATCAAAAAGTCTTCTTTTTCAGGGATTGCCAGGAATGTTACCTACGGAACACTGGTGGCCGATGAAGTGGAGCTGCGTTTTGGTGTAGTAGTTGAGTAAGTTTTTTAATTCTCCGAAACATATTTGTATGTTTGTGTGTTAGGTTATAGTAATGGTATGCGTTTATGAGTAAAGATACAGATATACTGGAGGAAATCACCTCCTCGGAATATAAATACGGGTTTTATACGGACATTGAAGCCGACGAGGCGCCTCCGGGCCTGAATGAAGACATCATCCGTTTCATTTCATCTAAAAAGAATGAACCGGAATGGATGCTGGAGTGGCGGCTCAGGGCCTATAACGAGTGGCTGAAGATGACCGAACCGCAATGGGCCAATGTGACCTATGCCAAGCCTGATTTCCAGGCTATTAAATATTATTCGGCCCCCAAGCAGCAGAAAAAGCTGAACAGCCTGGATGAAGTAGATCCGGAGCTGAGAAAAACCTTTGAGAAACTGGGCATTTCACTCAGTGAGCAGAAGCGTATTTCAGGTGTGGCGGTAGATGCGGTGATCGACTCCGTGTCTGTAGCCACCACCTTCCGCGCCGAGCTGATGGAAAAAGGGATCATTTTCTGTTCGATCTCCGAAGCCATCCAGGAGCATCCGGAGCTGGTGAAAAAATACCTCGGATCAGTGGTGCCGGTAAAAGATAATTTTTATGCTGCCCTGAATTCGGCGGTCTTCTCTGACGGCTCCTTCTGCTACATTCCGAAAGGGGTGAGATGCCCCATGGAGCTTTCTACCTATTTCAGGATCAATGCAGCCGGTACAGGTCAATTTGAGCGTACCCTCATCATTGCCGATGAAAGTTCGTATGTGAGCTACCTGGAAGGATGTACCGCTCCCAGCCGCGATGAAAACCAGCTGCATGCCGCTGTGGTGGAGATTTTCGCCCACGAAAATGCGGAGGTAAAATATTCTACCGTGCAGAACTGGTATCCGGGAGATAAAGACGGAAAAGGGGGTGTATTTAACTTCGTGACCAAAAGAGGCTTATGCTTCGGGAATAATTCCAAAATCTCCTGGACCCAGGTGGAAACCGGCTCTGCAGTGACCTGGAAATATCCCTCGGTTATTTTGAGGGGCGATCATTCTATCGGCGAATTTTACTCCGTAGCTGTAACCAATAATTTCCAGCAGGCCGATACCGGCACCAAAATGATCCATATCGGTAAAAATACCCGGAGCCGGATCGTTTCCAAAGGGATTTCAGCGGGAAGAAGCCAGAACTCCTACCGGGGACTGGTGGAGATCTCCAGGCGGGCAGATAATGCCCGTAACTTCTCGCAATGTGATTCCATGCTGCTGGGCGACCGCTGCGGGGCGCATACTTTCCCGTATATCGAGTGCAATAATCCTACGGCCAATGTGGAACATGAGGCCACTACTTCCAAAATCGGGGAAGATCAGCTGTTCTATTGTAATCAGCGCGGTATCGATACCGAAACGGCAGTAGCCCTGATTATCAACGGGTATGCCAAAGAAGTGCTGAACCAGCTTCCCATGGAGTTTGCTGTAGAAGCCCAGAAGCTGCTGGCGGTGTCACTGGAAGGATCTGTGGGTTAAAAAAGAAACAGGTTTTGCTAAGGTCTGCTTTTAGTAGACCTTTTTTTATAGTTATCATATGGCTTCCAAAAAGAAAACTTCACTCCTGAGCTTAGTAAAGCGATTATTCCTGAAAGTAGTTTTCTATTTCTTTGCCTTATCCATAGGCGGGGTGATCCTGTTTAAATTTCTTCCTGTCCCGTTTACCATGACCATGATTGACCGGAAAGTGAAATCGCTTTTCCGGGGAGAAGATTCTGAAATCCATTACAAATGGCGTTCGTATAACCGCGTTTCCCGCGAGATGCACCTGGCAGCGGTAGCGGCAGAAGATCAGAATTTTCCCTATCACTGGGGCTTTGACTTCAAGGCGCTTGAAAAAGCCTATGTCAATAACCAGAAGGGCAAAAAAGTGCGGGGAGCCAGCACCATCAGCCAGCAGGTGGCTAAAAACGTATTCTTATGGCAGGGGAGGAGCTATATCCGTAAAGCCCTGGAATTTTACTTTACCGGGCTGATTGAGCTGATCTGGGGGAAAAGACGGATACTGGAAGTATATGTCAATGTGGCGGAAATGGGGAAGAATACTTTCGGCGCGGAAGCTTCAGCGCAACGGATATTTAAAAAGCCGGCGAGGGACCTGACCCGTGCGGAAGCAGCCCGGCTTGCGGCGGTGTTGCCCAGCCCCAATAAGTGGTCGGCCGTCAGGCCCGGCCCTTATGTGACACGGCGTACGGCCGTTATTCAGAAGTATATGCGGGCATTGGGTGGGGTGAAATATATCTCCGGCCTCCGGAGTTTTTAACCGTCTGCGGGATAGATAGTGAAGGGTTACGGCTACATAATTTTTCTCTTAGGCTTTCTGTTTTATATAAACGGCTCTGCCCAGGAGCGGCAGATCCGGGTGTCTGTCCGCGACTCTGCCACCGGTCAGCCTGTAGTGGGAGCGGTGGTCTGGGCCGACAAGGCATTGGGGCATACCGACCGTGAAGGGAATTTCGCTGCCCTGGTCAGCAGGGATGTCAGCACATTGCGGGTAACATCAGTAGGTTATGATGTACAGATTTTTGATCTGCAACAGGCGGGAGATACACTCAATGTAATGATGCAGCCCGCTTTTAACCGCCTTCGGGAAGTAAAGGTAACCCGACGGAAATACAGGAATAAGAATAACCCTGCCGTAGAGCTCATCCGCAAGGTAATAGAGAACAAACCCCTGAACCGGCGGCCTGTTTATGCGTATTATAAAGAACATGAGAAGGTAAGGATAGGCCTGGTTAACCGGAGAGAAAGACTATTGAAGCACCCGGTGCTGCGCCTGTTTCCTGCATTGGAACAGAATTTTGATTCGGTGCGGGTGGAAGGCCGTATTTTTCTGCCCCTTTATGTGCAGGAGTTGCTGAATGAATATACAATACCCTCCGGTGCTGCCGCAGAACCCCGGAAGAAAATGCTGGAAGAGAAGACGGTTTCTCTGGATGAGAATCTTTTTGACCGGGAGGGCATTAAAATGTACATTGCGCATGCCTATCAGCCTTTTGATATTTATGACAATAACATGATGCTGATCACCAATCAGTTTATCAGCCCCATCTCCGACCTGGCACCGGCATTTTATATGTACGATATCACTGATACCGTGACGGTCAGCGGAAACCGGTTTGTCAAACTGCTATTTACCCCTCGTAACTCTACCGATTTCCTGTTCTGGGGCGATATGAGAATAGCGCTGGACACCTATGCCGTTACGGAAATCAACCTGCGTACCGGGAAGGGGATCAACCTGAACTGGGTACGGAACCTGGAAATCACCCAGCGCTTTAAACGCAATCCCGAAGGACGGTATAATCTTTCGGTCAGCAATGTGGCCATGGAGTTTTCGGTACTGCCGAAAAGCAGGGAATCGGTTCTGACCGAAAGGCTGGTGAATTATTATGATCACCGGCAACAGGCCCCGCCGGAACCGGGAAAACGTGTGGAGCCGGTCAGAAAGGGCCTCTCAGAGGAAATCGGTGAGCCTTCGGAATACGACGATAAAATTTACCGCATGCTGGACAGCCTTAAGGAAACCCGGCGCTTCAGGACCGTATCCAGCCTCATCGGGCTTGCAGCTTACGGTTATTTCAATGCAGGCAGGTATATCGAGTTGGGGCCGGCCTCTACTTTTGTGGGACATAACCAGCTGGAAGGCCTCCGCCTCCGGTTTGGGGGAAGAACCATGCTCGCCTTCAGCAACCGGGTCTTCCTGGAAGGATTCGGCGCTTATGGTTTCGAAGACCGGCGCTGGAAATATAATGCGGCCGTCACCTATTCCTTTACGGGTAAAAACAAATACGTTTTCCCCATGAAAAATATTACGGCGGCTTACCGTAATGATATTGAGATTCCCGGAAATAACCTTCGCTATACGGCAGATCACAGTTTCCTGCTCAGTATACCCCGGGGAGAGATCGGGAAGTGGATATATTATAAGCGGTTCAAATTATGGTATGTTCAGGAATTTGAAACCCGGCTTTCCTACCGGATAGGTGTTGAACATACGGTTCAGAACCCTGCAGGCACCCTGACCTACCGGAAAGAAGGTGCAGAAATACGGAACTTCACTACGTCTGAGATCAAAGGAGAGCTTCGTTACGCCCCTCATGAACGGTTTTATCAGGGGAAGACCAGCCGGTCGAGCCTGACCACTCAATTCCCCGTCTTTACATTGCGGGGCACCTGGGGAATCAACGGGCTTTACGGCAGTGCCTATAACTACAGAAAACTGAGCCTGAATATCGACAAGCGCTTCCTGTTATCGCCTGTAGGGTATACGGAAACCACCTTTGAGGCCGGCGCTACATTTGGAAAGAGCCTGCCGTTTCCTTTACTTGACATCATGCGGGCTAACCAGACCTACACCTTTCAGCAGACCTCCTACAATATGATGAACTTTATGGAGTTTGTAGCCGACCGTTTTGTGGCTGCCCGTCTGGAACATAACTTTAACGGGGCTATTCTGAATAAAATACCCCTGCTTTCCCGGCTGAAGCTCCGCGAATATGCCTCTTTCAAGATTCTTTACGGCGGTCTCAGCGCTCAGAACCGGCCAGGTCCGGGAAACCCGGTGTTTGCCTTCCCTGCCGATGCCGATGGAAACACCACTATGTTTACCCTTAACGAAAAGCCCTATATGGAAGGAAGCCTGGGTATCGGCAATATTCTGAAGCTTTTCCGGGTAGATATAGTGAAACGCTTTACCTATCTCGATCACCCGGGCGTGACCGGTGTAGGCATCCGGGTACGGGCCGACATGGATTTTTAGGGCTTGTACTTTTTCAGGTCTCGCAGATTTAACACATACGGGAATAAAATGTATGTAAATTAGCGCGATTCCAACCACCCGGGTTCGGAATAATACTTCATGTTGCTGTGCTATGAAACTCCTGGCGGGGTTTCAGGGACATTGGCTGAGGGCTTTCCCTACCGGTATATAATTCCTGACGGGACAATAGAATTTCAAAATTCCGGCTTACATGATCCATGAGAAAAGTAATGGGATCCATGAGAATATATTACTTCCGGTCAATGGCCATCATCTTCGGAATAAAGAAAGAAATTACACCCAGCAGAGCTATTGCCCCGCCCAGCAGCACAAACGTCTGGTTAATACCCAGGTGGTCGGCAAATATTCCTATTCCCAGCAAACCGATCAGCGAAGGAAACAGCGAAATACTTCCGAACATGGCAAACACCCGTCCCAGCACTTCAGGTTCTATCTTTTCCTGGATGATGGTATTGAAGCTGGCATAATAAATGGAAGAAGCCATGCCTCCGATACCTGTCAGAACCACAAAAAGAACAAATTGGGAAGAGGGCAGCAGTCCCGAAAACGCCAGGGCTAATCCCAGGCCGAGATAGGTGAAGTTCACCAGGGCCACCTTATTCATTCTGGTATTGGAAATCCCCAGAACACTTCCTCCCAGCAGCATGCCCACTCCCCAGATCACTTCAATCACGCTTACCTCAAATTTCCCGCCTTCAAAATGACGGAGGGTCATTAGGGGAAAAAGAATGGCAATAGGCATGATAAAGAGCGTAACCAGGATGGAAAACAGGAAGAGCAGCCCCATGCCTGATTTGGAAACCACCGCTTTTACACCCTCTTTTACCTGGAAGAACACACTTTCGGTTCCTTCTGAGGTTTTTTCCGGATCTGGAATGTGAATAAACAGCAGGGATGAAACGGCTACCAAAGCTCCGAAAACATCAAATAACAGCACATGTTCTATGTCGAGATATGTGATCGCCAATGCACCCAGGGCCGGTCCGCCGATGGTAGAAACAGACTGGATGGTCTGGTTAATGCCGGAAACCCGCAGCAGCTGGTCTTCGGGAGCCAGCAATGGAATAGACGCCTGCATGGCCGGCATATGAAAGGCCGATCCGGCTGACCGCAATGCCAGCAATAAATAGATAAGTCCCAGCTGGGGTTCTCCGAAATAGAAAAGCGATGAAATAACCAGGGTACATAGCGCAATGAACCCGTCAGCCAGCATCATGGTACGCTTGCGGTTCCACTGGTCTACAAATACACCCGAAAAAAGCCCCAATATGGCCTGGGGCATGAACCCGGCAATGGCCGAATTAGCCAGAACCACCGCCGAATCGTATTCGATGCTGAGCCACAGCATGATGGCGAAATTGACAAGGCTGCTGGTAATGATTGATATAAACTGGCCTGTCCATAATATGGCAAAGGCACGCTTCCAATTTTGCATGAAAAGTAGGTTTTATTCCACGATATGATCGGGAAGGTGAATAAAAATAGGGAGTTTCACGGAGTACGTGAAGGGTGGAAGGGAGTTAAACCCTGTCTCTGTAAGCGGGGAACCGGAATTGTATTTTCATCAAACGGACTTTTGATGGTGCAAAGGTAAGAAAAAATAAGTCAATATTACGAAGTGCTTCCCCATCGTTTTTTTACATTTGCCGCCACAAGAAAGAAATAACTATGTATTTTGAATCTCAGGTTTTTGAGGGAAGCACCGGTTTGCAGCGGGGAGAGTATGAGAACTGCACATTCATCAACTGTGATCTGTCGGAAAGCAATTTCAACGGATTTAAATTTATTGACTGCAGTTTTGAAGGATGTAATCTCAGTATGGTAAAGCCTACCCAGGCTGCTTTCCAGGAGGTAACATTTAAAGATTCAAAGATGCTGGGAATCCGTTTTGATACGGCCAGCGGCTTCGGACTTTCTTTTTCCTTTGAGAACTGCCGGCTGGACCATTCTTCTTTTTTCCGCCTGAAGCTCCGCAAAATCCGGTTCAGAAACTGCGATATGGAAGGGGTGGATTTCGGCGAAGCAGACCTCACGGAAGCTCTTTTTGAGAATACGAATCTCGTGCAGGCTATTTTTGACAACAGCATCCTGGAAAAAGCTGACCTGCGGACGGCCTCGGGGTTTTCAATAGACCCGGAACGGAATAAGCTGAAAAAAGCCCGTTTTTCACAAACAAACATAGCAGGCCTGCTCGATAAGTACCAGATACAGGTGGATAAGAGCTTATAAGCCGGTTACGGAGAACTCATTTGAAGCGGGATGTCACTATTGCACAAAATTTTTCTGATTCTACCGAAAGAACTCTTAAATTTGTCGCGGATTTAACAAACCTCCTTGAATTTATGAACAATTACGCAGACAGCCGTATTTTTGACCTGATCCGGAAAGAACATGAAAGACAGCTTCACGGCATTGAGCTGATCGCTTCCGAAAACTTTGTTTCCGAGCAGGTGATGGCCGCAGCCGGCAGTGTGTTGACCAATAAATATGCCGAAGGGCTGCCCGGGAAACGGTATTACGGTGGCTGCGAAGTAGTGGATGAAGTAGAGCAGCTGGCCATTGACCGGCTGAAGGAGTTATTTAACCTGACCTGGGCGAACGTGCAGCCGCACTCCGGCGCACAGGCCAATACGGCGGTTTTCCTGGCCTGCCTGAAGCCGGGCGATAAGATCCTGGGCTTTAACCTGTCGCATGGTGGTCACCTGACCCACGGTTCACCGGTAAATATTTCAGGAAAATATTTTCAGCCCTGCTTTTACGGAGTGGAGGAGGCTACGGGCCTCATTGACTGGGACAAAGTAGAGCAGACAGCCCTGGCAGAAAAGCCCAGGCTGATCATCTGCGGAGCTTCGGCGTACTCCCGCGACTGGGACTATGCGCGTCTCCGGAATATTGCCGATCAGGTGGGTGCTATTCTTCTGGCCGATATCAGCCACCCGGCCGGTCTGATCGCGAAAGGCCTGCTGGCTGATCCGTTTGACCACTGTCATATTGTGACCACCACTACCCACAAAACCCTGCGGGGTACCCGCGGTGGAGTGATCATGATGCGGAATGACTTTGAAAATCCGTTTGGCATCACTACAGCCAAAGGAAAGGTTAGAACCGTGTCTTCGCTGCTGGACTCTGCGGTATTCCCCGGTATCCAGGGCGGTCCGCTGGAGCACATTATTGCTGCCAAGGCGGTAGCGTTTGGCGAAGCCCTGAGCGACAGCTACGGTACCTATGTGCAGCAGGTGCAGAAAAATGCCAAAGTAATGGCCGATGCGTTTGTGGAGAAAGGCTACAAAGTGATCAGCGGCGGTACCGATAACCACCTGGCGCTGATCGATCTGCGCCCGAAAGGCCTGAACGGTAAGCTGGCGGAAAATGCACTGATCAAAGCCGATATTACAGTGAACAAGAATATGGTGCCGTTTGATGACGCACCGGCCATGACCACCTCTGGTATCCGGGTAGGGGCAGCGGCCATGACCACCCGCGGACTGGACGAAAAAGATTTTGTGCGGGTAGTGGAGCTGATTGACCGGGTACTCATGAACCATGATAATGAGAAAGTGCTGAACACTACCAAAGCGGAAGTGAATGAGTGGATGAAGTGGTTCCCTCTGTTTAAGTAATTACTAATGAAGGCCTTCAGGGCCTTGACAATTATGCCTTTAGACCAAGCCCACGTGGAAGATCAATTTGACGGAGAAAAGGAAATGACCTTTCTGGAACACCTGGAAGAGCTCCGGTGGCACCTCATCCGTTCGATAGCAGCTATATTTATCTTTATGGTGGTGGCCTGGTTTATCAAGGAATGGGTATACGGTACCATCATCATGGGGCCGTCAAAGATAGATTTTTGGACCTACCGTAAAATGTGTGATATCGGGCAATTACTGCATATTGACAGCCTCTGCCTGAAGGAGCTGAAGTTTGATGTGCAGAACCGGGAGATCTCCGGCCAGTTTATGCTTGCCATTACTTCTTCGGCCATCATTGGTCTGCTGATTGCATTTCCCTATGTGATATGGGAGATATGGTCATTTATCAAACCCGGTTTGCGTGCCGCGGAAAGAAGGGCTGCCCGGGGGGCCGTCTTCATTATCTCCCTGCTGTTTTTCTCTGGCGTTCTCTTCGGTTATTATATTGTAACGCCTTTCGCGGTTCACTTTATGGTGAACTTTCAGCTGGATCCGTCTATCGTTAACCAGTACGATATCAAGAATTATCTTTCTATCCTCACTACACTCACCCTGGCCTGCGGGCTCATGTTCCAGTTGCCGGTGGTGATCATGGTGCTGACCAAGATCGGTATCGTAACGCCTGATTTTTTAAAGGAATACCGGAGACACGCTTTTGTGGTCATCCTGATCGTAGCAGCAGTGATTACGCCTTCGCCGGATGTGATCAGTCAAATTTTAGTGGCTATTCCTCTTTATTTCCTGTTTGAAGTTAGTATCTTGGTATCCAATAGGATTTACAGGTCCAACCTCAAACAGCTTGAAGATGAACACATTTAAAAAATTAGCTTCTCCCCGAAGCCTGGCCGGCACACTGGTCTCCCTGGTTATTATTGTCTACATTGCGTATGTTCTGGAAGATGTGATCGTGCCGTTTATTATTGCGGCGCTCTTTTCTTTCCTTCTCTATCCTCTATGTAATTACCTGGAAATCAAAGGAATCCCCAGGGTGATTTCTATTGTTGTAGGTATCATTATTATGAGCGCTGCGGTAGCAGGCCTGGTGTATATAGCATATACCCAGGTGGTCGGGCTGGACGACCTCTTCCCCCAGGTGGAAACCCGGTTTAACCAGTGGGTAAGTGATTTTGCAGGCATCCTGGGGAACTTCGGTATCAATAAGGAACAGATTATCACGGAGGGGCAGAAGCATATTTCCGAGGCAGTGAAAAGCGGCTCGAAATTCCTGGGAGCCACTATTGGAGGTACCTCCAACTTCCTGATGAGCATGGCGCTTCTGCCGCTGTATATCTTTTTGATGCTGATGTACCGCGACTTCCTGAAAACCTTCGTTTTTAAATGGTTAAAGGACACCAGCAAGCATAAGATCGTAGCCACAATCAACAAGGTAAAAATGGTAGTTAGGGGTTATATCCTGGGCCTGATGCTGGTCATCCTGATCATAGGCACCCTGAACTCCGCGGCCTTATATATTATTGGTATTGAACATGCCCTGTTCTTCGGTTTCTTTGCCGCCTTCCTGGCTATTCTTCCTTATATCGGGGTGGCTATCGGCTCAGCGCTGCCTATCCTGGTGGCCCTCATCACCAAAGATTCCTACCTGGCAGCCCTGGCAGTGGCGGCATCATTTGCCGTGGTGCAGTTCCTGGAGGGTAATTTCATAACTCCTTATGTGGTAGGAAACCAGGTAAGCATCAATGCCCTGGTGGCCATTACAGCCCTGCTGCTCTTCGGCAAGCTCTGGGGAATAGGAGGGATGATTCTGGCGCTGCCCGTTACCGCTATTCTAAAGGTGATCTTTGACGCGAGTCCGCGACTGGAGGCCTGGGGCTTCCTCCTGGGCGATGCTGAAAATGAAGATGTCAGGCACGTCAAGAAGAACTTTAAGTTCCGGGAATTTTACGATACTGTCAAGAGGAAAATCTGACCAGCTGGTTAACCAGCACCTCAAAATCATTGGGATAAGGTGCAGTGATGCTTAGCAGGGTTTCATCCAGGTCTCTGAAGTGGATGGAATGGGCATGCAGCGCTACCCGTTTGATCAGGGGCAGTTCTTCCGTTTCTTCCTTCAAATTGAACTTCCGCTTGATCTGCGAAAGGAAGATATAGTCACCGTTATAGGTGGGGTCACATACAATAGGTGCATTGAGGCACTGAAGATGTACCCGTATCTGGTGCATCCGGCCGGTGATGGGAATACAGCGAACCAGTGTATGCCGGGCAAATTTCTGTACGGTAAAGAAAACGGTTTCCGCCAGCTTGCCGCGTTGCCGGTCAATACGCACGGCTGTGCCGTCTTTCACAACGGCAATGGGCAGGAATACGGATACGCTGTCAAAATCATGCACGCCGTTCACCACGGCATGGTACTCTTTCTGTACTTCCCGGTGCTCAAACTGCATGGAGAGGTGACGGTAAGCTTCCGGGTTTTTAGCCAGCACCAGGGCGCCGGAGGTTTCTTTATCCAGGCGGTGGCAAAGCTGGATATCATCATAATGCTCCCGGGCCAGCTTAAGGATGCTCAGGTTCCGGTCTGCTGTGCGCTCATCCAGGGAAGGCACAAAAGGCGGCTTATTGATCACCACGTAATTCTCGTTTTCAAAAATGATAAGCTCTTTGAAATCAAGATTCCTGGGGGCTTTTTTAAATCGGCTTAAATCCAAATCGTTCAACGTTTGGATGCAAAGTTACGAAGAAAAATCTTCTGCTGCCTGGGGCAGGGTAAAACTAAACGTAGTGCCGTGATCGGATTTGGAAATAACATCAATGCGGGTGTTGTGGGCATTCAGGATGTGCTTTACGATAGCCAGGCCCAGCCCGGTACCGCCTACTGCCCGTGAACGGCTTTTGTCTACGCGGTAAAAACGTTCAAAGATGCGCGGCAGGTGCTCAGGCGCGATTCCGATTCCATTATCCGATACCCGGATCGTGACCTGCTTGTTTTCCTGGCTCAGCTCTACGGTTACCTTTCCCCCGTTTTTACCGTAGATGATTCCGTTGGAGATGAGATTGCTGAGCACCTGGGTGATCCGTATGCGATCGGCTTTCACCTTTACACTTTTGACAGCTTTGGGTTTCAACGCCAATGTGATTTCGCGTTGTCCGGCTTTGTCCTCCAGCTGATCGAAAATATCGCGGACAACCTCTACAATGTTCACCTTATCCATCTGCATCCGGATATCTCCTGACTCCACCTGGGTCAGAATAAGGATGTCTTTGACCAGCATTTCGAGCCCGTCCAGTGAGCGCGCGGCCTTATGGAGAAACTTATGGGATACTTCCGGATCTTCAATGGCCCCGTCCAGCAGGGTATGAATGAAACCCTGCGCCGCAAAGATGGGTGTTTTCAGATCATGCGATACGTCAGCTATAAATTCCCGCCGGAAGGTTTCCATACGCCGGAGCGTGTCGATTTCCTCTTCCTTCCGCGAAACGTAATTGGAGATTTCCCGGTTGAGCTTTTTCAGGGGGTTGACGCTTTTTATCAGGGATTTACGGGGAATGTCGAAATCCTTGATCTTCAGCTTCCGCAGGGAAAGATAAATGCTGTTCACTTCCTGGAAAACCAGCAGATCAATGACATAAAAGATCAGGAGAAAGGAAGAAATAAAAGCGCTGGCCCCGGTTACAAAGAGCATGGGACCGTTAACCCCTGACACAAAGCTGAGGAAGGCAACCGTAATGGCGGTGATCAGTACGGCGATCAGGAAGGAGATCCATCTCGGGGATAGCAGCATACGTTTTGACCTTTAATCTCCAAAGATCCGTATTAATCGGTAGTAAACATATACCCCACACCTTTTAAAGTGCCGATATATTTTTCCCCGATCTTCTCCCGCACTTTCCGGATATGCACGTCAATGGTGCGTTCTACCACGAAAATATCGGCTCCCCAGATCTTCTGAAGAAGAGATTCCCGGCTTTGTACCTTGTTCGGATGGGAAGCAAGATAGTACAGGATCTCGAACTCCTTCTTGGGCAGGATTTTTACGCTGCCGTCTTCTTTGGTAACCGAATAATTCTCTTTATTGATGGTAAGTCCGCCGATTTCCAGGATATTGCTGTCCGTATTTTTCTCGGTTTCTTTCCGGAACCAGGCCTGGATCCGGCTTAGGAGGGCACGGGGCTTGATGGGTTTGGTGATGTAATCGTCTGCGCCGGCTTCGAAAGCCGCCACCTCGGAATATTCTTCCGCCCGGGCGGTGAGATAGATGAGATGGGTGTTTTTCAGCTCATTTTTAATGGCTTTCCCGGCCTGTATTCCGTCCATCACCGGCATCATAATGTCGATCAGAATGATGTCGGGCATGAATTGGCGGGCCACCTCCAGTCCTCTTAATCCGTTATCAGCCGACCTGACCTCGTAGTTTTCTTTTTCCAGATTGTAGATGAGAAGTTCAAGAATATCTTCATCATCATCAATAACCAGGATTTTACCGTTCATACAATATTGGGATATTTCCGGTACAAAATTATAAAGCTCTGGTAGTTTTTGTGTTAAGGGAGTATTAAATTTCAGAGAGCAGCTAACAGGAAAATAGAGGCGAGGCCGTTATCAGTTTTTCATTTTTCATTCAGGCGCAGCCGGAATACCCCCCTTTGCTCATTCGTGAAGAGCAGTGTCTCCGTTCCTTCAAACATAATCGCCTCCGTCTGCTTCCGGGCTATTTTGATACACGCGAGGGGAGAGCGGAAGCCGATCTGCCCGTTGGTGATATTGAACAGGAAAATCTTGCCATAAGAGATCAGGGCAAACCGGCTTTTGTCGGGGCTGATGGCTGCGCCGGTGATCTGGGCTTTCAGGAAAACCTCGTCACGCGGAGCCACTTCGTAATCGCCGGGACGATCCGGAAGTACGTACATACGACAGGCCCTGATGCCCGTTTCCCAGCTTTTGGTAAACAGGTAGAGTGAGTCATTGGCCCAGAAGAATGCTTCACAATCGTATTCTTTCTTTTCGCCGGGCTCAAAAGTCTGTCTCTCATAACGGAAAGTGATCTTCCGGGGGGCGGCTGTACCGGCAGAGGCGCCTCCTGCATATTTATAAATGGTGAGATCCTGCCGGCTATTGCCGTTATTCCCGAAATCGCCGATATACACATTTCCGGCCGGATCGGCAGTGATCTCCTCCCAGTCGCGGTTTACCGCGCCGGGAACCGGACGGGTGCTGATCAGCTCACCGTTTTTGCTGACCTCATAAATTTCGGGTTTCCCGCCTGAATCGTTCAGCATCAGGAAATGCTCTGACCAGGGTGAAGGACATATCCCGGAGCATTCATCCAGGATACGGTCAAGTGTGCCGGTCCGTTCCACCTTTAATTTTTGCTTTTCCATGCCGGTATTCCCCGCTTCATACCGGCAACTGACCATAGCCACCTTTGCAGCGAAGAAGAACATCAGCGCTTTCTGAAACATCAGACGGTTCTCAGTTTTTCGATTTCCCTTACCACATCCAGGATGCCTTTCAGCGGAATCTTTATCCAGGACCGCCGGTTCCTGATCTCGAAGCCCAGCTCATGAATAGCCTTTTCCAGCAAATGGAACTGTAAAAGGTAATTCACTTCATTATTATTTTTAAGCAGGGTATGGTGCGGGCCGAAATAAGCAAGATATTCTTCCAGAAACGTGTCGCGCATCAGCTTGTACCACCGGTCAGACGCCCGTAAGAGGTCTTTTTCAGGGATCATCTGGGTCTGTTCACTGTTATACAGTTTGGCCGATACCGCATAATGATACGAACGGATCATGGAAGCCACATCTTTCAGCGGGCTGTGCTTGGTAATGCGGCTGCTGATCGGTGTATTGGGCTCGCCCTCAAAGTCGATCATGTGGATGCCGTTGGTGTTCACCAGAATCTGACGCAGGTGAAAATCACCGTGTATCCGTATTCTCAGCGAGTTGAATACCCGGGTAAGAATCTGGTCAATAAAATTCAGGATCTTGTCTTTGGCTTCCATGAACTGCCAGGCCAGCACCTGGGTCTGTTCATCCAGCTCCATGTACAGTTCAATCAAAGTCTCGTAACGTTTGTCGAGTGATTCTTCCAGCTTCCTGTGAATCTCCGTCCGGTAGCTCCTGTTGATCTGTTCGGGGCGGAAGGCTTCTTCTGCACCGGGGTCAAACAGGGCGTCATGCATTACGGCGGTCTTTTTGCCCAGCTGTGCTACTTTGACAAACACCTGTTCCTTGACCTGGAAGTTGCCGTCTACCAGCCCGGTGATGAAATCATTCAGGTAATCACCGGTAAGCGACCAGTTATCTTTTGATTCGGCAATATATTCCGTCATTACCCCGAAGGTATACAGCGGGGCGTTGTTTTCTGTCAGGTTAATGCTGCCGCAATATTTCGGATAATTATTAAACTTGGCGTTGCGGGAGAAAAACCGCAGTGACTCGATCTCAGGGTTGATCCCCTGGTAGAGATTGCGGTAAAGCTTAAAGAAATATTTATGGTTATAAACAAAAGCCGTATTGTTACTGTCAATCTCAATAAAGCAGCTTTCAAGCTCGGTCTCTTCCTCCAGCCCTTTGCCGCGTTCAAACTCCAGCACCTGCTGGTTTTTTTGCGGGGTAGCTGCTGAAGCCAGGAGGTTTTTGAAAATGGCAAGACGAAATACCGGGTCATACACGGCATCTACCAGAAACCCCTCATTCTCGTCTAATGAAGCCCGTGATATATACGCATCTTCAGGGATGCCTGTTGTTTCTTCTCCTACAAATGAGACCGGGAAAAGATAAGATTCCGTGTCACCGTTGGAATACCGGATCTGCAGATAAGTGAAGAAAAATTCCGCATCTTCACACTTCATCCGTATCGCGCCGGTGATCTTGATTCTCCAGTTTTTCCTGTTCCTTCCCGTAAACCAGCTGCATTTTTCCAGGTAGTTAGGCAGGAGGTTATCTTCAAGTACCGTGTGAACGTATTTATCTTTTTCAAACCCCTCCCAATCCAGCAATAAAACAAAAGGTGACATTATTAATTCTTTTTTTGATTTTTAAAAATAGGAGGTAATTCTTAAAAAAGCCTCCAAAAAGAGCATAATTTTTATGGAACAGGGACGTATGGCCGGCAATCGTCAATCATGAATGGTAAATGGTCAGTTATCCATAAATTGGCGATTTATGATTGATGATTTACAACTGCCGATTTAAGATGGATTCCGGTACTCCCTACTTTATCCCGATCACGGTTTTGGCATAGAATGTACGCTGCATACCGGTTCCGAATACGTTAATCACAAAAGCATAATAGCCCGGAGGCAGGAGAGTTCCGCGGTCATCGGTGCCGTCCCAGGGTATTTTTCCGGTCGTTCCGAGGAGATGGTTCCCGGCCAGAGTCCTGACGGTTCGTCCGTGCCTGTCCAGGACAGTGACGGCAGCGTAAGTTTCTCCGCTTTGCATCCGGTAGGTCAGCCAGGTCAGGGGATTGGCTGTATCCGGATGAAATACCAGGGGCTCGGCAGTGAAAAACATTTCTGCATCATCGTTTTCTCCTCGTGAGTTGGGGGCTCCCGGGGTGGCAAAGCCTGCATCGGAAGATGCAGAGACCCATTCATTTCGATGGGATTGAAAAGAAACCCTTTCAAGTGAAACCCCCTTATGATTAACCATCAGGGCAGCG
Organism: Leadbetterella byssophila; assembly: GCA_040394735.1. Lineage (GTDB taxonomy): Bacteria > Bacteroidota > Bacteroidia > Cytophagales > Spirosomataceae > Leadbetterella > Leadbetterella byssophila_A. The sequence goes on from JBEBRR010000007.1 coordinate 70,265, forward strand.
TGCATTTTTTCGGAATAGGAGAATCGGTCAAACACGCTGCTGTCAGGCCTCAGGAGGAGTACGGTACCCGCATCATTATTATAGGCAGGGAGTGCCGGAACTTCCACTACAGTTCCCGTTCGCGGATAATGGGCCGAAAGAAAAGCTTTGTTCCGGGTAAAAGCTATCCAGCCGTTCTCCGGCAGCACGGTCATCGTAGCAGCAATGATCACATGCCCGGTAATCTCGCCGGCGGTGTTCAGGCGGGCCAGCTGCCAGTTTCTGAGATTAAAGCGTTGTCGGGTCGTATTATAAAGTTCTACAAAATCTTCACCGCCCGGCAGGGGATTGAACAGAATCTCTGTCAGCAGGATGTCGCCTGGGAGAGGCTCCGGCAGCTCTTCAAAAAGCAGGGTGATGTCCGGACCGCTGTTTCCGGTACAATCTTCAGCGTGATAAATCCGCAGATCCAGTTCGCCCGGAGGGGATTGGTCCAGGGTGAGCACCACTGTCTCCCGGCTTTCGTTCAGGAAAGCCGCATGGATGAGTGTGGCTCCTTCGACCTCAAAACTATGGGGATTTTCCGCAAAGCTGCTGCTCAGAACCTCATCAAAAAACAGCAGAACGCGGTTTTCCCGGAGGTCGTAGCGGAGCAGTACGGGAGGTGTGAGGTCAGGCTTAGTCCGTGCCGCGGTATTCGGCTTTCCCGGCGTTCCGCCCTGTTCTGCCGTTGCTGACTCCCAGTTATCTTTCCCCCGGCAGGGATAGTCCATATCAATCATTTCCAGGCTGTAGCCTTCGGAGCGGCCGGGAGTGTACCAGGAGAGGGAATAGCTTACCCGGTGCACTTCATTGCCCGTAGGACCGGAAAGTTGGAGGGTATTTCCGTTATTGTTCAGTGACAGGCTGGAAAGGCCGATGACTTTGCCGAAGGAGGTGAACTCCCGGATGTAGCTGTTGCGGCAGACAATGACATACCCGCCGGCTTCAATGACCGAATCAGGAAAGGCTGCCCGGGTGTTTCCGTAGGTGAGGGTATAGCCTTTAAGAGAGAGGGGGACTGACGAGCGGTTAAAAATTTCGAGGTATTCCCTTTCGGGAAGCCCGCGGGAAGGAGTAGGGTCAGCAAATATCTCCGTGATAATAATAGCCTGTGCGCTAAGCAGCCGGCAGGCCGTAAACAGCAATAAAAAAAGGTATAATTTCATGTGCGGATCGTTTGTGATCCCTAAATTATACCTTTTTTCCTGAAAAAGCTATTCTTTGGATGAAGCTTTCCACACCTCTGCTTTCAGGTTCTTTGCCGGTTCGGCAGATGCGGTTGCCTGTTTTTTGTTTTCTGCAGGACCAGATTCTTCTTTTTTAGCCACGGCCGCCGGGGCTTTCCGGTCTGTCTTTGCCGGCTCTTTTGTTTTTGGGGTGTCTTCTTTTCCTTTTTTGGCAGCTTCTTTTCCTTTTTTAGCTGCTTTCTTCTCCGCTTTAGCGGTTTTCTTTTCCAGTTTTTTAGCTTCCTTTTTGAAAAGCTTGCGAAGGTCTTCGGCCAGGGCGCTGATCTTTTTGCTGATCGACTTCTTTTCTACCCGGTCGCCGATTTCCGAAATAGCGGACAGACTCTTACTTATTTCCGCCTTAAGTTGTTTTGTTTTTTCTTTCATACCTAAAGGAATGTTATGCTGCAAAGGATTATTTTTTTTACGGAATTTCCAAAAAAAGCGTGTTAAGTTTTTGTTTGAACCTCATAAGACGGGAGAGTTAAAAGTGAAGAGTGAAAAGTTATGGATTTTTTTCTTATATATTAATAATGTGCCGCAACTCTTCACTTTTAACTTTTAGTTTTTCACTTATATACCGGAAGTGTACCGCACTTTTACTTTATTCACTAATTTTGCGAAAACTGTATTTAGGGTGAAGTACCTTCTTTCTCTTGTCTTATTCAGCCTGATCTGGACGGGCGTCCGGGCCAACACCCCGGTGCGGTATGAGAATTACCGCTCTGTTCATGACCTTACGTATGAATGGCTGATGTATGATCATGAAGAAAAAGTATATGTGCCGTTCCGTTATAATGCGGATAAGGAATTTCAGACCTTCACGCTAGACCTGGATCTCTCCCGTTTTCCCCACGCGTTTCTGCTGGTAAGAACTCCACCCAGGCCCGGGAATATCTTCGTGGATAATGCATTGGAGCGGGTGTCGAAGAAACAGGATTGGCTGGTGTATAATCTCGACAGCCTGCGGAGGGAATACCGGAAAGAGAAAATCTACTTCAGTTTTTTTACGGCTTCTTCTGCATCGGAAGTAGTTGCATACATCGGTTTTCCTTCGGGTAATCCGGTGGGCGCCTCGGTACAGGAGGAGACCTCCGTACGGGAGGTGGTCCGGCTTACGCCCCGCTCGGTTTCCCGCTTTAACAGCGGCGTAGCCATTGCCTTTGTGCTCAGCCTGGTAGTGATGAGCTTCGTGTCAAATAACTATTTCCGGGTGTACGGCAAGTATTATTCCCTGCGGGACGTGCTTTCCACCCGTGTCAAGGAAGACCTCTTTATTATCGGCAAGCCTCTTGACCGCCCCAGTCTTCTGTTTGTAATATTGCTGAGTGTGGTGCTTGGATTTCTGATCCTGATGCTGCAGTTCGGCGGACTCCCCCTGACCGAAGGAAGCTTTCTTTTCCAGTCCGGAAATACCGTTGCCGTTCATGCGGTGAACTTCCTTAAGCTGTGCCTCCTGGCGTTTATCGTTTACGTGCTGAAGTTTTTTTATCTCAACATCATGGGGAAACTGTTCAATCTGGGGAAGGTGACAGATCTGCATTATTTCAAGGTGATCCAGTGCAGCCTGTTCTTTTATTCACTGCTTCTACTGCTGGTCCTCGTGATGTACAATACCTATATTCCGCTCCCGGAAGATATTGAAAATTACCTGTTTATACTACTGATGGTTTTTTATTCCTGGAGAGGGCTGCTGATATATTTTACGATAAACCGGGAGAGTAGTGTAAAGTTTTTGTACTTGTTTTCGTATCTTTGCATCGCAGAAGCACTTCCGATTATTTTAGGAATGAGATTTCTTTTCTGATAAGTGCTGATGTAAAAGGAATTTCAGGTATTTGTTTTGAGCGAGATGACAGAAAATGACGAACGTTTGAGGAAGGTAGAAAGTATCTTAATCACTCTAGATAATCCAGGCGAAAAATCTCTTACTTATTCTGACCTGACCGACCGCTATAAGATTAAAGTGGATTTCAGGAATTTTATTGACGTCAGGAAAGTAGATCACAGAGAATTCAGAAAACAGAAAATAGATATTTTAGCGCATACGGCTATTATATTTACCAGCAGGCACGCCATTGATCACTTCTTCAAAATGTGTGAAGAACTTCGGGTGGAAATTCCGATTGATATGAAATACCTGTGTATCACGGAGCAAACAGCCAATTACCTTCAGAAATACATTACCATCCGGAAAAGGAAGATTTTCTCGGGAAATAAGACGGCCGCCGACCTGGAGCCCTTTATTCTCAAGAACAAGAACGAGAAGTTCCTGTTTCCCTGCTCCAACATCCGGAACAATGCCATACCTGACCTGATGCGGAAGCACGGTCTGCAGCTGACGGAAGCCATCACCTATGAGACGGTTCCGGCAGATCTGTCTGATCTTACCGAGGTATTTTACGATATTATCTGCTTTTTCAGCCCCTCGGGAGTACATTCGCTGATGCACAATTTCCCCGACTGGCAGCAGAATAATACCCGCCTGGCCGCCTTCGGACCTACCACGGCCAAGGCCATCCGTGACCTCGGGCTGATCCTGGATATTGAAGCGCCTTTACCCAATGCCCCGTCTATGGTAGGGGCACTGGAACTTTATATCAAAAAAGCCAATAACATAGCGTAAATTTTCAATAAGACTCATAATATTATGGGTCTTATTGTGTTTATTTGTAAATAGCTTTAAAATCCTTACCGAAACCGTATGGCCAGAAAGTATTTACTTGCTTTACTTTTTTCCTTTTCCGGGGTAGTGAGTTTCGGCCAGAACCTGCCTCAGTTTACGCATTACATATTCAATCAGTTTTACCTTAATCCCGGAGCCGCAGGGCAGTTTAACCGGGTACAGATTCAGTCGACCGTCAGGTCACAATACCTGGGATATACCGCCACCGAATTTTCCGGAGGAGGCAACCTGTCTACGGCGTTTGCCCTGGATATGCCTGTAGCCAAGCTGAAAGGAGGGGTAGGGCTGCATTTTGCCAGCCAGAATATCAGCAAAGCCCAGAGCATGAGCGAAATGGTACTGAGCTATTCCTTTCATAAACGGATGGGCAGCAATATGGTGGGGTTCGGGATAGGAGCAGGCTTCAATAATCTCAGCCTGCGGGGGGAGGATTACATCCCGCGCGACCCGGACGACCCGTACATTCCTTCCAGCCGGATTACCAGCATGGTTCCCCGCCTGAATGCAGGAATTTACCTCGTTAATCCGAGCTACCAGATCGGTATTTCAGCCAAGAACCTGCTTGAGCCGGAATATAGTATAGGCGCGGAGAACGGGGCCTTTCAAGAAAAGAGAGAATATTTCCTGACAGGAAAGTACGATTTCCCGGTTTCGTACACCCTGGATATCAGCCCGATGTTTATGGTGCGTTCCGACCTGGTCAGCACTTCGGTAGAAGCCGGGGTGATGGTGACCTATAATCAGCGACTGTGGATAGGAGGGAATTACCGGAACCAGGATGCGGGATCGGTTCTCCTGGGAACCAACCTGCTGGAAAACAAACTGAAGCTGGGTTATGCCCTGGACATTGTTACCACCGGTGCCAATGCGAAATCAGGTACCTCACACGAACTGTTTTTGCGGTACGTTCTTTCTCCGGTGAAAATGGGCAGAAAATCGGTGGTTAAGACCCCCCGCTACAGTTTATAACAAAAAGATGCACGCGAATTTATGAAACTCCGATAGTTTTTATGATTTTTGCGAAGCTGTAAAAAACAGAATTGGCATGGTTTATGAATTACAGGGTTTAGAAGCGCCCGTTTTTATTAGAACTATTGACAATATATTATTAGGGATTAACGTTCTGACAAAGTAAAAAATAGAAGATTAAAACTCTTGCTTTCAAAAGATGAATAAGCGCATTTCAAAAAAGATCTTAACTGTTGCAGTTATTTTATCCTCAGCGTTCTTATTTCAAAGTTGCGATACCGTGAATAAGATTTTCGGCAAGGGAGGTAAAAAAGGAGGGGGAAGCGTAGAGGATCCGCTCGGGGGGATTAAAGACGGGCAGCTGGTGGCCAAAACCAGGAAAGGCTACAAGCAGGTAGCGCCGGAAGGAATGGTTCTGATTCCGTCAGGGTCGTTTTTGATGGGCCAGGCGGATGAAGACGTAATGTCTACCCGTATAAATCTCAATAAGCGGATATCCATCCCGGCATTTTATATGGATGACACCGAAATTTCCAACAATGAATACCGGATGTTTGTGAACTCGATGCTCGCCGATTCACTGGAAGTGCTGGGAGAAGAATTCATCATGACAAAGCTCTACCCGGATACCACCGTATGGAAAAAAGACTTTACTTACCATAACGGAGATCAGCTGACGGAAAATTACTATGGTAACCCGGCTTTTGATAATTACCCGGTGGTGGGAGTAAGCTGGGATGCTGCCCAGTTCTTCTGTCAGTGGAGATCGGATCTGTATAACAATTACCGCGCAGAGAATAACGAGTTCCGTTCGCCTAGATTCCGCCTGCCTTCCGAGGCAGAATGGGAATGGGCAGCCAGAGGGGGAAGCGAGGGAGCCAAGTATCCGTGGGGTAACCCGTATGTGGCCAACGCCAAGGGTTGCTATATGGCTAACTTCAAGCCTAACCGCGGTAACTACCAGAAAGACGGCTTCCAGTATACGGCACCGGTGAATATGTATGAAAAAAATGCTTTCGGTTTATATAACATGGCAGGAAACGTGTCGGAATGGACACAGGATGCCTACTCCGAATCTTACATGCCGGTGACCTGGGACTTAAGCCCGAACTATGATAACCGTGACGAACCCCGCAAAGTAATCAAGGGCGGATCATGGAAAGACGTGGCTCACTACCTGGAATCAGGGACCACCACATATGAATACCAGACAGCCACCAAATCATATATCGGATTCCGCTGCGTTATGGACAGAATGGGCTCCGTACCCGGCAGAGAATAAATACAAAACGTTTATTAAAACATCATCATAAAATATGGCAGCAAATAACGGTCCCAGCGTTTTTTGGGACAGATTCATTCCTTTTGTTTACAGTGCCGGTGCGGCAGTTGTAATTGTGGGAGCTATGGGAAAGATCATGCACTACGACTGGGCTTCCTGGATGTTACCGGTAGGTCTTGGAGTGGAAGCGATTATCTTCCTGATTTATGCCGCACAGTCATTGCTCCGGCCGGTAACAGAGTACCAATGGGAAAAAGTTTATCCTGAGCTGGCAGAAAATTATAAAGGCGAACTTCCTGTACGGACACATTCACAGCCGTCGTCCGGTCTGGGACTGACCGCCAAAATGGACGACATGCTGGCGAACGCCAACATTACTCCTGATATTTTTGATAACCTGAAAGCCAGCTTTAAAAACCTGAGCGAGTCAGTGTCTAATCTGGGTGAGATTTCCGCTTCAGGAATGGCCACCGGAGAGTTTAACACGAAGGTCCGGGAGGCATCCTCCAAGATCAGTGAAATGAACGCCTCCCTGGGCTCCGTGGTGAATTCCATGACCGCCCTGGGAGATGCCACCAGAGATTCACAGGAATACCGGGTACAGTTCCATAAAATATCGCAGAACATGAGTGCGCTGAACGCCGTGTATGAAATTGAAATTCAGGATACTAACCGGCACCTGAAGGCCATGAACGCTTTCTACGGTAACTTCTCTAACGTACTGAGCGATATGTCGGATGTTTCCAGAGACAGCCAGCAATTCAAGGCGGAACTGAATAAACTGACCACTAACCTGGCTTCACTGAACAATGTGTACGGTAGTATGCTGTCAGCCATGAAAGGTAGTGCAAACGTTTAATGGTAGTATTGTTTAAACCCCATAAAGAACTAAAATATGGCAGGAGTTAAGGAAAGTCCACGGCAGAAGATGATCAACATGATGTATCTTGTGTTGACGGCTATGCTTGCCTTACAGATCAGTAATGCTATTCTGGAGAAGTTTTTACTATTGGATAACTCCTTGGATCAGGCGAATAAAGCGGCCGATACAAGTAATAAAAGAACTTTGGATGCAATGAATGACGCCGTGGATAAATCCGGGAATAAGCCGGAGTATCGTGCGTTATACAACAATGCTGTGGAAGTAAGAAAAAAGACCGGGGAGATCATCTCCTATATAGAAGGGCTGAAAGAGATCATCCGTAGTGAAGCGGGTGGCGGAATTGACCCGGAAACCAACCAGATCAAAAACCTGGCGGAAGAAGAAAAAGTGGCCAATATCTTTGTAAAGAATAAAAAAGGATATGAGCTGAAGGAGAAGCTGGACGAGTATGTGGCCTATATGCAGAAGCATGCCCCTAATATTAAATTCCAGCCCCTGGCCCTGGACGCGAAAGATGACCCGGCCATGGTTAATGCCGATCCGATGACCAAAAGAAAGGACTTTGCAGAGCTTCTGTTTGCGCAGACGCCTGTGCCCGCTGCTTTGGCCGGCCTGAGCCAGAAGGAATCAGTGATCAGGAGATACGAAGCCGAAGTGCTGGATTACCTGGCACAGCAGGTGGGCGCCAAAGAAATTAAATTCGATAAGCTCTTTGCCGTGGTGATCCCCGATTCCCGTACTGTGGTAGCCGGGCAGACCTATCGCGCGGAGATTGCTATCGGAGCCTATTCCAGCGCTATTACACCCACTATAAGCATTAACGGATCTGCCTTGCCGGTAAAAGAAGGTAAGGGGCTATACGAGCTGAGAGCAGGTGGCGGAGCCTTTGACAATAACGGCCAACTGAAACGTACCTACACGGCTACCATTTCTTATCCCAAAGCAGACGGTACGATAGAACGGGTGACCAAAGATGAAGAGTATACCGTACTGAAGCCTTCGGTGCAGATTGCCACGTCTTCCATGCCGGCCCTGTACTTTAAATGTGCCAACCGGCTGCAGACGACCAGCCCGGGTCTGGGCGCACAATATAATCCTTCCTTCTCCGGATCAGGAGCTGATTTCATTCCGGGTGGTGGAGGTAAGGTAACGGTAGTGCCGAATGCCAGTAAGGTGAGCCTGGAAGTAAAAAATGACGGAATTCTTTTACAATCTTTTCCGTTTAACGTACGCCTGGTGCCCAAACCTACCATTAAGGTGCTGGTGAACGGTGCTCCGGCTTCTCAGGAGAATCTCAGAAGAGGGTTCCCGGCTTCGCAGGTACGGAATCTGACCATTGTGGCTGAGGCCGATCAGAGTTTCAAAGATACGAATCCGGAAGATGCCGCTTACCGCGTCAACGGCTTCTCCGTGGTACTGGCAGGCGGATCAAGGTCTAAAGGAAAGCTGGATAGCCAGGGGAACTCCATCAATGTATCCGGACTGGCAGGAGAAGCCTCACCCGGAGACCGTTACGTGATCACCATAAATTCGGTTCAAAGAAGAAACTTCCAGGGGAATGTAGACCCTGTGAACATAGGAGACGGGGTTTATACCATAGCTCTAAATTAATGCAATTATGAAAAGAATAGCGATTTATCTGGTATGTGCTTTCGCGGGTCTGCAGACAGACCTTTCGGCACAGGAGCGCTCTGACAACGGGGTAAACCCTCTTTCACTAAGGCCGATCAACTCATCCAACCAGGCAAAAAAATATACGCTGTGGAGGAGAGTAGATCTCAGGGAAAAGGCTAACCTGCCTTTTTTCTCCAAAGGAAGTGAGGTTACCAAACATATTATTGACGGCGTACGTGCCGGAGTACTGGAACCTTTCAGTAACGATTCACTGACTACCAAGATTACCCTGGAAGAGTTTACCAAACGACTGCACCGTGACTTTGAGGGCGGAGGACTTTCACAGGAAGAAATTGATGCCGGTTTCGGAACGGCTACGGAAGATGACGGCTGGGGTGACGGAGGGTCATCCGACTCTACCGCTAAAAATACGTCCAGTTCCCAGGACGGCTGGGGCGATTCACAGGTAACCTCACTGGCTACCGGGTATGAGTTGCTTCCCAACGAACTGTATGTGCTGGAGCTGAAAGAAGACTGGATTTTTGATTCCCAGCGTTCGCGTGCCTATTACGATGTGCTGGTAGTGACCATCAAGATACCCGCTGAATTATCACCGGAGGGAATTGAGAAGGACCTGGCCTCTTTTAAATACAAAGAGCTGGAGTCGTATTTCCGGCTGAACCCTAACTGTATGTGGTTTAATGAAGAAAATACAGCCAGGCACATGAACTATGCCGATGCCATAGAGTTGAGGCTGTTTAACGGGCGGATCGTAAGAACATCGGATCCGCGTAACCGTTATCTTGACCAGATCTATAAGAACCCGCGTGAAGCCCTGCTTAAATCACAGGAGTGGGAATATAAGATCATGGAAGAGGAAAGCAATTTGTGGGAATACTGATATTGGGGAAAGTGCGGGCTGATGTACCTCTCGACAGCTCAGCCGGCAAACTTCGAACTTCTGTTCTCGTTTGTGCTCGGGATGACAAAAGTGCCTCGTACGCTGTCTAGTTCGGGCGTAGCCGGGAACAGCAGTTATTGATAAGTGCACTTTCAGGCACATTCTTACAGGAGCCGGCTGAATTGGTCGGCTCTTTTGTTTTTAATCGTGATGAAAGGGCGTATTTTTGTAGAAAAATAGATATTGGATGGAGTTTGATGTGGTGATCGGTCTGGAAGTGCATTGCCAGTTGAATACGAAGAGTAAAATATTTGCTGCGGATCATAACAGCTTCGGGGCGGAAGCCAATACCAACATCGGGGTACTTACCCTGGCGCATCCCGGGGTGCTGCCCCGTACCAACCGGGAGGTGGTAGACAGCGCTGTAAAGCTGGGCCTGGCTTTCGGGAGCGAGATCAACCGCTTTAATTATTTCGACAGGAAAAATTATTTCTATCCTGACCTGCCCAAAGGTTACCAGATCACCCAGGACAGCCGGCCCGTATGTGTGGGAGGCAGCGTGCGCTTTGTCCTGAAAGAAGGACGTTCCTATGTGGATCATGAAGTAAAGATCCACCATATTCATATGGAGGAAGACGCCGGGAAATCCATCCATGCGGATGATGGCACACTCCTGGATTATAACCGGGCCGGTGCCCCCCTGCTGGAGATCGTTTCTTATCCTTCCATCACCTCACCGGAAGAAGCGGCAGGTTATCTGACTGAAATCCGGCGCATTGTCCGCTTCCTGGAAATCAGTGACGGTAACATGGAAGAAGGCTCGCTCAGAGCGGACCTGAACGTATCATTAAAGCCCAAAGGCAGTAAAACCCTGGGAACCAAGGTAGAGATCAAAAACATGAACTCGATCCGCTTTTTGCAGCGGGCAGCTGAATATGAGATACAGCGGCAGGCCGGTGTTCTGCGGGCCGGCGGACAGATATTACAGGAGACCCGTACGTTTATCCCGGAAACAGGAGTAACCGAAGGAATGCGGGTAAAGGAAACGGCTAACGACTACCGTTATTTTCCGGAGCCGGACCTGGCACCTGTGCAGATCTCCGAAGAAAAATTAGCCGGGATCAGGATCCCGGAGCTGCCTTATGCTCTTTTCCATAAGCTGGTGGCTGATTACGGCTTACCCGAAGAGAATGCCTATGTGATTTCGGAAGAAAAAGAGCTGAGTGATTATTTTAAGGAAGCCGCGGCGCGCACACCGCATTACAGGGCAGTTTCCAACTGGATGGTTTCCTATATGCGCGGGGATATGAATGAGCGGGGGATAGGGATCAGCCAATACCCCGTGAGACCGCTACGGCTGGCTGAGCTGGTGAACGCCATTGAAGAAGGAAAATTCAGCCACTCTGCCGGGCAGAAGTTAATGGCCTTGTTAACAGAACAGCCTGAGGCGAGCCTGATGGCGCTGGCAGAATCTAACGGACTCGTGCTTACGCAGGATGCCTCCAGCATCACTGCCTGGGTGGAAGAGGTGCTGACGCGCAATAAAACGAAGGTAGACGAGTTTAAGAAAGGAAAGAAAGGACTCCTCGGGATGTTTGTAGGGGAAGTGATGAAGCTTTCGGGTGGGTCGGCAGATCCCCGGGAGGTCAATAAGGTTTTAATGGAAAAACTGAAATAATATGAGAGCATTGATTTTGAGTTTACTTATTTCACTGAGCGGCATGGCGCAGAACCTGCCGGTAGAAATCCGGATCACACTGCTGAACAAGGAAGTGAAAGGGAAGATTTATCTTGAGCAGCTTAATGACCGTGGTTACGGAGAAAAAATAGACAGCGTGAAGATTGAAGGTTCCTCCTTTGTTTTTCAGACGTCTGTTCCTGAACCCGGTATCTACCAGTTAAATATTGCGGAGGATCAGCAGATCGGGCTACTGCTGGATGGCGGTGAAAAGCTCACCATCAAAGCAGAAGGTATAACACCGGAGGACAAGGCGCCGGAGGCCTCTGTGGAAGGATCCCCCGCCATGACGGCTTACAATGAGCTGCAGAATGATCATTTCAGCTTTATGAGCAAAGTGAAAGAAATTGACAGCAAGTTCAAATCGTCCGGTAACGAAGCCACGAGAACCAAGTTAAGGGAGCAATACCTGGCGCTGCTCAACGATCATAACGTGGCGATACGTGAGAAGGTAAAGGCCCTAGGAACGTCTGCTGCAGGAATACTGGCAGCCAATAATTTCCTGGACAGTGAAGCTTCGGGAGAATATTTCGGAGAGCTGGCCCGACGTTTGCAGCAGGAGGGGAAAAACTTCCGCCTGGCCATGATGTTCGTTCAGCGGGTGAATGCGGAAAAGATGGGACAGCCCGGAATAGAAGCACCTGATTTCGAGCTGAAGAACCTCAGGGGAGAAGTGGTGAAGCTGTCCGACCTGCGGGGGAAGCTGGTGATTCTCGATTTCTGGGCTACCTGGTGCGGTCCCTGTCTGATGTCTTTTCCGGGAATGAAAAAGGCCATGGAGAAATATGCCGGGCGGGATGATGTGGCCTTCGTATACGTGAACACCTTTGAGCGGGTGCCGGCAGAAAATACCCGGGAGTACGTAGGGAATTTTGTAAACCGCCGAGGACTGGAATTCCTGAATACAGCAATGGATGAAGAGCACCGGACTGCCTTTCTATATGGTGTGGAAAGTATCCCTGCCAAATTTTTCATTGATAAGGAAGGGAAATTTCTGCATATGAGCCGGGGATTTGCCGGTTCGGATGATGCAGTGGTGGAAGAGATCAGCCAGTGGCTGGATAAGTAAAACA
>JBEBRR010000008.1:0-80643 GCA_040394735.1 Leadbetterella byssophila
GTAGCCATGATCCCTGTTTCAAAGATGGAAGAATGGATGGGGCGCTACAAAAGCTGGCGGGCCTTTGTCTTTGAAAGCTACAATAACCGTTTTAACGAACTCCTTTCGGCCATTGATAATATTGCCTTCATGCACATGGATGAGCGCCTGTATAACTATCTCATGGAAACTTCGAAAGTGAATAACAGCAAGACCATTAATAAAACCCACCAGGAAATCGCTTATGAGCTGAACAGCTCGCGGGTGGTGATCTCCCGGCTGCTTAAAGCGCTTGAAAATAACGGCAAGATTATTCTTAACCGCAACAACATTGAACTTTTGATTTAAAAGTTTGATACTTTCTCATGCTCAGACAACCCCGGACAGTTCTCCGGGGTTTTGTCTTTGACCCGGATTGTGCCACCGAATCCGGCGAAAGATCGTATTTTTGCAAATAATGATTAACCGGATCATTCTAAACCTGAAAATGTGATTTAAATTTTCTAAATATGCAGGATAAAAAACAGCTTGTAAAAAAAGACCTGATTCTTAGAGAAAAACTGGCCATTCAGCGCACCTACCTGGCCAACCAGACTACTTTTCTCTCCTTCTTGCGAACTTCTATGTATTTCCTGGTGGCCGGCTTTACTATTCAGAAACTTACAGAACACCGGCAGGCCCGGTTTTTTGAAATCTTGCTTTTTACAATCTCTGCCATCCTGCTCATCACCGGACTGGTAAACTACTTCAGAAACCATAAACGCATCAACCAAAGTAAAATCCACATCGGCGATTATAAGGAAGATTATGAAAGTGATTTGTCCCGATAAAACGGATCGGCTTAGAAAATTCCAGCCTGCTAGGCAGCAACAAGTGATGAATACAATCTGAGCCACAGATGCACAGATTTTATTCCCTCAGAATTTTCATTTGTGCATCTGTGGCCATTAAACGTATCCGGATCTTCAATAATCTAAACAGAAACAACCCGGCAGTCCCCTATTTTAATACTTTTTAGTACGCGGCAATAAAAAAACACTCAGCATTTAACCTACCCCCTCCTCAGTGCTCCCCATAACCCACATCGTCCATTTTACCTTTAAACACTCTGAACTGAATTACGAAATAGATAATCACCAGTAATAAAGCAATAAAAAACCAACGCAAACCCACGGAAAGCCCGTATTCATGAGCAGCAGCGTTAAAGACGGTCAGTGAGGGATTTACTCCATTTGTAGAAGGGAGTACGTTTGGAAACAGCGAAGCGATGGTGGTAGCAAAGCTACCGGCAATAAACAACGAAGAGAGCAGGAAACCCCTCCCGTCACTTCTGAATTTCCTGATGCGGAACAATCCCAGCAGCCCGGCAGCGGCTAGCAGCGGAAACCCCCAGAGCCACGGATGAGCCTGAAAATTATTCAAGGCCACAGGCTTTACATAATGCCAGAGTGACACAGTTAGTAGTACCAGTACCCCTAATAGTATGTTCAAACGAAAAATTACCGTTTTCAGGCGAACATTCATGGTCGAACGGGTTTTGAAGATAATCCAGTTAGCCCCATGTATGGTAAGGGTCACCAGGGCTACCAGTCCCAGTAGAATAGTAAACCAGTCAATAATTCCCTGCTGCTCGGCCAGCGGGTCAAAAGTGGGATTCCACAGGGCCAGAAAGAAATAATGCGGTTCCTGGGTAGAAACCCCGTTTTCCACCATGCCCAGGTTTACCCCTCTCACCACGTTTCCCAGCGCCGCCCCAAAAAAAAGAGCTAGCAGCAGGCTGGCAATGCCGAAGGCCTTGTCCCACAGCGCCTCCCAAAGTCGGTTATGCACCTGCCCGCGCAGCTCCAGGCCCACGGCTCTGAAAATCAGGAGCCACAATACAATCATGAGGGGCAGATAAAAGCCGCTGAAAGAGGAGGCATACAGGGTAGGAAAAGCAAAGAACAACACACCGCCGGAGGCAATTAACCACACCTCATTGGCATCCCAGAAGGGGCCTATAGCATTGGTAATCGCTTTCTTTTCTTCTTCTGTTCGGGCAAAAAACAAATGAACAATGCCGGCACCGAAATCAAATCCGTCCAGGATCACATAGGTGCATAACATAAGACTTAAAACAATAAACCAGAAAATTTCCATAGACTTAATGATGAATTCGGGGAGTGGCGAGAGGCCCCTTCCGGATTATTTTTAATACCAGTAATAAAAATAAAAGTCCTAATAAGAGATAAAGTCCTACAAACCCCAGGAAAGTAAAGAGCGCATTGCCTGAAGAAACGGTAGGCGAAACGCCATCAGCCATGCGCATCAGCCCGTGTACCAGCCAGGGCTGCCGGCCCAGTTCAGCCGTGTACCATCCTGCCGTATTGGCAATATACGGAAAAGGGATCATAAACATCAGGATCCACAGCAGCCAGCGTGTTCGGTACAACCGATGCCTGAAAAGCAGGAAAGCAGCCAGCACCATAATCCCTATAAAAATAGTACCCAGACCCACCATGATATGATAGGCATAATACAGGCCGGGTACATTGGTAGGTCTAATCTCTTCCCGAAACTCCTTCAGGCCTTTGATCTCGGCATCCCAGCGTTGGTAGGTCAGGAAGCTCAGTATATTCGGAACCGAAATCTTGTTGTCCAGCTTCTCTCTGAGCATATCGGGCTGTCCCACCAGCACAATCTCCGACCCTCCTTTTTCGGTCTCAAAAATCCCTTCCATGGCCGCAAAAGTGGCCGGCTGGTGCTTCACCACATTTTTAGCGGCCAGGTCGCCGGTAGGAAAAGCTACCACCACCGAGGAGATAACCCCAAAGATCACACCGTACTTCAAAAAGATTTTCCCGTGGCTGTGGTGCCGGTTACTAAGTACATAAAAGGCCCCTACCGCCGCCATAAAAAACGAGCTGGTGATCAGCGAACCGGCCTGGTTGTGAAGGTAAGAAGGCCACAGCCACGGGTTACTGAACAGCGCCCCGAAATTATTCAGCACAAATTTCCCGTTCGCCAGTATCTCGTAGCCCACAGGGTGCTGCATCCAGGAGTGTGTAGCAATAATCAGGAAACCCGAGACCCAGGAGCCCAAAAAGACCATTAGTCCGGTAAGAGAATGCAACTTATGCCCCAGCAGCTTTTCCCCAAAGAGAAACATCCCTAAGAAAGAAGACTCCAGAAAGAAAGAGAACATCCCTTCCATAGCCAGAGTCTGCCCGATGATCCCGCCGGTGAGTTCTGAAAAGCGCGCCCAGTTCGTTCCGAACTGGAACTCCATGGGAATGCCCGTCACCACCCCCATGGCAAAATTCAGCGCAAAGATTTTCATCCAGAACCGGGCCGAATCATTAAACTCTTCGCGACCGGTCTGTAAAAACCGCCCCTTTAAAAAAACAATCATCAGCGAGAGCCCCATGGTTAACTGGGGAAACAGGTAATGAAAGGTGATGGTAAACGCAAACTGAAGCCGGTTATACAGGATCATGTCTTCCATAACAGGAGCAAATTGAAGGTTATTATCTCTAAGGCAAAGGTAGTACTAATGTACTTATATTTTGGGTAACCTGTGTTACACAAGGCGATTTTTCAGCCATTAGATGTTAAAAATTAGACTCGCCGGTGAACAGCCCAAAGCTAATGGCATATAGCTTAAACCTTACAGCTAAAAACTGCCTCTACCCTCTGTAACATATGTTACTGCCCGGGCTATCAGCCTCCGGTACTTTTGTAGTCAAAAAAACAAATACTCAATGGAAATCATAGGTTTTGTACTGGCCATACTGGTAGGTATATCCCTCGGCCTGATCGGAAGCGGCGGCTCTATCCTCACGGTACCTATACTGGTATATGTCATGAATGTGGAGCCCGTAACCGCCACAGCTTATTCCCTCTTTATTGTAGGGGCTACTTCCCTGGTGGGGAGTATTCAGAGTGCGGTTCAGAAGAAAGTAGATTTCAAAACCGTCTTTATTTTCGGTATCCCGTCTATCGCTGCGGTATACCTGACCCGCGCATGGCTGGTGCCGGCTATTCCCGATGTGCTTCTCCGCTTCGAAAACTTCACGTTTACCAAACCTATTGCCCTGATGGTGTTGTTTGCCATCGTGATGATTGCTGCCTCGGTTTCCATGATTGCTCCGGGGAAGAAGAAAGACGGCGGGTCGGAACAGCCCATGAAATACAATTACCCTATGATCCTCCTGGAAGGTTCCGTTGTGGGGGTTCTGACCGGCCTGGTGGGTGCCGGCGGCGGATTTCTAATTATTCCGGCACTGGTTCTATTGGCCCGTATGCCTATGAAGTTGGCGGTAGGTACTTCTCTCTTCATCATAGCCGCAAAATCGTTGCTGGGTTTTACCGGAGATCTCCAAAGTAGTGAGATGATTAACTGGCCCTTACTGGGCACATTCACCCTCCTGTCTGTGGCGGGCATATTCATCGGCATACTCCTCTCTAAAAAAATACCCGGCGATAAACTAAAAACCTCTTTCGGGTGGTTTGTGCTGGTGATGGGAATCTACATTCTGATCAAAGAGCTGTTTCTGTAATTATTTTGACCACTGTAACTCTTGTTACTGTGGAACTTAAAATGCTTATCTACCTTTGTTTCATCAACAAAAACATATTTCAGTTTAACGGTTTTAAACTCATTAACTATTATGAAAGTAGAACAAATTTATACGGGGTGCCTGGCTCAGGGAGCCTACTATATTGAAAGTAATGGCGAAGCGGCGGTGATTGACCCACTCCGTGAAGTGCAGCCCTATATAGCAAAAGCAGAGAAAGACGGCGCAAAAATCAAGTATATTCTGGAAACGCATTTTCATGCCGATTTTGTGAGTGGTCACCTTGACCTGGCGAAGAAAACAGGTGCTTCCATTGTGTTTGGCCCTACGGCCAAACCCGGGTTTGAAGCGCACGTGGTGGAAGACGGTGAAGAGCTGAAAGTGGGTCAAGTAACCCTGCGGGTAATTCATACACCGGGTCACACCATGGAAAGCACCTGTTTTCTTCTTATTGATGAAAACAGCAAAGAAGCCGGCCTGTTTACCGGTGACACCCTATTCATCGGGGATGTAGGCCGCCCTGACCTCGCCCAAAAGGTAGTGGCAGATCTTACCCAGGAAAAGCTGGCTGCCCACCTCTATGATTCTCTGCATAACAAAATCATTCCGTTATCAGATGATCTTATTGTGTATCCCGCTCACGGCGCCGGCTCCGCCTGCGGTAAAAACATGAGCAAAGAAACCACCGATACCCTGGGCAATCAGAAGAAAACCAACTACGCCCTCCAGCCCATGAGCAGGGAGGAATTTATTGAAAAAGTACTGGACGGCCTTATGCCGCCGCCGGGTTACTTTCCGGCCAATGTGCTGATGAACATCAAAGGCTACGAGAGCATTGATAAGGTACTGAACCAGGGTCTTCAGGCACTCAGTCCGGAGGCTTTTGAGGTGGCCGCCAATGAAACCGATGCCCTAATTCTCGACACACGCGATGCCCAGACTTTCGCCAAAGGCTTTATACCTAATTCTGTCAATATCGGTATTGAAGGAAATTTCGCCCCCTGGGTAGGCGCCATGATCCCCGACATCCGCCAGAATATCCTGATAGTGGCAGATGAGGGGAAAGAAGAGGAAGTGGTGACCCGCCTTGCGCGAGTAGGTTATGACGGTACCCTGGGCTACCTCAAAGGCGGCATTGCCGCCTGGGAAAAAGTCGGCAGGGAGCTGGATAGTATTATCTCAGTTTCTGTGGATGAACTCGCCCGTCTCAAAGAGGCAGATCCGGAACTAAGCATCCTGGATGTAAGGAAGAGAAGCGAACATTACTCCGAACACGTTATCGGAGCCGAGAATATCGCCCTTGACTATATCAATGATCACCTGGCCGAAATCAAAAAAGATAAAACTTACTACGTACACTGTGCCGGAGGCTACCGTTCCATGATATTTGTGTCTATCCTTAGAGCTCGCGGATACGATAATCTGGTGGACGTACAGGGCGGATTTAAGGCCATCAAAGAATCGGGAAAGTTTGAAGTAAGTGATTATGTTTGTCCGACTACCATGCTATAAATAACTAGAGTGTACAGACAGGAAGGCCGGCGTGTTAAAACAACCGGCCTTTTCTTCTTTCTAAACCTAAACATTTTTTGCCTTTGTAACATTTGTGGCAGTATACTCCGGGCAAAATACCGAACTTTGAACTATCATTTGATTTTAAACACTTTAAGCAATGTTCTTTCAACACATATATGACAAAACCCTGGCCCAGGCCAGCTATTTTATCGGCTGCCAGGCTAAAAATGAGGCCATCGTGATTGATGCGCAAAGAGATATCGATATATACCTCGAAATTGCCCAGCAGAATAATATGAAGATCACGCACATTACCGAAACGCACATCCATGCCGATTTCCTGTGCGGATCGCGTGAACTGGCTTCGGTAACCGGCGCTAAGATGTATCTTTCTGACGAGGGGGGTGAGGACTGGCAATACCAGTTTGCACATGAAGGGCTCAAACATGGTGATAAAATCACTGTGGGAAACCTTACCCTGGAAGTACTTCATACCCCGGGGCACACCCCCGAGAGTATCAGCTTCCTGCTTACTGACCATCCCGCCACCAGCCAACCCGTTATGATCTTTACCGGCGACTTTGTATTTGTAGGCGATATCGGCCGGCCTGACCTCCTGGAAAAAGCGGCCGGCATCAAAGGCACTCAGGAGAAGGGCGCTCACCAGATGTATGAATCGCTCCGTCGCTTTGCCGCCCTGCCCGACTACGTTCAGGTATGGCCAGCGCATGGCGCCGGTTCGGCCTGCGGAAAAGCCCTGGGCTCTGTACCCAGTTCTACAGTAGGATATGAAAAGGTGAGAAACTGGGCATTTCAGTACGGTAATGACGAGCAGGGCTTTGTAAATTACCTGCTTGACGGCCAGCCTGAACCGCCAAAATACTTTGCTATGATGAAGCATCTTAACAAAGTAGACCGCCCCCTCCTGGCAGAAGTGCCCAAGCATCCGAAACTCAGCAAAACGGAATTCCTAAAAGCGTACGGGGATGGCATCAAGGTGATCGACACCCGCAACAAAACCGAATTCGCGGAAGGTTTTATTCCCGGAAGCCTGAATATCCAGGGCAATAATTCCTTCTCTACCTGGATGGGCTGGGTAATGAATTACCAGGAACAGTTTATCCTAGTGGCGGATGATGACCGGATGGAAGACCTGACTCGTAAACTGATGCGTATTGGTTTAGACAATATGCTGGGCTATATTTCAGACGTAGAAGCTACGGGCCTCGGACTTCAGACGGCCGAAATCATTGACATCGAAACGTTTAAGACGCTCACCGGTGATGAAGAAACACAGATTGTGGACGTTCGTAATCTCAGCGAATATAACGCCGGCCACGTAAAGGGCGCCCATCATGTCTTTGTAGGAACACTGACGGAAAATCTGGGTAAGATCCCGAAAGACAAGCAAGTAGTGATTCACTGCCAAGCCGGTGACAGGGCCGCCATTGCCTATTCGCTCCTCCGGAAAAACGGATACACCCGTATAAAAAATTACTCGGCAGGTATGAAGGAGTGGCTGGAAAAAGGAAATAATGTTGTAACCCGATAAAACAATTAAAGCAATGGAATATAACCCTATGCCCCGGATCGGTGATCAGGCACCTGATTTTAACGCCATCATTACCACGGGTCCTCTGAAGTTTTCAGAATATAACAAAGGAAAATGGGTGATCCTGTTTTCTCATCCGGCAGATTTCACACCGGTGTGTACCACTGAAATGACCGGCTTTGCCCTTAACGAGAGCTTCTTTACCGAACATAATACCCGCCTGATAGGATTAAGTATCGACAGCATCCACTCGCACATTGCCTGGGTCAATGCCGTAGATGAAAAAACAGGAGTATTGTTTGACTTCCCTATCATTGCCGACCTCGATATGAAAGTAGCCAAACTTTATGGAATGCTTCAGCCCGGGGAAAGTGAAACTGCCGCTGTAAGGGCCGTATTTATTATTGATCCTACAGGAAAAATACGCCTCATCATGTATTATCCTTTAAATGTAGGCCGGAATATGGATGAAATCAAGCGGGCTCTGCTGGCATTACAGACCTCTGATCAACACAAAGTGGCGATGCCGCTGAACTGGCAGCCCGGCGATAAAGTAATTGTGGGCGCACCGAAAACACTGGAAGCGCTGAAAGAAAGAAAAGCAGATACCGACCTGGAAATCACTGACTGGTACCTGGCAAAAAAAGAAATCTGAAACCCGGGGGCTTTTGCCCTCCGCAAAAAAGTATAATCATGTTTAATCTGTTTAAAAATATATTAGATGGAGAAAGTTCCGCCGAATTGAGCGAAACGCTGAAAAATAAACCCTTTTTGGTAGATGTACGCACCCCGGGGGAGTTCTCTTCCGGATCGGTAAAAGGGGCGGTAAACATTCCGCTTGACAGGCTGCCGATGCAACTGGAAAAATTCAAAAATAAAAACCATATCGTGGTATTTTGCAGAAGCGGAAATCGTAGCGGTCAGGCCAAATCTATCCTGAATCAGAAAGGCTTCACTAATGTCATCAATGGCGGTACATGGGAGAATGTACGCAGGGCAATAGATAATTTGTAAAACACCCCGTATAGTAGGCGGCGGGAAATTCGCCTCCGGGTTTTAAAATTTCCCGCTTCCACTATTGAAATGACCGAGCCTATGTCGTTCTGGGATCAAAGATACAGCCAGCCTGAATATGCCTACGGCACCACGCCGAATAACTATTTCCGGGAAAGTATGGAAAAAATCTCCGGTGAAAAGATTCTGTTTGCCGGAGAGGGAGAAGGGCGGAATGCGGTTTTTGCAGCTTTGAATGGTTGGAAAGTGACTGCCGTTGACCTCAGTGTAGCTGCAAAGGAAAAAGCAGAAGCGCTGGCGTTGAAAAATGCGGTAAAAATAGAGTATATTGTATCCGATTTGGAAGAATTAGTTTTGCCGGAGATGTACTTTGACGCACTTGTGCTGATTTTCGCCCATTTTGAGGAAGCAAAGAGAGCCGGTTATCATCGGAAACTGGCTCGCTCCGTAAAACCGGGGGGGTGGCTTATTCTAGAAGCATTTAATAAATACCATGTTAACCGTCAGGCCGAGAACCCGGAAGTGGGTGGCCCGAGAGATGTGAATATGCTCTATGATATGAAAGACCTGAAACGGGACTTTCCTGATTTTGAGCTGAGTGAATGCTATCAGACTGAAACCGAGCTTCATGAAGGGCTTTACCATTTGGGCTGGGCCTCAGTGGTGAGAATCCTGGGAAGGAAGAAAAATCTTTAATTATAGAATAGAGCTGTGGGCTATTAAAGGTTAAATGTCGGGTACCTACCGCCCACTAAATAAACAGCCCTCCGGTTACGGCTGGCCGCTGAAAGCTCCTGGGTAATAACTAAAAATTTATACACATAAAAAAGCTGTGAACTATCGTTATCAGAAGTTGGAGACACCAACTGCCCGATGAAAAAATCGTAAATAGGCAATCGTAAATTCTTATACACATGAAAAAAAACATGGGTTCTCTTGATAAAACCATCAGACTGGCCATTGCCGCCCTGATCGCCGTTCTC
This sequence comes from Leadbetterella byssophila, assembly GCA_040394735.1. Classification (GTDB taxonomy): domain Bacteria; phylum Bacteroidota; class Bacteroidia; order Cytophagales; family Spirosomataceae; genus Leadbetterella; species Leadbetterella byssophila_A. The sequence continues at coordinate 9,600 of JBEBRR010000008.1, forward strand.
TACTTTACCCAGATGATTTCGGGTACGTTGGCCCTAGTATTGGGTGCCGTAGCCGTGATCTTCGTTCTGACCTCACTGGTCAGTTTCTGCCCGCTTTATCTTCCTTTCGGCATTAAAACCTGCCGGAAGAAATAAAGTGTCTATTTTCAATTATCCATTATCAATATCCAATAAAATGAAAACTCTTCTTAAAAGCTGGGACATCTCCCGCCTTCTGCGCCTGGCTATAGGCATAGCGGTGGCGGTACAGGGTATACTGGTAACCGACTGGATGCTCATTATACTGGGCGGGCTGTTTTCGCTCATGCCCCTGATGAACATAGGCTGTGGGGTAAACGGCAACTGCTCTCAGCGCTATACCTCGAAAGACCGAGAAGATTTTACCTACAAAGAAGTTAAATAATGGGCACCTTCCTCAGAAACAATCTTTTAATCATCCTGGGAGTAGCACTGGGCGCACTGGCAGGTTTTTTATACTGGAAATACGTGGGCTGCACCACAGGCACCTGCCCCATCACTTCCCGGCCGCTTAACAGTACGCTTTATGGTGCACTTACCGGCGGGCTTTTGCTCTCCTCTTTAACTACACGAAAATCATGACCTTTGAAGAAATTATCGCTAAAGATAAACCTGTGCTGGTAGACTTCTTCGCCGAATGGTGCGGTCCCTGTAAAATGATGCCGCCCATTCTCCAGGAAGTAAAAAGTAAGGTGGGAGACACCGCCGATATTATCAAAGTAGACGTGGATATCAACCAGGCCGTGGCTGTAAAATATCAGATCAGGAGTATTCCTACGTTAATGTTATTCCGGAAGGGCAAAGCCCTCTGGCGACAGTCGGGTGTGGTACCCGCCGTTGAACTCGAAAAAATAATTCGCCATCATGATGCTTAAATATCTTTCAGGAATAGTTCTTTTCTTTCTTGCAGTGGCATGCAGCCATGCACAAAACGCAGGCTACTTATCTGCGAAAGAATTTGCGGATAAAATCAAAAATGCGAAGGGGGCCCAGGTGGTGGATGTGCGTACCCCCGGAGAGTTTAAAACCGGGCACATTCAGAATGCCAGCAACATTGCGCTGCAGTCGCCCGAATTCACAGATATGGCTTCGGCGCTTGATCCCTCCAAACCAGTATTTGTGTATTGCCTGAGCGGGGGCAGGAGTGCCTCTGCTGTTAAGCGACTAAAGGCCATGGGCTTTAAGGAGATTTATGAAATGCCCGGCGGCATGATGGAGTGGCGAAGTCAGAACCTGCCGGAGGTAAAGCTTACGGTTGCCTCTGAAGGTATGTCACTGAAAGACTACCAGGCTATGCTCCAATCGGGCAAAACGGTACTGGTAGACTTCTACGCCGAGTGGTGTGCCCCCTGTAAAAAGATGAAGCCTTTCCTGGATAAGATCTCCACTGAAATGGCCGGTAAGGTAACTTTTATCCGTATTGATGCCGACCAGAACTCCCGTCTGTGTAAGGAAATGGGAGTAGCAGCCCTGCCTGTTCTCAAAGTTTACCGGGACGGCAAGGAAACTTGGAATCACACCGGCTTTGCCGACGAAGAAACGCTCAGGGCACAGCTTGGAAAATAATAGTTCCGGGCGGCAGCGAGTTCCGAGTAGTGGGTCTGGAATAGTGCGTTCCTGGCTGCCGGCTACTCGGAACTTACCACCCGGAACTCACAACGTTTCCTTCAGCCACCTGAAAAACTCATTCTGCCAGACAATAGCATTCTGAGGCTTCAGTATCCAATGGTTTTCATCCGTAAAATAAACAAACCGACTGCGGATTCCTTTCTGCTGGAGAGCCTGGAAAGCTTCCTGGCCCTGCCCGATAGGCACGCGATAATCTTTCTCCCCATGCATCACCAGCATAGGTGTGTTCCATTTATCAACGTTCCTGATAGGATTAAACTGCGCATAGGTCTTATGCGCTGCCGCATTGTTTTTATCCCAATAGGCTCCGCCCAGATCCCAGTTGACAAAAAACAGTTCCTCTGTAGTGCCATACATGCTTTCCAGATTAAATACCCCGGCATGGGCAATAAACGTTTTAAACCGGTTTTCATGAATTCCGGCCAGGTAATACGCTGAATATCCGCCATAGCTGGCTCCTACTGCTCCCCGTCTTGCCTTATCCACGTATTTTTCCTTTGATATCTCATCTATAGCGGAGAGGTAGTCTTTCATCACCTGTCCGCCCCAGTCTTTACTGATCTCCTCGTTCCACTTCACTCCGTGGCCCGGCATCCCTCTCCGGTTCGGAGCCACCACAATATAGCCCTGCGCCGCCATCAGCTGGAAATTCCAACGGAAAGAATAAAACTGGGTCAGCGCACCCTGGGGACCGCCCTGCAAATAAAGTAATGTAGGATATTTTTTGGCAGGATCAAAATCAGGCGGAAAAACCACCCATACCAGCATTTTTTTTCCATCGGTGGTATTCACCCAACGCTTCTCCCACTTACTCAGGGCAATTCCTTTATAGTACTCCGTATTCACGTGGGTCAGTTGCTTCCAGTCTTTGCTCTTCAGATCATAGGAGAAAATTTCGGCTGCATGATTAAAGTCGGTCCGGGTTACGATCACCTTATCGCCCGAAAAACCCACAATTTCCGTCACGTCAAAATCGCCTTCCGTCAGCTGCCTGACCTGCACAGCTATCCTGGTCAGCCCGGGATAGTTCACTTCAAACAACTGTATCGTTCCTCCTACAGGTGCTGTAAAATAAATCTTTTTGGCGTCTTCACTCCATTTAAAGCTGTCTACCGTACCGTCCCATGCCGAAGTCAGGTTGATATGCACTCCCCTCACATCTACCAGGATGTCATTTTTATCCGCTTCATAGCCGTCACGTTTCATCCGAAGCCAGGCCAGAACCCCCTCAGGGGAGAATACCGGATGCGTATCGTAACCGGGGTTATCGCCGGTCAGGTTCTTCGTATTACCGGTAGCCAGTTCATATTCAAAAATATCGGTATTGGTACTGTTGGCATAAGTCGTTCCGCTGCTTTTTTTGCTTACATACAGGATTTTTGTTCCGGCAGGATTCCAGGTATAATCTTCGCTTCCCCCAAAAGGCATGGTGGGCGTATGATAGGGCTGATCCTTCATAATATCGGTTCCGGAAGCCCCTTCCTTATTCTCCCTGTAAAAAACATGATTATAGGTTCCGTCACTGTAAGTATCCCAGTGCCGGTAATCCAGTCCGTCATATACCTGCACCGTAGCCTTATCCAGTTCAGGATAATAGTCTTTGGCAAAAACTTTATCCAGCTTCACCTTTTCATCGTAGACCACATACCTGCCGTTGGCCGATACCATATTGTCTTTCAGCAATGCTCCTGTCTCTTTGATCTCAGTGGCCGTTCCGCCGGTTACAGGAACCGTATACAGCCTGCCGGTTGATTTATTTTCTGCTACAGAAGGGGTAGTGACACGGTATACCACAGCTTTCCCGTCTTTGCTGATTCCCAGCGGTGAAACCCTGCCCAGTTTCCAGAGAGCTTCAGCGGTCAGTATATTCTGGGCATATGCGCAGGAAACCGCAAAGAAAAATGTTACAATCAGGCGTTTTCTCATTATTTCATTACAAATTTTCAAACCGAAAATTACTGCCTTTTCACGGCAATTTTCCTGAAATATAAAAATAAAAGTGGGTGCAGCAACTGCCACACCCACTATCAACCACTCTAACTATCTATGGATTAAGCCTAGTCTTATTATTTCGTCAGAAGCTTCAGCACCGTCTTCTCTCCACTCAGGGCCACAGCATAATTTCCCCGGCTGTCTTCCGGAACATCCGCGCGATAAGCCCCGGGGCCTTCAAGACGTACAAAGGCCGATGGGGTAAATTCATCTGCGGGCTCCAGCATCACCTGTACTTCCCGCGTTTTCAGGTTATAATTCAGCGCTGACACTCTCCCGGCATCCAGGGTGATCCACAACTTTTCCGGAGCCAGGTATACCCGTGATTTTCCGGCAGAAGTAACCTCTGTATTCAGCCAGTCGCCGTTTTTAGAAATATTCCCGCTGAAAGCTACGGGTCCGAATTCCGGGTGAAGTATGATATAAGTACCGGAGTTTACGGCATAGCCATAGAAACCGCTTCCGTAGTCCCCGGTGATCCCGTCAATCTCCAGCGTAGAAGGATAAGAGTGAAAAGCCGCCGGCCCGAAGCCTTCCTGCGTTACGTTGGCCAGGGCCCCCATGGCGCCGGCATGTCCCACACGCAGCAGGTAGAAATCATCCGGGTGGTCCCGGTAGGCATCCGTTACCGGTATGGAGTTCAGCGCTGAACCGTAATGGTGAAGCTGGCGTTCTATCCGTGACAGCTTGCCCCCATACACAAAATCCCAATACCTGCGGGCGCTGCCATTATATCCCCAATGCGGCAGGGCAGGCATATAGGCCAGGATGGCGTTAAGCGTAACATCCGCCTTATCCCCGTTTCCAAAATACTTTGACCACATATACACTTCTTCCTGGCCGGTGGAATCCCAGGGCATTTCACTGCCAAAGGGGTAACCCAGCGTTTTCCAGTGATCCGCCCGCTTTTTCATAGCATTTTCCAGCTCATTGGCCATGTCCGTTATGCCTTCCCGCTTCAGATCTTCCAGGATATACAAAAACACCGAACCTTCCATCTGGCCGAACTGGGCATAATGCGGGGCCAGCTTCACCATGGCTATGGCCGTGTGATAGGCATTCTGAAGGCTCTCCTTCCAGTTCACATCTGCAGCCAGTCCATCATGGTTTCGGGCCAGGCGGTATAGCACCCAATGCGCAGCCGCCACATGCGGATAATTATACGACCTGCCGGGATTATCGGCCTCTTTTTTAGGCCAGGCCGACCATACTTTCCAGTTGATATCTTCCCGGTATGTTCCTTTCGGCATGGAGTCAGGCTCATAATAAAACAAGCTTTTCTTCACCCCGTATTTATTCTTTCCTTCACTGTACTGGATACCTCCCCAGAGCGTTTCCCGGGCAAAAAGCTTTAACTTTTCCACTTCTTCCCTGTCGGCTATAAGCGACTGCTTCATAAAAGCCGCCAGCCAGCTGGCTGCACCCGCCTCATCACTCAGGCCGGCATACCATGCCCGTTTCTCCTGGGTAACCTGCTTTTTTTCTTCATTATCATATGTGATGACGGACGGCGCCCTGCCAAACGGGTCGTCTTTATCATCGAACCATTGCCGGGTGGTCAGGAAATTCCCCAGGTCCTTTACCACCTCTTCCTGCGGCTTGATCACTTTATAATGGATGGTCTGCACGGTGCCGTCCTTATATTTAACCGTGATCCGGGCCCTGCCCCATTGCTGCCCCCTGACCTCGTAGCTCTCCCATTTTCCTTTCGTCCCGGCAGCTTTCACTGTTAAGCTCCCCTGCGGAAACACTTCTACCGAAGCCACCTTATGCCTGTATTTCAGGTGGAGCATGGCATTTTCATTCTGCGGCAGAACATACCCTGGAAGACCTACAGCCACGGGCCGTCCCTCTTTCTCCAGCTGCGATTCGATCTGCCGTATAGAAGGGGCAAAAACAAACCGCAGAGCAAAAGAACGCGCCTCACCGGGTTTAAGCCTGGCTGATGTAGGCACGTTCCACTGCTCTACCCCCTTCCATTCCGTTTCCGCATGCGCTTTGCTGTGGATCATCCATTCATGAAAGCCTTCAAAAACAATACTTCGCGGGGTAGGATCATCATTTACCGGGCTATAGGCTTCAAATGCAGCATTTTCATGCGGCAGCACCAGTAGGGAAGCCCCTTTGCCATGAAGCCGGTTCACCTGAAGATAGCCTGCGTCTTTGCCGGTATAAGGATCAAAAAACACGTTGTCGATATGGGCATCGTCCAGCTTCTTATCCTGCAGTATATTATTAAAGATCATCGGGATACCCAGCGAGCCGATTTCCACAGGTGCACCGGATGTATTCCGGATCTCAAAACGCAGGATAATATCCTTACCGTCAGATTCCCAGAAACGCCTGAGGCTCACCGGTGCCCCCGGCTCCAGCAGGCCGGAGAGATCCGATGCTGCCAGCCCGTTTTTACCGGTCGGCAATGCCTTCACCTCCTTTCTGTTCTTGGCCGAAGAAAATGCCGTCCATTCTCCGCTATCCCCCGTTCTGTATCGGATATTGATATCGCCCAGATGATAGAAGCCATCCTTATCCCTTTGCTTCAGGCGCTCATCCGGGGTATAGTCAAAAATCGTATCGTTTACCGGCGAGAGCGCCGAGAGCGTATGCGAAGAATTCAATATTTCCAGCCGGAAATCTTTTGTGGTAAAAGCTTTGCTTCCCTTGTCAATTCCCAGAGTGGAGGGAAGCCGGGCAATTCTTTCCCAGGGAGACTGTGCAGAAACCTCTCCGCACACCGCAAATAAGAAAATAATGACAACCTTCAGTTTCATAACAATACACGTTGGATACTTCAATACCAAAAATCAAAAACTTTTCCTTCTTCTTCAACCTCCCGCAACATATTAGCTAAAATTAAAGCACACTTTGATAAAATAAGGAAGCCCTGGCACGGATATCCCGGACTTTCAAAACCATCTTCCCATTTCTTTCCTAATTTTACACCTATTGTTGCGGTAAAAAACAGATCGGATGAAAATTCTTATCATAGAAGATGAACCGGAGCTCCGGAAAGTAGTTCAAAGTTCGCTGGAGGCCTCCTCCCATCTGGTGGAATACGCACCGGATTTCTCCTCGGGCCTGCGTAAAGTGGAAGACTACAGCTATGACTGCATACTGCTGGACATCATGCTGCCCGGCGGAAACGGGCTGGACATCCTGAAAGAAATCAGGGCACTGCACCCGGAAACCTCCGTTATCATACTTTCCGCAAAAGATGCCGTAGACGATAAGGTAGCCGGCCTGGACCTGGGTGCTGATGATTACCTGGCCAAGCCGTTTCACCTGGCCGAGCTGCATTCACGCATTAACTCGGCGCTTCGCCGGCGGGTAAGAAAAGGAGAAAACCATCTCATTTATAAAAATCTCAGGATCTACCCGGAAGACCGCATCCTGAAAATCAATGAACAGGAGGTCAGCCTGAACCGTAAAGAATACGACATGCTCTACCACTTCATGGTCAGGCCGAACAAGCTTCTCCAGAAGACCACTCTCGCTGAATCGATCTGGGGGGATAACATTGATCAGGCCGACAGCCTGGATTTCATCTATTCACAAGTGAAAAATCTGAGAAAAAAACTAAAGGATAATCATTCCGAGGCCGATCTTCAGGCCGTTTACGGGGTGGGCTATAAACTGGTCTGATGGGAAAATCGCTCAAAACCTATACTTTAAAGCACCTGGTGTATATCCTCTTACTGGTGGTAGCGGTGTGGGCAGGACTGTTCTACGCCTTCATCCTTGACGAAGTCTATGATAATGTGGATGACGGACTTAAAAATCAGAAAATCAATATCATCCGCCAGGCCTATATTGACTCTACCGTTCTGCAGACCCGGGAATTCGGCATCAACCAATTTCGTATTCTTCCTACAGACTCCCTTCAGAAAGCCAATATTTTTTCCCGCCAGATGATCTATATGGAGTACGATGACGAGATGGAACCCTACCGGGTGCTCCGTACAGGCTTCTATGCCCCGGGCGGTCAGCCCTATTCCCTGGAGATCCGCACATCTACGGTAGAAGAAGACGACTTCCTGATTAACCTGACCATTGCCCTGGTGATTTTATATCTCCTGATTGTTTTCACCCTTTTCCTGGTGAACAGCCTTGTCCTGGAAAAGGCCCTGAACCCTTTAAAAAGCCTGATAAAAGACCTGCAGAATTATAAATTCGGGAGTGGCACACGCTTCACACCCGTCAGCAGCACCGTCAGCGAATTTATCATCCTGGATGAGAAAATACAGGAGATGATCGACCGGAATGAAACCCTGTTCCTGCGGCAAAAGCAATTCATTGAAAATGCTTCCCATGAGCTGCAGACCCCCCTGGCTATCACCATCAATAAGCTCGACCTCCTGCTGGAAAACGGCGAGCTGAACGAGGCGCAGAGCATGGAGATCGGGGAAACGAAAAGATCACTCCTCCGGATGGTTAACCTGAACAAGTCCCTCCTTATGCTTTCCCGGATTGAAAACCGCCAGTTTGAAGAGAAAGAAACCGTCAGTATCCGCGAAGTGACGGAAGAAGTGGTAGCAGACCTCGACGATATTCTGCGCTTTAAAAATTTAAATTTTCAACTGGATAGTGAAGAAGATTTCAGCCTGTATGCCAACCGCAACCTGATAAGTATCCTGGTGTCCAATCTGCTCCGGAACGCCATCCGGTACAACAGGGAGCAGGGAAGTATTTCCGTGAATATCCGGAAGAATCAATTCAGCATTGCCAATACCAGCACATTACCACCGCTGAACCCCACTATTATTTTTGAACGGTTTTATAAGCACTCTTCCGATAACAGCTCTTCAGGCCTGGGACTATCTATTGTAGAGAGTATTATCAAAACCTATCCGAACCTACACCTGGATTATTCATACCGAGATGCGCAGCATATATTCACCATTCATACCTGAAGAGAAGCCGGCTTTTCTCCATTAAGCAATAAAGATGAACGCTTTAAAAACATATATCAACCGGATATCGCCCCTGAGTGAAAATACCTGGGAGCAGTTCAGCAGTTTTTTTGCCTACAGGGAGCTGAAAAAAGGCGAATACTTTATCCGCGAAGGCCAAATGGCCAGGCATATGGGCTTTCTCACCCATGGTGTTATCCGGGCCTTCTACCGCAATCCGGCAGGCGTGGAATACAATAAGCACTTCTTTGTGCCTGAAAGCTTTGCCGGCGGGTATTCCTCACTGGTTACCCAAAGCCCTAACCTGATTAATCTGCAGGCATTGACCGACTGCCGCTTGGTTATAGCTTCCTATTCACAGATCACGGCGTTGTTTGATGCCTGTCAGGACCTGGAGCGGTTTGCCCGGAAGCTTGCCGAGCTATATTTTGTTCACAAGGAAAAGCGTGAAGTAGACATTGTACTCCTGGATGCCGATAAGCGTTACCTTCAGTTTCAGCTGGAATACCCGGAGCTGGAACAACTCATCCCTCAATATCATATTGCTTCTTACCTGGGCATTACCCCTACGCAGCTGAGCCGTATCCGTAGAAAATTTTCGCAAAAGTAATTTCTTTACCTATGTAAATGCACCGGTTTTTCCGTTTCTCTTCTTTTGCCGGATAATCAAATACAAAAGAAATGACAAAAAGTATTATCCTGGCCATGACGTTATTGTCAGGCGCAGCTGCCCCGGGGCAAAAAAAGGTATTGCTGGTGATGAGTGCCGCCAATGAGCTTCCCCTCCGGAACGGGAAAGTTTTTAAGACGGGTGTTTTTCTGAGCGAATTTTATCCTACCTATGTGGCCCTGCTTAAATCAGGGTTTACGGTAGATTTTGCCACCCCCGGCGGCCGGAAGGCCAGCATCGACCGGGAAAGTCTCAAAGAAAAATACTGGAAAAGGGAAGAGGGTCTCCTGGCCGACGCCCGCACGTTTGTGCTCGACAACGAGAGATTCCATCATCCCCTGACACTGGAAGAAGCCCTTGTCAACAGTGAAAATTATACAGGCATGCTGATTCCCGGCGGACAGGGACTGATGGCCGATCTGATCCATGATCCCCGGGTTCCTGATCTTATCAACCGCTTTGCAACACAGGGAAAAGCCATAGGACTGGTGTGCCACGCACCCGCCCTGCTGTTGTCTTTTCCAAAAGACCGGAATCCGTTTGCAGGCTACCGGGTCAATTCAGTAACGGGACTGGAGGAAATGGTCATTGAAAACTTTATTATGAAAGGCAGGCCCTATAACCGGAAAATCGCCAAGCAGCTGAAAAAGCACGGACTTCAACACCGGAAAGGACTGCCTGCCCGGAATTTTGCTATTCGCGACAGGCAACTGATCACCAGTCAGAACCCTTACTCCAACCGGGCATTTACCCGGTGTTATCTTGATGCATTAAAGGAGTATGAACTGAAGGGAACGCTGAAATAAAGAAATGAAATTTCCATAAGCACTTAGCTTTCATTAATCAGCTTAAGGCACACCTACCGGCCAATGAATAAAATTGTAAACCTTAAATGGTCAATCATAAATTTTTATACAGATGAAGAATTTTCTGTATCACAAAAGCCTTTCCCATTTCTTTCCCAAATCCGTCCTGAACTTTGTAGCATCAAAACAGATAACAATGATGCGAATATTTCTATCGGTGATTCTGCTCCTCCTGATTTCGGGAGCTGCCCGGGCCCAGAAGACCCAGAAAATTGATCTGGGTGATCTGCCGGAAAAGGCGCAGGCATTTATTCAGAAAAACTTTACGAAGGAAAAAGCGCGCTATATTCTGAAGGAAACCGAAGATCTCCTGGATATTGAGTACAAGGTGGCCTTCCTTGACAAGATAAAGATCAAGTTTGACAGGAAAGGAGAATGGAAGGAGGTAGACGGTAACCGGCAGCCTATTCCCACCCGGTTTATTCCGGAAAAAATCCTGGCATATATAAAAAAACGTTTTCCGAACAATGAAGTGGTCAAGATAGAAAAAGACCGGAAATCATATGAAGTGGAGATCTCCAACGGGCTGGAATTGGAGTTTGACGCCGGCGGGAACTTTATAAAAATAGACAGTTAAGTAACCAATCATCTAAATCAAATATATCATGAAAAAACTATCATTTGTTTTAATGTTAATGTCTACCTGGTTTATACCGGCTTGTGAAAGTCAGAAGGTGTTAGCAGAAAATGATGTGCCTTCCGCTATCACCACATATGTGACTACCCACTTCCCTTCTGCTAAGATACTTCAGGCCGTTAAAGACCGCGAAGGCCTTTCAAAATCGTACGATGTGATCCTGGAAGGAAATATCACGCTGGAATTCAACAAAAAGCATGAAGTTACTTCTATCGAGTCACGCAGTACTCCCCTGCCTGATTCCGTAGTTCCTGAAAAAATTCTTAGCTACGTCAAAGCCAATTATCCGGGAAACCACATCCTGCAATGGGAGCTGGATGATAATCGTCAGCAGGTAGAGCTGGATAATAAGCTGGAGCTTGAATTTAACAAGGCGGGTGATTTCCTGAGAATCGATTCCTGAAACAGTGATTCTGCGGGCTTTTATGATTTGCAAAGACATACCGTAAAAGCCCGCGAAACCTGTATTCCGTCAAAGTCTACGAAAACTATCCCCTTCTTATTTTTCTCCTAAACCTTGAGGCCGGCGCCAAAGCACATAACTATGTACGGGAATTAAAATTCCCTGTGTCTCGCTTCTTCAAAAAGCCTTTCCGTGGGCAGGCTTTTAAAATATTCATAGGTCAGCTTCAGTCCTTCCGCCCGGTCCACCTTCGGCTCCCAGCCCAGAATCTCCCGGGCTTTTGTGATATCCGGCTGCCGCTGCTTCGGATCATCCTTCGGCAGGTCTTTATACACTACTTTCTGATCTGTTCCCGTGAGCTTAATGATTTCCTCGGCAAAATCCTTAATGGTGATCTCCGAAGGGTTCCCGATGTTTACCGGATGCGGGTAGCCGGAAAGCAGCAGGCGGTAAATTCCTTCCACCAGGTCGGCCACATAACAGAAAGAACGGGTCTGTGAGCCGTCACCGAAAATGGTCAGATCTTCCCCTCTTAATGCCTGACCGATAAACGCCGGCAATACCCGGCCGTCATTCAGGCGCATCCTCGGGCCATATGTGTTAAATATCCGCACAATCCGTGTTTCCACCCCGTGATAGGTGTGATAGGCCATAGTCATGGCTTCCTGGAAGCGCTTGGCTTCGTCATAAACGCCTCTGGGCCCTACCGGGTTCACATGCCCCCAATAGTCTTCCGTCTGGGGATGCACCTGCGGGTCACCGTACACTTCAGAGGTTGATGCAATCAGCACACGGGCGCTTTTTACACGGGCAAGCCCCAGGCAGTTATGAATACCCAGTGAACCCACCTTAAGGGTCTGGATCGGGATCTTCAGGTAGTCGATCGGGCTGGCGGGAGAAGCGAAATGGAGGATATAATCCAGCTGCCCCGGCACATGAATAAATTTACTCACATCGTGGTGGTAAAACTCAAAGTTAGGAAGCTTAAAAAGGTGCTCGATATTCCGCAGATCACCTGTGATCAGGTTATCCATGGCAATCACGTGATACCCCTCCTTAATGAATCTGTCGCAAAGGTGAGACCCCAAAAAGCCCGCTCCGCCGGTAATTAATATTCTTTTCATTTGTATTTAGTTTCGAATAATGGGTAAAAAGGTCCGGGGGGGGCCGAGTAGGGAAGACTAAACAGCCGGTGAGGACTGGTTTATTGCTTCAATCCGACACTTACTACCCGGGAGTCACTACTCATTTCGCTTTTATCGTTTCCCGTCCAATTGAAAAATAATCAAAACCCTGTCCTTTCATCTCTTCGAGGTCATACAGGTTCCGTCCGTCAAAGATCACATTATTTTTCAGTTTTTCAGCTATTTTACCGAAATCAGGTGTTCTGAACTCAGGCCATTCTGTCATGATCATCAGTGCATCAGCACCTTCCAGGGCTTCATACATACCGGAAGCATATTTTACTTTCTTCCCTATCTCCCGCTTAACATTGGCAATGGCTTCAGGGTCGAACACCACTACCTTGGCGCCGGCTCTTTTCAGTGCCTTGATGTTGTACAGGGAGGGCGCCTCCCGGATATCATCCGTATAGGGTTTGAAAGCCAGCCCCCACAGCGCAATGGTCTTGCCTTTCAGGTCACCGCCGAAATACTCTTTCACCCGGGGAATCAGCTTGATCTTCTGCCTTTCATTCACCAGCATGATAGATTTCAGTATCCGGAAATCATATTCAAATTCCTGTGCGGTTTTTCCGAGGGCCTGAACGTCTTTGGGGAAGCAGCTTCCGCCATAGCCAATTCCCGGGAACAGGAAGCGTTTCCCGATCCGGCTGTCGGTGCCGATCCCCTTTCTTACATTATCCACATTGGCACCGGCCAGTTCACAAAGGTTAGCCATCTCATTCATAAAGGTAATCTTCATGGCCAGGAAAGAGTTTGCTGCATATTTGGTCATTTCCGCTGAACGTTCGTCCATGAAAATGATCGGGTTACCCTGTCTTACCAGTGGTGCATACAGTCTTTCCATGAGTGTTCTTGCCCGGGCAGAGCTGGTTCCTACCACTACCCTGTCAGGCTTCATAAAATCTTCCACGGCTACTCCCTCACGCAGGAATTCCGGGTTAGAAACCACATCAAATTCCGTTTTGGCATTAGCCGCTATCCTGGCATGCACTTTTTCCGCTGTACCAACCGGCACCGTGCTTTTATCCACTATTACGGCATAATGATCCAGCACCTTACCGATGTGGTCGGCCACTCCCAGGATATACTTCAGGTCGGCAGAGCCGTCTTCCCCCGGAGGTGTGGGCAGCGCCAGGAAGATTATTTCCGCTTCCCGGATTCCTTCTTCCAGGCTGGTTGTGAATTTCAGCCGGCCGTCTTTCCGGTTCCGGTCAAAGATGGGCTCCAGTCCGGGTTCATATATGGTAATCTTTCCCTTTTTCAGGCTGTCTACCTTGGCCTGATCAATATCTATACAGGTTACTTCATTCCCGGTTTCCGCAAAACAGGTTCCGGTTACCAGGCCCACATATCCTGTACCTACTACAGCTATTTTCATTTGTCAATTGTGATTAATGTGACTGCAAAAGTAGAACAAAAATCTCAAAACATCACATTGACTATAAAAAAATACAGGGTTAAGAAAAATTTTACCTCTTAACCCTGTGTTTTCACACTATCAATGTTAATTTTTAATGGTTATTCAATCCAGTTAAACGGGAACAGGTTCTTCTTATATTTCCGGATTTCCATCACAATTGTTCCGAAAGAAAAATCCACTTCGATTTTTACAGGCACACGGTTCCGGTCATCACTGACCCATACCCGGATGGCATCTTCCCCTTTGAAAAGCTTATTGTCAGGTAAAACCGGGTTCAGCTTCAGCACATTGATCTTCCCGAATCTTGTTTTAATAGATCCTTTACCTCCGTACCTTACCTTAAACCGGTAATATTCGTCATCAAAAAACAGGGGGGCTGAATATATCTGTCCCAGGGTGTATTGCGAAAAATCCACATGCCGCAGCGAATAATACCCTGAAATCACGTCATGAATGTTATCCGGAACATTATAGGTATCGACCGATTCCTTCTCTTTCTTCACCACCACATTTTTGTTGTGGTCAAAATACAGCACCTGGTCCCGCTTATAATTGTTCTCCCGGGCGCTGTATTCAAACTTCTGTGGCAGGTAATTCAGGGTATCTATATAGCTCGTGTAAGTATTCCTAACCCGGAACAGGTCGGTAATACCTTCCGTACGGCCGTAGATATGGATCTTATAGCAGGGCAGCCCGTTCACCTGGTAAGTGCGCGTGTCCACCCCCACATTGGCTGACCCGATGGTCAGGATACCGTATTTCACCCGGTAGTGATATTCTTCTCCCATCTGGAAATTATTCCGGCGGAAGCTCATAAGCATGAGGGGGAGAAAAAGATATATGAGAATTTTAATGTTCAAAGCAGTAGGTTTTCATTAATAACGATAAAAATACAATAATCCTCCTACACATTAGACCCTTTCTGCCTTAAAAAGTAAAAGAAAAGGTGCCCAAAACGGGCACCTTAACATTTTTTTAACGGACATCCGGGCGAAATAATCTTATTCGTCTGACCCTTCACCGGTCTTATCCATCAGCGCATCGGCGTTCCCGGCTACGGTCGCCTTGATCTTCTCCTCCAGATCAGCCATCAGCTCGGGGTTATCCTTGATCAGGCTTTTCACCGCATCACGGCCCTGGCCCAGGCGGTCAGCCCCATAAGAAAACCAGGAGCCCGACTTCTTGATAATATCGAGATCTACGGCCAGGTCAAGCACCTCGCCCGACTTTGACACCCCTTCTCCGTACATGATATCAAACTCGATCACCTTAAACGGCGGAGCTACTTTGTTTTTCACCACTTTCACCCGCGTACGGTTACCAATAATGTTTCCGTCGTTATCTTTGATCTGGCCTATCCGCCGGATATCGATCCGCACCGAAGCGTAGAATTTCAGCGCATTACCCCCTGTGGTAGTTTCCGGGCTCCCGAACATCACCCCGATCTTATCCCGGAGCTGGTTGATAAATATACACGTACAACCCGTTTTATTGATGGTACCGGTCAGTTTCCTCAGCGCCTGGGACATCAACCGGGCCTGAAGCCCCATCTTACTGTCGCCCATTTCACCGTCAAGCTCGGCCTTGGGAACCAGCGCAGCGACCGAGTCGATTACGCAAATATCAATTGCGCCTGATGCAATCAGGTGCTCTGCGATCTCCAGGGCCTGCTCGCCATAGTCCGGCTGCGAGATAAGCAGGTTTTTGGTGTCAATACCCAGCTTTTCCGCATATACCCGGTCAAAAGCATGTTCTGCATCAATAAAGGCGGCTATTCCCCCCTGTTTCTGGGCTTCAGCTATCGCGTGCATCGCCAGTGTGGTTTTACCGGAAGATTCCGGACCGTAGATCTCTACCACCCTGCCCTTGGGTAAACCGTTTACCCCCAGAGCAAGATCCAGTCCTAATGAACCCGTCGATATAACGGGAACATCCAGTACCTTGGTGTCGCTCAGGCGCATCACCGTACCTTTGCCAAATGACTTGTCCAGCTTGTCAAGTGTGGATTGCAGGATTTTTAGTTTTTCTGTGTTCTCTGCCATGTTATATTAAAAAATAGAAAATTACAATTTACTTTAAAGTCTTTATTTTCAAATTCTTCCACTTCACTTTTATTCCTCCGCCGTCATGGATCTGCAGCGCTATCTTACCGTCAGATTCTGCAAATACCGGATCTTTCAGAGTGACCATCTGCACACCGTTCACCCAGGTGGTGGCCTCATCCCCCAGCACCCGGATCTTCATGCTGTTCCAGGCTCCCATCTTTACATTGTCCAGCGACTTGTCAGGCTTGATCAGCCAGCCGCGCTTATATGATTCGTATATCCCGCCTGAAAAATGTCCCGGAGGGGCCACTTCCGCCTGCCAGCCACTCACTTTGGTACCGTCAATGCTGGAATGGAAAAATACGCCGCTGTTACCGTTGTCTTCCGGGAAGAACTCCAGCGTCAGCTCGAAATCCTTGTACGATTTTTCAGTACCCAGGTAGCCATAGCCCTTATCAGGACCGCTTTCGCAAACCAGGAGGCCGTCTTCCACATACCATTTTTCCGTTCCGTAGACTACCCAGCCATCAAGATTACGACCATTAAACAGGGAAACGGACTTCGATTTCTGGGCAAAAATAAAACCGGGAAAAAGAAGGAATAACAAAATTTTTTTCATTATCTGTCAGTTTTTTAGCTTTCAGCTATGAGCTTTGAGAAATTCGGGAGACCAGAAGGTTCACCTCTCAGCGGTCCGCTACTCGGCTGACGGCTGATTTCTGACGGCTGATAGCTAATGACCAAATTAAGTCACTAATATACGCATGAAATCTGCTAATTTTGTAAAATTATTCTGATTACTTCTTATGCAATTCGCTGACCTTAACCTTAGCAAGCCCCTGCTTCAGGCACTGGATGAACTGGGCCTTCGCACCCCCACCTCCATCCAGGAGAAAATATTTCCCGCTGTGATGTCAGGAAAAGATCTGGCAGGCATTGCGCGTACGGGCACCGGGAAAACATTCGCCTATCTTCTGCCTTTATTACGAATGTGGAGCTTCAGTAAAGATAAGCTTCCGCAGATGCTGGTGCTGGTACCTACCCGTGAGCTGGTCATGCAGGTGGTGGAAAGTGTCAAAGCCCTTACTCCCTTCATGAGCTTTGACGTGATAGGCGTTTACGGCGGGGTCAATATGAAAGGCCAGGCTGCAGAGCTTATGAATGGCTGCGATATGGTGGTGGCCACTCCCGGCCGGTTTACTGACCTCTCAGCGGCAGGTGTTCTGAAGGTGAAAAACATAAAGAAGCTGGTCATTGATGAGTTTGACATGATGCTTGACCTGGGCTTTCGCCCCCAGCTGGACCTGATCTTCAATAAGCTACCTGAAAAACGGCAGAACCTTTTATTCTCGGCCACCATCTCAGGAGAAGTGGAAGACCTTATCCATGATATTTTCAAGTCTCCGGAGATCATTGAAGATGCCGACACAGGCACGCCCCTTGAGAATATCCGGCAAAAAACCTACGCCGTACCGAATTTCAGAACCAAGATCAACCTGCTGGAGCTTCTCCTGGCCAATGATGAGGAAATGAAAAAAAACCTGGTGTTTGTTGCCCAGAAATCAGCCGCCGACCTGCTTCACCAGGAGCTGAAAAGCCGGGGCATTGACCAGGTGGAGGTGATTCATTCCAACAAATCACAAAACTACCGTTTCCGGGCCATCAAAGACTTTTCAGAAGGCACGGTCAAAACCCTGATCTCTACTGATATCGGTTCGCGCGGACTGGACATCCCGGGCATTACCCATGTGGTCAATATGGATATTCCGGAGGAACGGAATGACTACATCCACCGGATCGGCCGTACGGGCCGCGGTGAAAAAAACTTCGGCACGGCCATCAGCCTGGTCAGCCCCAGGGAGGAAGAAGCTTTCGGTGAAATTGAGGCCATGTACCAGTTGCAGCTGACCCGCATCCCCCTGCCGGCTTACGTCGAGATCGAAGAGCAGCTTATGCCCTTTGAAACCGGGCGAGAAGAGATACGGCTGCCTAAAGTAAAACAGGATAAAAACACAGGGCCCGCCTTTCATGAAAAACTGGAAAAGAATAAAAAGGTGAACAAACGCCGGGATATCCAGGCCGAAAAAAAACTGAAATACGGCAAGGCATACAGGAAGAATATGTAGATAAGAATGGGCAACTATTGCTATGTTATATACCGGGTAGTGAGCCCTTAAACATAATAAATCAGAAGCGCCTAATTGCTAACGGATGAAAATTCATACAGATGAATATAGACAACCTTTATGGCGGAAGGGTCCGCTTACGGGTGTGCGGAATACTCCGGCATGACCGGCAGGTACTGCTCGTGAACCACCGTTTATTAAATGAAGACCATATTTTCTGGAATTTCCCCGGGGGCGGACTGGAAAAGGGAGAAGATATTGCCAGCGGACTGCAGCGTGAATTCAGGGAAGAGACCCATCTGGACGTCTCCGTACATGAGCTGGCCTATATCCATCAGCATATTTCGGGAAAACTTCATGGCGTGGAATTGTATTTCCGCGTTTCGACCCTTAACTTGGTACCGAAACTGGGCGCAGACCCGGAAGGCAATATCCTGACAGAACTGCGCTGGTTCAGCAAAGAAGACTTAACACAATTGAAAGCGGGGCACTGCCCTGATTTTTTGAAAAAAATTGCTTTTCTGAAATGAATGACTGCTTTAAGATCACAGATGACCGCTTTTATGCTGAGCGCACAGACCTCTATGATCTCATTTTTGAAATCCAGTTTTCCCGCCTGCGGTTCATGGTCAGGAACGGTGAGCAGCTTCTCTGGCTGGAAGACCATTTCCTCGGAAATTCAAATGATATAGCCGCATGCCTGGCAAAATGCTCCGGGCTGATAGAGCAGCATGCTTTCCTGGGCATCCGGTTCTGGAAGAGCGTCAGACTGGTCTCCTCTCTTCAGATCCATACCCTGGTTCCCGCTTCCGTCTTCGAATCTTCCAAAGCCGAAACGTACCTGGGACTGACTCACCCCACAGCTTCTTTCGCTGACTTTGAAGTCAGCACTGAACCTGTTCTGAACCAGCAGGTGGTAACGGGAACTCTCCGGCAGGTCAACCGTTTTTTCAGGGACCGCTATCCCGCTCTTGTTCTTGTTTCATCTGTAGCGGAAGGGGCAAAACATTTCAGCCTGCTTGGTCCTGACCAGACCCTGGGACTGATTTCAGATTCGTTTATCGACCTTATTTATCTGAAGGGGAAAAACAGGACGCTGACCGCAGAAAAATCACCTGCCCGGCACCTCCGAAATATCCGGGCTTTTACGCCTGCTCTCGTACTTTTCGGAGAGATCACCCCGTTCAGTGTTTCGTACGGGATATTAAAAGATAAATTCCAAACGATATGTATTGGTGACGCACCCCGGCAGGCCGGGTTTTCCGAACCGTTTCAGAATATCCCTGCGCACCGGTATTTCACCTTACTTCACAGCTGAATCAGCGTGCCTGGCGAAACCCCTGGTCAAACCCGTACTGAACTTTGAGATTATAGTCAAAGAATTCAATGGCACGCTCTACACATTTGCCTTTCAAAGCCACAAAATAGGGCTTTTTTCCCCCTTTGTTTATCAGCTTGGTATCCAGCTTATAAATGGTACCTTCCGGATACCGGGAGATAAACTTACTGGCAATACTCACGCTCAGTGCTTCGGGTACCTGCTGGCCGTTTATGGTTTTCAGCCGCATTTTATCTTTCCCGCTGTCATAAAGCGCCTCGGCGTAGACATCGAGAAAGTACGCTTTATTGAATTCGGGGACTTCATCTATCAGTGACAGTTGCATTTCCCTTTGAGGTATAGTTTTAAGAATCTTCGTGCAATTTAATATTATTTTTTAAAAGTAGCTTAATACATCGTATTATTTTTCGTACCTTTGCAGCACTTTTCGGAACAAACCTACCCCCATGGCAGAAGTCAAAATCTTTTCGGGAACTAATTCTCAGTATTTAGCCGGGAAAGTGGCTTATTATTACGGAAAAGAGCTGGGAAAAGTGTCTATTCAGCGATTTGCCGACAGTGAAATATCGGTAAACTTTGAAGAGTCGGTAAGAGGCTGTGACGTTTTTCTTGTTCAGAGTACATTTCCCAATGCTGACAACCTGATGGAGCTTCTGCTGATGATTGATGCTGCCAGAAGAGCCTCTGCCCACTATGTAGTGGCTGTTATTCCTTATTACGGGTATGCCCGTCAGGACAGGAAAGACCGTCCGAGGGTAGCTATCGGCGCCAAACTGGTGGCCAATATGCTTACGGCAGCGGGTGCAGACCGGATCATGACGCTGGATCTTCATGCCGGGCAGATTCAGGGATTTTTCGACATCCCTGTGGACCACCTGGAAGGAACCTCGGTTTTTGTTCCTTACCTGAAGGAAAAACAGATTGACAACCTGCTTTTTGCCTCTCCGGATGTAGGCGGGGTATCACGGGTAAGAAGATTTGCCAGCTTTTTTGATGCGGATATCGTGATCTGTGATAAACAAAGGAAGGTAGCCAACCAGATCGCCAGCATGCAGCTGATCGGTGATGTGACCGATGCCAACGTGGTACTCGTAGATGATATGATCGATACCGGCGGTACGATCTGCAAGGCGGCTGAGCTGATCCTGGAAAAAGGAGCAAAATCAGTCCGGGCTGTGGCAACCCATCCCGTGTTTTCCTATAAGGCACACGAGATCATCTCCAATTCCGTATTTGAGGAAGTTATCGTATCCGATTCCATTCCTTTGCGGCAGGACAACCCGAAAGTAAAAGTAATATCGGTAGCCGAGCTTTTTGCTCATGCCATCGGTAGGATCAGAGACAACGGATCAATTAGTACATTGTTCATAAATTATCAACAAAAACTTAAGTTTTAATCATGAAAGTAACTGAGATTGTAGGGTTTAAAAGAGCGAATCTCGGTCGTCAGTCAGCACAGGAATTACGCGCTGAAGGATATGTACCGGGCATTTTGTATGGTGGGGAAGAGCAAATTTCTTTCTATGCGCCCGCTTATCTGTTCAGACCTGTAATTTACAGCATTGACGCGTATCAGATCAAGCTGACCATTGACGGGAAAGAGTACACGGCTATCCTCCAGGATAAGCAGTTCCACCCTGTTAATGATTCACTTGTTCACGTAGACCTGCTGGAGATCAATCCTGACAAGGTGATCACCACTACCATTCCTATCCGTCTTACCGGAATAGCGAAAGGAGCTAAACAAGGGGGTAAACTGGTACAGACACTGAGAAAAATCCGTGTTAAAGGACCTGCCAGACTGATCCCTGAGTTTGTTAACCTTGATGTAACTGAATTAGGTCTGGGTAAGTCTATCCGCGTGAAGTCGATTGAACTTCCGGAGCTGACCATCATTGATCCGGCTGCCAACCCGGTAGCAAGCGTGACTATCCCGCGTGCCCTGAGAGGACAGCTGAATGCAGAGAAATAAGATTATCTTGCTTATCTGTAGAAAATCCCCGGCAAACACCGGGGATTTTTTTTAATGAACAGTGAATAGTCCGGAAATCTTTAATTTATTTTTTCACTGTTAGTTGTTCACTATTAGTTATTCACGCCCTCACCCTGCCCGGTTCTCCTCGTCCGTCCTGGTGGACTGCCGTGCTTTGTAGGTGGATTTACCAAACCGGTAAATAAGCTGGAATCTTACTTTTCTTGAGCCGTAGTACTGAACAAACTCAGTGTCAATAACATCAGGGCTGTTTGATCTGATACGCTGGTTACCGGTATTGAATACATCGTCCAGGCTAAGCTTCAAAACCACATTTTTAACTACTTTCTGAACTCCCAGATTCATATTCCATACAGGAAGCACCTTATAAATCGCATCTCCGCCTGCATAATAGGACAATGAATTGTCGATTGTCCAGCTATTCTTTAAGGTGAATGCCTGGGAACCGCTGACATAGGTGGCAGCCACATATTTGTCCAACGCCTTCCCATTGATAAAATAGTACGAATTCTCTGCTGTAAGCTGGCCATAGTATTGTACATTCCACCACTTCCTGATGCTGTTTGAGCCATTGAAGCTAATGGCATGGAAGACCGATTTTTCCAGGTTCTCCCGGTAGTACCGGGTCATAAAGGTCTCCGGGTTATAGTAAGGCACCTGTTGTATATTATCACGGGTTTTTCCGGTTCTTACTGAAAATCCGTAATTCTTAAAGCTGTAGGTCAGCTCCACCTGGTCTGTTCTTTCCGGCAAAAGAAACGGGTTCCCCTCTGCATAGGTAAAAGGACTGATATAAAACTGGAAAGGGTTCAGCTCTTCAAAATACGGTCTTCTGAGGCGGCTTGTATAGGAGAGTCCGAGCATATTGTTGTCATCCATCTTCCAACCCAAAACAGCTGTTGGCAGCCAGTGGGTGTAATTTCTCAGGGTAACGTTATCCGTACTTTCCGAACGGGCTTCCGAATATGTATTCTCCGTCCGCAGGCCTGCCTGGTAAGTGATCTTTTTATATGCTCCGGCATAATTCAGATAGCCGGCCAGTATACGCTCCTTATAAAAAAAATGATTGGTTCTCAGGGGATCCTTCTCGAAGCCGTTCTCCTTCAGTATATCAAACCTTACGTCATTATCGGTATCGGTAAAGGCCAGCTTTACCCCTGTCTCAAAATTACCTTTCAGCAGGGGAGTTCTGTAATCAGCCTGGGAAGAAAAAATATTGATCCGGCTGGCAATGCCTGACTTCAGCCTCTCCACCATTTCCTGTCCTTCCCGTGTGTCGATATTCTGAAACTCTTCACTGGTATAACGGGCCACTGTTCCCAGGTAGTCCAGCGATGATTTCCCCAGCTTTCCTGAATAATAGGCATTCAGCGAGTTATTATTATCCACGGGCTCCGAATGCTGATCCGTCTTCTGAAGCACCGATACGTCGTTCTGCGTCACGAGATTGTCGGTTTTGTTGTCCTTGATCTCGTTGCGGTCATAAAAGCGATAGGTTATTCCTGCCGAATGATTCTTATTGAAAAAATAGTCCGCCCCCACCCTGAAAGGCACACTGCCGGCCCTGGAAACCACATCCGTATAGGTATCCAGGCTGTTTTGCCCGAACAGGTTCTGTATACCGTCATACTGGTAAAAGCCTTTGCCCGTATTGTATCCGCCCGCAGCCGTAAAGGCGGCTTTCCTGCTCTTGTAAGTTAAATTTACATTGTTGCTCAGATCACCAAAGCGGTGCTGGCGGTAAGCCAGTGTATAATTCCCGCTCAGTCCCAGGTTTTTATCCCGCTTCAGCCTGATGTTAACAATGGCCCTGTATTTCGAGTCATATCTTGCTGAAGGGCTGGTGATGATCTCAATGGTCTCGATCAGATCGGGTTCCAGGGTATTCAGGTAATTATTGAGTTCGGTGCCGCTCATGGGCACATCCTTCCCGTCTATAAAAACCTTGGGAGTTATGTTATTTCCCAGTGAGATGGCACCGTCAGGACTTACCCGTACACCCGGCGCTTTTTTGAGTACATCCAGGGCGTTGATTGCCGTTTTATAAATGCTGTTTCCGGCAATATTCATAATCATCCGGTCAGGCTGCCGTTCAATGGCCGGCTTCTGCCCCTGTATGGTCACCTCTTCCAGCACCCGGCTGTTGGTCCGCAGCAGCAATTCTCCGGGCACCCGGTCACCGCCGGAAAACGATGCCGTGCTAAGAGGCTCATAACCTACCAGGCTGATGTGAAGAAAATAAGCTCCCGGAGGCACTGTCATAAAAAAACTCCCGAGGCTGTCGGTAAAAACACTCTGAACAATGGTGCTGTCAGGATACTTTTTAGCTACGACGGTAGCAAACTCAACCGCCTCCCCGGAAGAGGCGTCCCTGACCTTTCCGCTGATCGTGGTCACTTCCTGCGCAACAGTTCCCCGGCATGCCAGGCCCATCAGGTAGGCAAGTAATAATTTTTTCATAAGTAATAGCTTTTCTTTTTACGAAGATGCGCAGGAATTACTTCAGGTTGCATCCGATTCTGAAGAAAACCGCTTTTTCCCGCGTAAGCGGCAGAAATGATGATCAGCCATGCCCCGGTATTCATCCGGCGGCTGTTAGCCGGCTTACATGCTGCTTTTCCTCATGGTTGTTTTACGGAATAAGAAACGGGGATGCCGGATCCTTCCGTGTTCTCCGGAAAAATGATGGTGATAACGGTACCTTTCCCCGTGTTTATGTTAAACTTCCCTTTCAGGGCATCTGCCCGCTGACGGATGGATTTTAAGCCGATACCGCCGGAAATCCCCCGGCCTCCTCTTCCGTTATCACCTACCTGGAAGATGATTTTCCCGTCCCGGTCTTTATAGAGAAATACAAATACTTCTGTAGCCTGCCTTGCATGCTTCAGGATATTGACTGCAGCTTCCTGCAGAATTTTCAGGATCTCCATCCGCTGATTCGTATTCAGCCGCTCATCCGTTTCCTGGTCAATATCTATTTCTTTCCGGTACAGTTTATCCGGCAGCACAAAATCAGTAATTCTTCTTATACTTTGTTCCAGGGTGTTTTCAGCAGCGTCCGAGTATAAAAAATGGCTCTTGTTTCTTACCGACCGGTATACGTCACCCGTCTGCAGGCTGAGCGAACCGATATGGCTTTTGATGGAGGTATCCTCTGTCTGTGCAGAAAGAAGTTCCAGCTGATGAACGATTCCCGCCAGGGATGCTGAGAGGTCATCATGAAGATCCTGCCCCACCCTGCCCTGGATCTCCCGTGTCAGTTGCATCCGTGCTTCTCTGATCTGTATATCTGCCAGCTCCTGCAGTACCCGGAGACGGGAGGCAAATTTTTTCCTTTCCCGCCTTAACAGCAGGTATGTCCCGGCCAATACGGCCAATACCAGGAGATCGGGGAAAGCATTCATAACTGCCGCATCAGATAACACTCAGCTTCTGAGCTGCCGACAGCAGGCCGGTAATGCTGGATGTATTGGTTTTAGCCATCATCTTCCTGCGGTGTGCCGCTATGGTGTGGCGGCTTAGTTTTAACTCTTCAGCCGTATCATTGATGGATAAGCCCCGCGCAAAATGCCTTAAAAGCTCAATCTCCCGGGAAGTAAACGGTACCGCCAGTCCACCCTTATCGCTGGCCATAATCTCCCGGATCTCCCCCGAGATGTATTCCCTGCCGTTAGCTACTTCATGGATGCAGTCGATCAGCGCATCTGCACTGGCCGTTTTTCCGATAATTCCGTTGGGAGCAAACCTCAGCAGGTCATGAATAAGGAAAGAGTTGCTGATGCTGCTGACCACAATTACCTTGATATTCCTGGATAACCTTTTCAGATCGTTCAGGAACGCGGGCAGCGACCTCTCTCCCATATAATAATCCACGAATAAATACAACGTGTCATTGGTCCGGAAGCGGACGAGGTATTGCATGAGGTCCTGCTCATGATAAAACACATTTACGGTCCGGAATAAGGAGGTAAATTCAACCAGCTTAGCGAACGAATCTGCAAAAAGTTTATGGTCATCCAGGACGATGGCGGAGAGATTGGTAAAAAGGCGGTTGTCCATGATATTAATAATTATTCAATTTCAAAACAGTGGAACAAAAAAGCGAGGGCTGATTCCCCTGCCTGTACCTGAAGCCCGACCAAAGGCTGAACTACAAAGCAAAAGGAACGCCCACGCTTTACCGCAGGCGTCTCCACTTCTACCGCCCTGTAGTTCATTGAAAAATTGGTCGTATTTCAGGCACAGGATATTAAAGCGTCAACGCGAATATGTTATTTATGTTTTTTTTCAGTCTATAAAATATACAGGTTTGTTAAACAATATACCAAATATAACAAAAATATGTCAAAATCCTAGCGCTTTTTGAATAAAATGCAATTTCAAATTTCAAAGGTATTCCGCCTTCAGCCTTTTTGCCAGCAGGGGTAATCCTTCCGCAGCGCTTTCCTGAATAAACTCCACATTTTTCACACTAAAGCGGTAATCAGGCAAATGCGGATCCACCACAAATTTAGGCACTTTTTCTCCTGCATGATCCACGAGGCCCGCTGCGGGGTATACCTGAAGACTGGTACCCACCACCACAAAGATATCTGCACTCAGGCAGAGACCGGCAGCAGGCTCAATCATGGGCACCATCTCTCCGAACCAGACAATGTGGGGCCGGAGCTGCTCTCCGTCACCGGCCAGGTCTCCCCACCGGATAGCCTTCCCGCCAATGTCATACATCAGCCCGGGGTTTCTGACACTCCGCACCTTACTCAATTCTCCGTGCAGGTGCAGCACGCGGGAAGATCCCGCCTTTTCATGCAGGGAGTCTACATTCTGGGTAATAATCTGTACATCAAAGACATCTTCCAGCTCCGCCAGGGCTGTATGACCGGCATTAGGCTTTGCCTCAAAAGCCTGCCGGCGCCGCTCGTTATAAAAGTCAAGCACCCGCTGCGGGTTTCGTGCCCATGCCTCCGGGGTAGCCACATCTTCGATCCGGCAGGTTTCCCAGAGCCCGCCCTTATCACGGAAGGTTTTCAACCCGCTCTCGGCGCTCATTCCGGCACCTGATAAAACCACCAGCTTCTTTTTCATCCCCGTTATTTCCGTTTCAGGAGGCATAATCCCAAACCTTCCGCAAATATAGAAAATCTTATTTCTCCTATACGCTTTCCGCTATTTCTTAGGGAAAAATAACTAACTAAAACTACGTATATACACTATTTTTATGATCTTGTTAGTATCTTTGAACAGGTAGTAAAAGCCAGCTATGAAGAAACTTATCATTGTTTTCCTCGTTCTTATCACCCGGACACTTGCTGCCCAAAACAATTACAGCAATCAATGGATCGTTCCCGGGCAGGAATACATTAAAATACCCTTCCGGGAAACCGGTATTTACCGGCTTCAGTATAAGGATATCAAAGAATTGAACGGCGCGGTAACCCGGCCGGGCGACATCCGGGTTATCCGGAGAGGAAAGGAAATCCTCAAAACCGGCACAGGTCTTGGTGATGGCCGGTTTGACGAGGGAGATTATTATGAGTTTTTTCTAAAAGCCAACCAGGGTGAGCAGGACAGCCTGGTTTACCTTCCTCACAGTAACCGCCCCCGGGTAATAGACAACCTGTTTTCCGATGAGTCTTATATCTTTATTACAGTAGGCCCTTCCTCCGGCAGAACCCACACCCCTTATACATTTAAAAACACGTCTAATATAGAAGATTTTCACATTGCAAAAGAGGTTACTTCTTTCAAAGACACCTGGTCGTTTAATAACCTCATCGGCCTGGTACCTTTCGTACAGCAGTCTTATTATGAACGGGCCGAATCCTGGTCAGGCCCGCTCATTTATAGCGACGGAACTGCATCTGAAAAGATATCCCTTAAAAACTATATACCAAAACCGGGATATTCCGTACGCTTTAATGCCCTGATTTATACCCGGAGTCACCTCAATCATGAAATAACAGCAAAACTCAACAGCAGGGTCATCGGCACCATCCGGCATATCGGCTTTGACCAGTTCTACCTGGAAGCCGAAGTTTCCGCTGGAGAACTGGCGGCAGATCCTTCTTTTTCCTTTACCACGCAATCCTCCATCCGGAATACGGCTGTGGCCCATTCCTGGACCAATTATACCCTCACTTACCCGCAGAGCACCGACATGACAGGCAGAGACACACTCACGCTGAACCTTCCGGCTTCTTCCGTGCCTGCTTCCCATATCCGGACCGGAAATTCCCCGCTTATTGCCTATGATATCACTGATGCAGCTTCCGGAAGACAGGTTCCTTTCTCAGGGGATGGTGTGTATGTGGAAAACAGGCCCGCCGTCAAACGCGTATTCCTGACCCGTAAAACGCTTAGCTTTGCCGGAGGGCAGCCGGTTCATTTCAAACTTCCTTCCGTAAAAGCTGATTATATTATCATCACTCACCCTTCACTGCGGGAAAGCGCGGAAGAATATAGAGCCTACCGTTCTTCTCCGGCAGGTGGAAATCACGAAGTGGAGCTGGTGGAGATCCAGGACATTTACAACCAGTTCAACTACGGAGAGCGGAGCCCCGCGGCCATCCGCGAATATCTCCGATACCAGCTTCAGGGAGATGCCTCCGGCGACCGTTACCTTCTTTTGATCGGCAAACCGGTGAGCTTTCCCAATTCACTTAAAACCGAGGCTGACCTTGACCTTGTGCCTTCCTTCGGATACCCGGGAAGCGACGCCCTTTTTTCTGCCGGGCTCGGGGGGGGCCACCCCGATGTGACCGCCTATCTCACCGGAAGGATCGCCGCGCGTGAAAACCGGGAAGTAAAAAATTACCTGGAAAAGGTAAAAGAATTTGAAAACCAGCCCACCCCGGACTGGAAGAAGCAAATGCTGCACCTCAATGGAGGAAGCGGGACCACCGAAATAAATGACTTCAAAAACTTTATGGAAAAAATAGAACGGAAGGCCGACAGCTCGCTCACTAATCCATCAGTAACACATCTTTTTAAGCAATCTCTTGATAACACCGAACAGGTTAATATCAGCAGGGAAACCAATAACGGGCTGGGCTTTATCACTTACTTCGGACATGGTTCATCCAGTACGCTTGACTTTAATATCGGCTATGTGTCCGATGCCCGGCTCGGCTTCAGCAATAAGGGAAAATACCCCTTTATGTACTTTAACGGCTGCGGCGTGAGCAACGTATTCTACCGTTACAGCCCGTTGAGCACCGACTGGCTGTTCACTCCTGATAAAGGGGCTATAGCCGTCCTTGCCAATTCTTTCTGGGCCTATACCTCCTCTTCTATGGGTTTTCTCGAGACCTTCTACGCCAAAATGTTCAATACACCAGAGCTTTTCGGGAAACCGGTAGGGAAGATCATCCGGGAAGCAATAGCTCATGAAACCGGAAAGGTATCTTACAATGCATTTGACCAGTCCAATTCGCACCAGCTGATTCTTCAGGGCGACCCCGCACTGATCGTCAATCCATTTGAGAACCCTGATTACACTTTTGAAGAAGGCTCCCTGGGCATACAGAGCGTTAATGCAAGCGTACCCCTTAAAGACACGGATCAGATCATTGTTTCTGCCGTGGTGAAGAACCTCGGAAGGATAGACGCCAATCAGCCTGTAACGGTCAGCGCTTATCTTGAATACGATGACGGGACCCTGGAAAGCTCGGCTCTCCAGGCTGTTCGCAGAAGTTTTAACAATACATATTCTGACACCCTCGCCTTTCGCGGTGGCCTCCGGCGTGTCCGGCTTTTTATTGATAAAGACGAAAAAATCAGTGAAATCACACGAGATAACAACGCAGCTCACCTGGAAGTTAACTGGGAAGATGCCCGCAGCAATGCCATGTACCCGTACTCTCAAAGCAAAGATGAGCTTAATCCTGTACTGCTGGCCTATATTAACGGGGCACTGCCGTCAGCATCGGCCAGGATATACCGTTCCGCACCGCAGATCCGGTTTGTGCTGAAGGATGAAAATCTGTTGACCGCTGCGTCAGCCGGTATACGGGCTTTCCTCAGAGTTCCCGGAGACGAGGGTTTCACCGCTTTGCCGGTTTCCGGCCTTGGAATAACCCTCACAGATAATAATACACTGGAGGGTACTTTCCAGAGCCCTGCTGCCCCCGGAAATTATGAGCTTCTCCTGAACGGATCAGATGCTGCAGGAAACCTGACAGGAAAAGATATTCATCTCGCGTGGGTCATTACAGAAGCAGCCGATCAGTTCATAACAGTCTCCCCTAACCCCAGCCGGGATTTCGTAAAGTTTACCATAAAAAATCCCGGTAAAAACCCCGCCGTTATCACACTGACCGACCTGTACGGAAGAGCCGTTCATACCGGTGAATATTCCCTGAAAGATGGTCCGAATGAAGTATATCTCCCCCTGAAACCCGCGGCCGGAACCTACCTGTACTCGGTGCTTCTCGACGGACAGACATTCAGCGGCAGGCTGATCATTACCGATTAAATAATAGCGCGCGTTGTATAAATTGGGCAGGGTGTATTTCCTGCAAGCTTCCGGCTTTTGCTTGTGCACCGTTAGGCCGGATTATGATTTAACGCTTGAGTGGAGAGTTCCGGGAGAGTATTGAGGGGTAGAGAAATGAAAGAAACCGTTAAATAGAACCCGGAACTCCCCACTCGGAACTAAATATATAATACATGAAGAAAATGAAGTTAAGCGGAACCCGGAACTATTATTCAGGGTTTGTGAATTTTCTGTGCCCCCTTGATAAAGCATAAAAAAACTGCCTTCTGTATTTGATGAAACACAGAAAGGCAGCCTCTTTTAAAATCCAGATGTTTACTTTTTCACAAATTTGAAGGACTGGTTATTGAATTTGCCGTAATAGACTCCTTCTCTCAGATCCCGCACATCAATTACACTCACCCCTGATTCTACCTGCTGGCTCCTGATCTGGTTACCGCTTATATCTACTATCCTTACGGTTCCTCCTTCGTTGTATTTTATCTGCAGGTAATCTGCTGTAGGGTTAGGGTAAACCATAAATGCAGGACTTTGCGAATCATCCAGTGCTACCGGGATAATCTTGCTCGGTGCGGTGGTGCCGTCTGCATCTACCATGGTCAGGCGATAATATACGAGCGCTTCCGTCTGATCAGTGGTAAACCCATAACTGTTGCCGCTTCCTTTGGCAGGCACCTCTCCGATAGCGGTGAACGCCTTTGCATCCAGGCTTTTTTCCACTATAAAGTGACTAAAACCGGTTTCTTCGGCTGTCAGCCAGTCAAGCACCGCTTTCCCGCCTTCTGCTTTACCGTTAAAGGAGATCAGGTCAACGGGAGTTGCTGATGTAACCTCTATGGAACTACTGGCACTGTTATCCGCAGGATCATCACCCGCGAGCGGTGCAGAATCAAGATTAGCAGTGGTTACCAAAAAAGCCCCGCTTGTGCTGGCATTACCCTGTACCCATATATTTAATGCCCACCCTCCGTCTCCATCGGAAATAGCAGGTAAGGAAACATGGATCGTGCTCCCGTCATTTGAAGTTATGTTTCCTCCATTCAATTCATTCTGATCTCCGTTAGAGAGAATGGACACAGCTGCAGACGGTACTGATATCTGAAGAGAAATTGCTCCGGCCGATACCGGGCCCGAAGAGCTGATAACCACTCTAATTCTGCCTCTGCCGTTAATAGGTATAGTCGCAGGGTCATGTTGAACCGCTAATACCACACTCTGCGCTATCAAATCTCCCAATGAACCAAAGAGAAGGGCTGCAAATAATACTAAAATTCTAGTTTTCATATGATTCAAATAATTGTATTAATAAAAATATTTTTAATTTAATTTAGACCTAACTTCCTGGTAGCTTTGTTGTTAGCAGTATTAGTCTCACCTCCTGAATAAGGCGATATCTCCACACTCAGGTTTTGTACCCCCATAGAAGCTCCTGCTTTCCGTTTGATATGAAAACCTAAGATACCTACCTTTCCGTCAGATGCCCGGGTCAGGCTAACCGTTGGTTTTACAGTTATATAGATGGCAAAGAAATCCTCCCGGAAAGTCCATTCACCATTGCTGTTGGAGATATTGCTACCACCGTAGGCTGATTGTGAATTTTGTCCGTCCTGATCACTTGTTGATAATGTCAAACCAGGTACAGTAATATCGAAGTTCAGGTTTTTAATGATCTTAACCACAACGGGCTTTTCTCCATTAACTATGCTTCCGTTATTGAGCTCCCAAACGTTCACGATAAAATCCCTCTCTGCATTCGCCAGAAACTCCGTACTGAAAATTTGAATGGTAGGAGCCATATCCGGCCCTTCTTTGATAATAAGGACAACCGTGGACTGAGAGGTGGCACCGCGGTTATCCTGTATTCTTACCGCTACATTCACCGTACCTTTATAGCCCGTTACAGGAGTGAAGACGATATCTCCGGCAGAGGCGTTCACAGTGATGGTTCCCACTTTATCGTTTTCCTGGAAAACGTCCTGTGCCGAACCTGTAGGTGCTGTTTCCGGTACGCCGTCCCCATCCAGATCAATCAGTGCCACACTTTGGGAGTCTCCTTCGGCATCCGTATCATTGGCCAGAATGTTACCGCTCAGCGGTAAATTCATTCCCCCGATAAACTGGTCATCTGCTGCCAGGGTAGTATTTTCAGAGGTAAGCTCCTGCACATACACCGTTACAATCACCGGTCCGCTGCATTCACCGCTGGGGGTTTCACAGATGGTATAGGTAAAGGTATCTGTACCGGTAAAGCCGTTGACAGGCGTATAAACTGCTTCTCCGTTTCCGTTATATGTCACCGAACCATTAGCAGGCACTGTGCCCGGTATCGGGTTACCCAGCGTTCCCCCTACGTTACCCGGGATATCGTTGGCTTTTACAGGGATAATATTATTGGTGCTGTTTTCCGTTACTACGGCATAGTCGCGGTAAGCCACAGGCGGGTTCACCGAACCTCTGTCAAGAACATGAATTTTTAATTCCACTACAGGACAGTCGCCGGGTACCTCATCCGAACAAACCTGGATATTAAAGGTATATTCTCCGGGAGTATCAGTCTGGAAGGTATACCCGCCATCAGGATCAATAATAAAGGTATAATTGGCTCCCGACGGAACAGAAGGGCTTCCCGCATTGGTATATATACCCCCCGGCATATCATCATTGGTAGATGTACTTCCGTAAACCGGTGTATTGATATACCCTGTATTCTGATCCGGCCGGAGATATCTCAGACGGCATTGAAGTCCGCCGTCCTGATATACATATTGTGTGCTTACCACCGCACCGTAAATATTCAGGGAGTAGCCCGTGGCTGCTGAAACTGTGCGTAATAAACGGATCCGGACTTCATCAAAGGGTGCATTACTGTAGAACCCGATCACAGACCGGCCGGTGCTTCCGGCCAAGATCGACAGATCAAGGAGCCCTCCGCCGGAGATATCAGCAATATCGGCCTGCACACCGTTATTATAGGTAATGATCTCAATATTATCATCTCCTAAAAGACCCAGATCAAGCAAGCCACCGTCTTTGGAAACCTCGAAGCCCGCAAAGGTACCCTGGGGAAACTCAAATGCCGTGGCAGCTACTGAAAGTGAGGTAGTGGCAAGTACTCCTGCCAATGCATTCATGGAAGCGAAATCGCTGGCAGAAGCTGATACGGCGTTCCATGGATTTTCCATAGCCTCATCGCCCAGCGTGGCATTGGCTACCAGGGCAACACCTGTTTTATCGGCATTGACCACTGCTCCGTGTGCTTCCTGGCTTATCAGTCCGGCAAAGGAACAATCCACGGGCTGGTCACATGCCTTCTGGAAATATACCCCATGAACCTTATAATTTCCCACATTGGCCGTCACGGTCTGATCAATCACCAGGCGCACCTCATCAAAGGCCACATTACTGACTACTCCGATTACTCCTCTGTTTACGCCTGAGATGGCTCCTACACCCGCCAGAACATTTCCGGAACTTACGAAAACCGGAACATTGGGGGTACCGCTACTGCTGTTATACAATTCTATTTTGATGCCTGAATTTCCGAGAACAGTGGCCTGCAGCAGGGAAGCCGACTCTACATCAAACCCGGCGAAAGAACCTGCCGGGTAGGTCTCCAGGGCATTAGCCACGGAAACCGACGAAGAACCCGCCACACCGGCTACAGTAGTAATGGTAGCCGGAGAACCTGATCCGTTGATGATATTCTCCGTATCACTGATGGTACCCAGGTTAGCTACCCCGCCGTTACCCGTCCGGAGTCCGTTAATATATAACGGGTGAGCCGGGTTACTTAAACTGGTCAAGGTATTACAGGCCAGCACATCTCCTCCTGTGGCAGCACAGAAAGGCTTATATACCACACCGTGCACTTTGGTTGCGTTGGTGGATAATGCACTGGCAACATTCAGAACTATTTCATCAAAGGCTTTATCTGTGAGAAAGCCAAGAGTGACACGCCCCGGCTGTCCGGCAAGCAGGGTCAGGTTGGTCGCCAACAGGTTACTGCCCGAAAATGACCCGCCCGGAACGGCGCTGCCATCTTTATATAATGATATCGTATAATTACTTAAAAGACTGGCATTAAGAAGCCCGAGCAGGTTATCATTTTCCAGGTCAAACCCCACAAATGCCTTGGCACCTCCGGTATTAAGATCGGTACCGAAAACATCTCCGACAGCATAATTCACACCACCGGTCAAAGCAGACTGGAGTCCGCCGATATCAGTGTAGGTAGATCCGTTATTATCTAACGCCCCATAAGGGTTACCCACCCCGGAGTTGGAGGTTCGGGCCTCTATGACACCGATAGGGTAATTTGGAGCGCCCAACCGGTTATTAGTATTACAAGCTGCTGAACTGTAATCTGCCTGAACGTATTTTCCCAATACCAGATTATGCAGCTGCGTTGTACCTAGAGCCACCACAGCGTTGGTAGCCTGAATAAACATCACCCGGTTAAAACTGGTAGCCGTGCCAGGCGCATAGGTAAATCCTATCCGCGCCGGCCGCGCAGTTCCTATCCCTACCCCCAGCAAACCCAGCAGCTTCGCATTATCAATTGTGTAGGTATGAACCTCGGAGGTGCCGTTAAACAGCTTTATCTGGAATACTGCATTTCCGAGGTTTAGACTCAGGATATCATTTTTGGTAATATCAAAGCCTACAAAATAAGGATTAGTTGCTGAAGCCGTAATACTTTCATTTATGGCAATTGTAACTCTTTGATCACCAATAATACCTATAGTACCTACCAGCGTAGCAAAATTGGTGGTATCATTATCATATACCCTGTCCGGGTTATCAACGCCATTGACTATACCTAATATGGAAGGGCTTGAGGTCCAACTACCACCTGTTACATGATTAAGCGAGGGGGTTTTGGGATTCACATA
Organism: Leadbetterella byssophila; assembly: GCA_040394735.1. Classification (GTDB taxonomy): domain Bacteria; phylum Bacteroidota; class Bacteroidia; order Cytophagales; family Spirosomataceae; genus Leadbetterella; species Leadbetterella byssophila_A. The sequence continues at coordinate 44,218 of JBEBRR010000008.1, forward strand.
ACGCACAGGCTCATTGTTCGGCAACGAAGCCACCTGCGCGGAAGCTCCGTTAAAAAAAGTCAGCAAAAAAAGTATTCCCGGCAACAGCCACCTTCGTAAGAATACCTGAGGGATAGTAGATTTTTGATTCATAATTTAACAGGATTATTTGTAAAACACATAATTCAACCAGAACACCCTGGTCAGTATGGCTACACAGTACATTAAGATTACCTCACCCATATAGAAGGACAACCCGGCTATATGGAAAGCGGTTAATGAAAGATCATCTGCTATAACAAAAGCGATCCATATTCATAGATTTTTATAGTTTTCATGGCTACTAATTTTCATATTAATACCTAAAATAAACTATTTAATACGAGAAAGTAAAATATTTTAAGTACTTTTTTAATACATTTTTAGCTAATGGCCACTTTTTACACAAAGAGATCGCGCAAATAACAAAAATTTATAGCGAAAAGATGATGCATTCACCATAATTAGTGATTATAACTATCAGGAGTTTACGGCATCCAGCCAGATACCCGCATACATAACGCGGTTTAGCTTGCCGGCCAGGCTCCGGGATACCTCTACGGGATATTTCCCCTTAAGAAGAATGTTCATTTGTTTCAGGAACCGTGATTTATCCACATACTGCCACAAATCACTATTGTCTTCCAGTCTTTCCCGGTTGTCCTCCCAAAGCAACTTACAGGAGGAAATCATGTAATGGGAAAATTCATCTTTATCCCGGCGGTTATAAAGCTCTTCAGGCAGGAGGTCTTTCATGGCATTCCGCAATAACCACCGTGTTTTGCCATTACCGAAACGAATTACATCAGGAATAGCGAGACATAGCTCAAAAAGATCTTTATCGAAAAAGGGATGGAGGTACCGGACGCCCATATCCCTCTCCATAGCATAGAATTGTTCAAAATGAGAAGAGAATCCGGCATTGACCGCGGCTTTAAAGTTATCCACGACCTCTTTATCCTCCATAACATAAAGATCATTTGCCTCAAAGCGGGAAACAGCCGGCTCCGGTAAACGGTAGTCGTCCCGAAGCAGCGACCCTTCCTCCTGTAACACCGGCAGCATGCTCAACTTCTTCCACACCCCTTTTGCCAGATAGTTCAGAAACTCCAGCGGCACGTACCCGAACCTGCTCCTGGCCACTTTCATGATCCCCAGCACCTTCCGGGTGTCCTTTCCGCGCAAAGCCCTTACTATCTCGTTCCCGATAATTTGATTACGTATCTCCGGAGCCACAGACGGGGCAGCCCTGCTCTCCGATAGCCGGAACCGCACAAGATGAGAGACGAAAGCTTCAAAATCATCATTACGGAGCTTTTTCAGGTATGCATATCCGTGACCTACTACGGAATCGCCGTCACTTCCGGTAAGGAGGTTATGACACCCCATCTCAAGGGCTGCACTGCCTACAGCATAGTGAATAACCGAAGGCAGTATGAATTTTTCCGGGGCCATGCTGGCGCTGCTAAGACGATACAATGCAGCATATATATCCTTCTGCGGCAGTATTCTGTAATGCGGGCAACCGATCTTACGGGCTACCAGCCTGGCATAATAGAGATCGTTTTGCTCAGCGCCTGCCAGATCAAAATAAAATGTAGGAAAAGATGCATCCCGGACCCGGGCATACACCATGGTAATCAACGAAGAATCCAGCCCTCCGCTCAGGTGTGACCCGACCCCCGAAAGCCCCTCCGTAAGGAAAGCCATGGAATTAAAGAGGCGCTCGCGAAATTCCTCAAAAAGCCAGGACTCCCTCTTTCCTCTGATATCAACGGGAGAAGGCCCCCAGTAGGCTTTACAGCTAAAACGGCCTTTCGCATCCAGATGCATATAGCACGCAGGAGGAACAATATGCACCCCCTCAAAGAATGTCGCGGAGTCCGCCATATTTTCTCCTGAATTACCATTCAGCAAGTAATCTCGAAGCCTGAATTCATCAATCCTCTCCTTATCTCTCAGCCCTGCCAGGTTCTGTGAAAAGGAAAAACCGGGTGTCTTAAAATAAACGGGCTCTATCCCAAATCTGTCACGGACAAGATAGCTGTCTCCTGTAAGGGAATCCCGCAGGAAAAGAATAAAGTTATGTTTTAGTTTTTTAACGAGCGCTATCCCCTCTTCCCGGAAACAGTTAGCAATTTTTTCTTCATAAGTTTGCCCCGGACAGTTGAGCACATCTCCCATCTGGAGATGACCTCCCTTAAAAAATATATACATATCCCTGTAATTCCGAAAATTATAGGGATATGTATATATACCATCCGTAGCACTAACTGATGACAAATGCAACAAGTTCCTGTCTAGACCTCAACCCCTGTACCGCTAAATGCATCAGCAGTACTTCCGATTTTCAAAGTCAGTTTCTTTAACAGTCCATGCTTCAGTAGAGCAGGTTTTACATACCTTTTTCTTAGTACTGATTTCATATCATATAATTAATTTAGGCTATAAACAATACACAAATATAACCATGATGTATAATTAAGCAACATTATTAGTTTATTTTTTCCATAAATATCCTATCCCATAAGCAAAATGCTCTATTTTCTTACAAACAACGCACAAAGATGATCCATTTACACCGCACCAGGCTATAAATGCAACCTGCAGAAATCTTACAGGTGCTTTCCCGGCAAAAAAGAGACATAGAAATAATTATTTGCAACTATTCCCGGTTGGCACAATTTTTGACAAGCTGGCACGTTTTTTGATGTAGATTTCCTTTGGATAATATATTTTGAAAAAGGAGTTTACCGGTCAGATAAACCACTGGCAATTAAAAAATAACAAACTAATTGATTTATGAATAAGTCAATTTTTAAAAATCTTTCCGCAATTGTACTGGATGACCATCGGTTATTTGCAGATTCCTTTGCCAAGCTGATAGAGTTTACCACTTTATTCCGCACTGTAAATGTATTCTATCACGAGCAGGAACTCGTTCAGTACCTGATCCGGTTCAGAACTACCGATACTCTGTACCTGTTCCTGGATTACTATGTGGATGACCGGCCCCTCCCCACATTTCTGAATGATGTAAAGAGGGTTTCCAAAAATATAAAAGTGATTGTGGTGAGCAGCCTGGCCAGTCCTTACCTGCTCAATGATCTTTTAAAATATACTCCTGACGGAATTATCAGTAAAACAGCCAATGCCGATGAGGTCATTGACTGCATCCATGAAATAGCAGGAGACAAAAGCTATATTTCCCCGGAAATTAAAAAAATACTGGACAGCAGTGAAGAAGAAGCTATTCCGTTCACAGCACGCGAAATAGAACTCCTTCAGTATTTTGTCAGAGGTCTTTCCATAAATGAAGCTGCTGAAGAGCTGGGTCTGAGCAGACACACCATAGCCGCACACCGAAGAAAAATGATGGCCAAAACACAAACCTCAAGCATAACAGCCTTATTGGCTGCAGCGAAGAAGTTTAATGTAATATAGAATATTTCCGCACAATGGAAAACCAATTACCTGACCTTTATTAAATGACAATTTATGAATGCTTTGTTAGTACTTTTTGTATTAACCGTAATATTCGGTTCTTATTTATGGATACGGCGGGAAAGGAGAAAAACAGCCGTTCGTATCAGGGCTTTAAAACGGATAGCCGATATCCGCATCGAAGAAGCCAGGGTGGAGTCTGCCCGGGAAACCTGTGGTAAAATCGGCCAGAATCTTCATGACGAACTATCGGCTTCTTTAGCCGGCATAGTTCACCATATGGAAATCCTTACCCGCCAGACCCATGATGAAAACATCAGGGAACGTATCAACCTGCTTAGAGTGGAAACGGGCAAAGTGTATGAGTCGGTAAGAGATAAAAGCCACTTTTTATATCCGGGCTCTTCCGGCCACCGCACGGAACACTTTGATGAAAGTATATTGAAGATCACTAATTTCCTGTTGCCCGACAATCTTTACCGCAAAGAAATAGATATTGATAAAAAGACGGCCGAGCGGCTGAACGCAGCCCAACGGATGGAGATTCTACGGATTCTGAAAGAAGCCGCCACCAATATCCTGAAGCACGCCAAAAAAGCCACCGAGGTATTTGTTTTCCTTTACGAAGGAGAAAACCGGAAAATCATCTTCCAGGTGGGGGATAACGGAAATACCTTCAAAAAACCTAAAGACGGCATAGGTCTCAGCTCTATCCGGAAAAGGGTACTGGGTTTAAAAGGAAGCTTCAGCATTGAAACAGGAGGCGGAACCGTATTGACCGTCACGCTTCCGGGGGAAGCAACGCCCGAACCGGCTCTGATCTGACCTGAAGGGAAAACGCTTTATTTCTCCCCCAGCTTCAGGCATTCTTCCAGGGTAAGCTCTTCGGGTGTTACCCCTTTCGGAATTTTTACATTTCGCTTACCGATCTGAATATACGGACCATACCGGCCGTTCAACACCTTTACCTTATCGTTGTCGGGAAATTCCTTAATTACCTTGCTGGCGGCCTCTTTCCTGCCGTTCTGAATGATCTCCGCTACTTTTGCATCGTCCATCGTCAACGGGTCTTCAGTCTTCGGTATATTGTAATAGGTAGTTCCCCATTTCACATACGGACCGAAACGCCCTTTCCCGATGGTCACGGGCTGTCCCTCATACACGGCCATTTCACGGGGCAGGGAACCGTCTGTCGCCTTGGCTTCAATCAGGGCAATAGCCCGTTCTTTGGTTACCGTGAGCGGATCTTCTCCTTTCTCAAGGTTGTAGAACTTGCCGTTGTATAAAACATACGGGCCATATCTTCCTTCATTCACTACCAGCGGGTGCCCCTCGTGGAGGCCCAGCTCCAGCGGCAGCTTGGGTCCTTTCAGGATAGCCAGCGCTTCCTCGTAGGTAAGGCCGGAGATCAGTGTTCCTTTTTTAAGGGAAACAAAAACAGGCTTTTCCTCATCTGTGGCCTCCCCGATCTGCAGATAAGGGCCAAAACGGCCTACTTTGGCAAAAAGCTTTCTTCCGCTGTCCGGATCTATCCCCAGCTCATTCGAACTGGTGGCGGAAGAAGCCCCTTCGGCTGCCTGTTCCACCTTATTATGAAAATCCTGGTAAAAATCTTTGATCATCTTCTGCCAGGAAACCTTCCCGTCAGCTACATCATCAAATTCATCCTCTACCTCGGCCGTAAACTTATAGTTCAGGATCTCCTCAAAATTCTCTACCAGGTAGTCATTAACGATCATCCCCAGGTTGGTAGGGAAAAGCTTGGCCTTTTCACTTCCGAAGGTCTCTGTCTTTACTTCCGGACTCACAGAGCCGTCTTTCAGCAGCAGCTCCCGGTACTCCCGGGTTTGTCCCGGCCGGTCTTCCTTCACCACGTATTCCCGTTTGATGATCGTCGATATCGTAGGCGCATACGTGGAAGGCCGTCCAATACCCAGTTCTTCCAGTTTTTTCACCAGGCTGGCTTCAGTGTAGCGGGCGGGCGGGCGGCTGAACCGTTCCGTAGCCTTCATTTGAATGAGTCCCAGCTGCTGGCCGATGTTCAGCGGCGGAAGCATGCCTTTGCTTTCTTCGTCCTCCTCATCGTTACCCTCCAGATACACTTTAAGGAATCCTTCAAACTTAATTACCTCTCCCGAGGCCGTCAGCTCTTCCGGGCGGGTGGAGATACCTATTTTGGCGATAGTACGTTCAATCTGTGCGTCCGCCATCTGCGAAGCAATGGCCCGTTTCCATATCAGATCGTACAATCTTTTTTCATTTCTGTCGGTACCGGCGCTGCTCACAGAAAAATCAGTAGGGCGAATGGCCTCGTGAGCTTCCTGCGCCGACTTATCTTTGGTGCGGAATACCCTCGGCTTCGAAAACTTTTCTCCGTAAGCGCTGACGATCTGTCCTTTTGCCCCTTCTATGGCCTCGGCCGAAAGGTTCGTGGAATCCGTACGCATATACGTAATCTTCCCTGATTCGTAGAGCCTCTGCGCCAGGGTCATGGTCTGCTGTACCGAAAAGCTCAGTTTCCGGGAGGCTTCCTGCTGCAGCGTGGAAGTAGTGAAAGGAGCAGCCGGGCTCTTGGTAGTAGGCTTCACTTCCAGGCTGGCAATAGAGAACATGGCCGGAATACAATCATTCAGAAACTTTTCGGCATCCTGCAGGGTTTCAAAATTTTTCGACAGCTCGGCCGACAGCACTTTGCCGTTTCCTACGTTGAAATCGGCCTGAATTCTGTAGGAAGACGTCACCTGGAAATTCTCGATTTCCCGTTCCCGCTCTACCACAATTCTCACGGTCACCGACTGTACCCTTCCGGCAGAAAGATTTTTGCGGTCTCCGGCCCGGATCTTGCGCCAGAGCACAGGCGACAGCTGAAAACCTACCAGCCGGTCAAGAATACGCCTGGCCTGCTGCGCATTAACCAGGTCAAGATCAATAGTCCTGGGGTTTTCGATGGCCTTGCCTATAGCATTTTTGGTGATCTCCCGGAATACAATACGTTTGGTATCATCCTTCAGTCCCAGCGCTTCCTTAAGATGCCATGAAATGGCCTCCCCTTCCCGGTCGTCATCAGTAGCCAGCCACACTTCCTTATCTCTGGCCTCCTTCTTCAGCTCGTTGACTACCTTTACCTTGTCTGATGAAACCTTATAGGTGGGTTCAAAATCTTTTTCAATATCCACACCCAGCTCTTTTTCAGGCAGGTCACGGATATGCCCGAAACTGGATTTGACGATAAAATCTTTTCCAAGGTATCCTTCAATGGTCTTTGCTTTTGCGGGGGATTCTACTATAACAAGGTTCTTTGACATCCGTGTATGTACTTTTTGTACTTTTTGAAAAGTTGCCGCAAAATAAAGGATACTTTGTTTTAATTTTTTATAAAAACTGCAAAAAAAGACTCAAATGCCGTTAAAACACAAAACAGAGGCTGAAAATCCTAAAATATTTTGAATACTTCTAAATAAGAAACTTCTTGTTCCAATTGGAAATCAGTTTGTATTTTTGAGGGTTATTATTTAGTCTGCTTTTAACGTCGAACAAGACTTCCGTATATGAATATTTATCAGGATTACATCCAAGAGATTGAAGAAAGAAAAACCCAGGGACTTCATCCGAAGCCCATTGACAATGCTGAATTATTAAGCGAAATAATTACCCAAATTAAAGATTCAGGCAACCCTTACCGCGAGGATTCTCTTAAATTCTTTATTTATAATACATTACCGGGAACTACAAGTGCAGCGGGTGTAAAAGCCCGGTTTCTGAAAGAGATTATTCTCGGTGAATATCTGGTCAATGAAATTACGCCGGCCTTTGCCTTTGAGCTGCTTTCACACATGAAAGGCGGGCCCTCTATAGAAGTACTGCTTGACCTGGCCCTGGGGGATGACCCTTCTGTTTCCCGGGAAGCCGCCAACGTGCTCAAGACCCAGGTTTTCCTGTATGAAGCCGATATAGAGCGCCTGAAAGAGGCGTACAAAAATGGCAACCCTGTGGCTAAGGAAATTCTTGAAAGTTATGCAAAGGCTGAATTTTTCACTAAGCTGCCGGATGTGCCCGGGGAAATTAACGTAGTTACTTATATTGCCGGTGTGGGTGATATTTCCACTGATTTGCTTTCGCCGGGTAACCAGGCGCACTCCCGTTCAGACCGGGAGCTCCACGGCAAATGTATGATCACCCCCCGGGCGCAGGAGGAGATCAGGGCATTGCAGGCTCAGCATCCCGGCAAGAGCGTGATGCTGATCGCCGAAAAAGGAACCATGGGGGTAGGCTCATCGCGGATGTCAGGAGTAAATAACGTGGCGTTGTGGACAGGTAAGCAGGCCAGTCCGTATGTTCCGTTTGTGAACATAGCCCCGATAGTCGGCGGCACAAACGGCATTTCACCCATTTTCCTCACTACGGTTGACGTTACCGGCGGTATTGGTATCGACCTTAAAAACTGGGTAAAAAAGACGGATGACGCAGGTAATGTTATCCGGGATGAAAATAATGAACCCGTCCTGGAAGAAGTTTACTCCGTGGCTACCGGTACGGTTCTGACCATCAACACGAAAAAGAAAAAATTATACCATGGCGACCGCGAGCTGATAGATATTTCCAAAGCGCTGACCCCGCAGAAGATGGAATTTATAAAGGCGGGAGGCTCTTATGCCATTGTATTCGGCAAGAAGATCCAGACCGTGGCCGCCCGTATTCTGGGCATTGAAGCTCCTGTTGTCTTCGCTCCGTCAAAAGAAGTTTCTCATGAAGGCCAGGGGCTTACCGCCGTGGAAAAAATCTTTAACAGAAATGCGGTAGGTATTACTCCGGGCAAAGTGCTGCATGCCGGTTCGGATGTACGCGTAGAGGTAAATATAGTGGGCTCGCAGGATACTACCGGGCTGATGACGGCCCAGGAGCTGGAGTCTATGGCTGCTACTGTCATTTCGCCCATCGTAGACGGCGCCTACCAGTCAGGATGCCATACGGCTTCCGTATGGGATAAAAAAGCCCAGGCCAACATCCCGAAACTGATGAAGTTCATGAATGATTTCGGCCTGATCACGGCCCGGGATCCGAAAGGAGAATACCACTCCATGACCGATGTGATCCATAAGGTACTCAATGATATTACAGTGGATGAGTGGGCCATCATCATCGGTGGTGACTCTCACACCCGGATGTCCAAAGGAGTGGCTTTCGGAGCCGACTCGGGCACGGTGGCACTTGCCCTGGCTACGGGAGAAGCCTCTATGCCTATTCCTGAATCGGTAAAAGTGACATTTATGGGAGAAATGAAGGAGCATATGGATTTCCGGGATGTGGTTCATGCCACCCAGGCGCAGATGCTCCAGCAGTTCGGCGGAGAGAACGTATTCCAGGGCCGGGTGATCGAGGTGCATATCGGTACGCTTCCGGCCGACCAGGCATTTACATTTACCGACTGGACCGCAGAGATGAAAGCAAAAGCATCTATCTGTATTTCCCAGGATGATACATTGATAGAATCACTGGAAATTGCCAAAGGCCGGATACAGATCATGATCGAGAAGGGCATGGACAATAAAAACCAGGTGCTTCAGGGACTGATCAACAAAGCGAATAAGCGGATCGCCGAGATCCAATCCGGTGAGAAGCCGGCTTTAACTCCGGATGCCCATGCGAAATACTATGCAGAAGTGGTGGTTGACCTCGATACCATTGCAGAACCCATGATCGCCGATCCGGATGTGAACAATAAGGATATTTCCAAGCGGTACACGCACGATACCATCCGGGGGCTTTCTTACTACGGAGGAGGAAAAAAGGTAGACCTCGGTTTTGTAGGTTCCTGCATGGTACACAAAGGTGACCTTAAAATTGTTTCCCAGATGCTTAAAAACCTGGAAGAGCAGCAAGGCGATGTTAAGTTCAATGCTCCGCTCGTAGTGGCAGCACCTACCTACAACATCATTGATGAGCTGAAAGAAGAAGGAGACTGGGATCTGCTCCAGAAATATTCCGGGTTTGAGTTCAGTGACCTTTTCCCAAAAAGTACTGCCCGCACAGAATACGAAAATATGATGTACCTGGAGCGTCCGGGTTGTAACCTTTGTATGGGTAACCAGGAAAAAGCCGCGAAAGGAGATACAGTACTGGCTACCTCCACCCGCCTGTTCCAGGGAAGGGTGGTAGAAGATTCCGAGCGTAAAAAAGGGGAATCCCTGCTTGCCTCCACACCGGTGGTGGTCCTGTCGGCTATCCTTGGCCGGATTCCAAGCATAGAGGAGTATAAAGCTGCGGTAGCAGGTATAGACCTGACCAAGTTCTCTCCTCCTGTGAAGGAGCTGGTCATGTAATGTTTAGAACTAAATTTTATACAATATGAAAGTATTTGATTTGGATATGATAAAAGCGGTGTATGCCCGTATACCCGAAAGGGTGAATGCGGCTAAAGCCCTTTTAGGAAGACCCATGACCTTATCGGAGAAAATCCTTTATGCCCATCTTTGGGAAAACCTTCCCGGTAAGCCCTATGCGAGGGGAGTAGACTATGTAGACTTTGCCCCCGACCGGGTGGCGATGCAGGATGCCACAGCCCAGATGGCGCTGCTGCAGTTTATGCAGGCCAAAAGAGAAAAGGTGGCGGTTCCTTCCACGGTGCATTGTGATCACCTGATCCAGGCCAGAGTCGGGGCGGCGGTCGATCTGAAGACGGCTACGGAAGCCAATAAGGAAGTATATGACTTTCTGTCTTCCGTATCCAACAAATACGGCATCGGCTTCTGGAAAGCCGGCGCCGGGATCATTCACCAGGTTGTACTCGAAAACTATGCCTTTCCCGGCGGGATGATGATCGGGACCGACTCCCATACTCCCAATGCGGGCGGTCTGGGGATGGTGGCTATCGGTGTGGGCGGTGCAGATGCCTGTGATGTGATGTCAGGCCTGGCCTGGGAACTGAAAATGCCTAAGCTGATCGGTGTGAAGCTGACCGGCACGCTCCGTGGCTGGGCGTCCCCCAAAGATATTATTCTGGAAGTAGCCGGGCGCCTTACGGTAAAAGGCGGCACGGGCGCTATTGTGGAGTATTTCGGTACCGGCGCCGACAAGCTTTCAGCTACCGGTAAAGGTACCATCTGTAACATGGGTGCGGAGATCGGCGCCACTACTTCTATTTTCGGATATGATAAGAAAATGGCCAAATACCTGATGGCTACCGGCAGAAGAAGCGTGGCCATCGGTGCTAACAGGATCAAAAATTACCTGAGACCGGACCAGGAGTGTATCGATAACCCGCATGAATATTATGACGAGGTGATCGAAATCAATCTCTCCCGGCTGGAACCACGGATCAACGGCCCGTTCACCCCGGATCTGGCCTGGCCGTTATCGAAATTCGCTGCTGCCGTGAGGAAAAACAAATGGCCGCAGGAGCTCTCGGTAGGGCTCATCGGTTCCTGTACCAACTCTTCTTATGAGGATCTGACACGGGCAGCATCCATTGCTCAGCAAGCCATTGACAAACATATCAAAGCCAGGTCGGAATACACCATCACACCGGGCTCTGAGATGGTAAGGTTTACGGCTGAAAGAGACGGCTTACTGGATACTTTCGGAAAGATCGGCGGGGTAGTATTAGCCAATGCCTGCGGACCGTGTATCGGTCAATGGGCCCGCCACGGTGCCGAAAAGCAGGAGAGAAACTCTATTATCACTTCCTTTAACCGGAACTTTGCAAAAAGAGCTGACGGAAACCCGAATACTCACTCATTTGTAGCCTCTCCTGAGGTGGTGACGGCAATGGCTATAGCCGGTGACCTTACGTTTAATCCTCAGAAAGATACGCTGGTCAACGAAAAAGGCGAACAGGTGAAGCTGGATCCCCCACTGGGCGTGGAGCTTCCCCCGTTAGGCTTTGACGTAATCGATGCGGGTTACCAGAAACCGGCCCGGAGCGGTAAAAATGTAAAAGTAAAGGTAAGTCCGAAGTCAGACCGGCTGCAGCTGCTGGATCCATTCCAGCCCTGGGAAGGTACTGACCTGACCGGCCTGAAGCTCCTGATCAAAGCCAAAGGAAAGTGTACCACCGACCATATCTCCATGGCCGGACCGTGGTTAAAATACCGCGGTCACCTGGATAATATTTCCAATAACCTGCTGATCGGTGCGGTAAACTTCGCCAATGATGCCACCAATAAAGTAAAAAACCAGCTCACCGGGGAATATGGCGAGGTTCCGGCTACCCAACGGGCCTACAAAGCCGCCGGTATCGGGTCTATCGTTGTTGGCGATGAAAACTACGGGGAAGGCTCTTCCAGAGAGCATGCAGCCATGGAGCCGCGTCACCTGGGCGTACGTGCCATTCTCGTAAAATCATTTGCCCGGATTCATGAGACCAACCTGAAAAAACAGGGGATGCTGGCGCTTACCTTTGCCGACCCGTCTGATTACGACAAGATTCAGGAAGATGACACACTGGATATCATTGGCCTCACCACCTTTGCACCGGGCAGACCGCTGACCGTAGTGGCGCATCACAAAGATGGCTCAAAAGACGAGATCACGGTAAATCATACCTATAACGATGCCCAGATCAAGTGGTTTAAAGCAGGGGCCGCGCTGAATTTGATTGCACAGGGCGAGCAGGCCTGAAAGTCTGAACAGATTTATCCCCGGCCTCCCGACCGGGGATTTTTTATGCATATATATATGCCGCTCTCAAAAATATTTGCGGCAGAATGCTCTAAGAAAAACCATTGCCGGAATTACAACTTATAAAATCGACAAAAGAATTGCTCTAAAATTATGTTCAAAAAACTACTCCTATGCTCACTAATCTCCCTCTCTGCACTGGGCCAGAACGAAGAGAAACACCTGAAAAACATCCGCCAGCTTACCTTTGGCGGCAATAATGCAGAAGCCTATTTCAGCCGTGATGACAAGCAGATCAGCTACCAGTCTGACAATACCCAATGGGGACTGCAATGTGACCAGATATTTGTAATGAACCTCAAAGAAGGGTTAAAGAATCCTGAAAAACGCCCCCAATACATCAGCACGGGGCTGGGCCGCACCACATGTGCTTTTTTTATGCCTGACGGCAGGCACGTGCTCTATGCCAGCACCCATGAAACGGGCGGACATGCCTGTCCCGTGCCTCCTCCTTCGGGAGGAAAATACCTGTGGCCTATTTATGACTCATTTGATATTTATGTGGCTGACTTAAAAGGAAATATCAAAAAGAAACTTACAGACCACCCCGGCTATGACGCGGAGGCTACCGTTTCACCGGATGGAAAGAAAATAGTCTTTACAAGTACCCGGAACGGGGATCTGGACCTGTACATTATGGACATTGACGGGAGTAACGTGAAGCAGATCACCTATGAGCTGGGATACGACGGAGGCGCATTCTTTTCTCCCGACAGCAAGAAAATAGTCTTCCGGTCTTCCCGGCCGAAGACTGAAGCGGAAATTGCCGAATACAAAGATTACCTCTCTAAAAACCTGGTGGCTCCAACCAACATGGAGATTTACACCTGTAATATTGACGGCTCAGACCTGAAGCAAATCACGAACCTGGGTAAAGCCAACTGGGCCCCGTATTATCATCCCGGTGGCAGGAAAATCATTTTTTCCTCTAACCATCATTCTGAACGGGGCTATGATTTCCAGCTCTATATCATCAATACAGACGGCACAGGGCTTGAAAAGATAACCGGTCAAAGCATTTTTAATGCGTTCCCCATGTTTAGCTACGACGGCAAAAAACTGGTATTCAGCTCAAATCGGGATAACGGAGGAACCCGGGACACCAACTTATTTATTGCAGACTGGGTAGATTAATCGTCATGACCTGATAGGTAAAAAGTAGCGAGGGTATACCGTAAAAAACTTACTCCGGAAGAAACATGACTGTCCGGATACATTTTAAACATTTTCACTGGCTCAAGGTCAGAAGGTATTGCTGTCCTTTCCGGGTTTTGATGGTTAAAGATTTCCCTGAAAGCGAGGTTCCCTGCAATTGCAAAGGATGATCATAAGCTATACGGCATGTTTCTCCTTTAAGCGAGGTAATTCTGCAGGAAACCAGCTTCCCGTCTTTCCATTCCAGGTCTGCCTCAAAATTTCCCCTGGCACGCAAACCCCGGATACGCCCTTCTTGCCAGGCAGAAGGCAGAGCCGGAAGCAATTGCAAAACACCGGTGTGACTTTGTAGAAGCATTTCTGCCATACCGGCAGCTGCACCAAAATTTCCGTCGATCTGAAAAGGAGGATGTGCATCAAAAAGGTTGGGATAGGTGCCTCCGCCCGTCATTTTAACCGAGGTATCTGCCGGATTCATATAATTAAAGGCTTTTACCAGTATATTCTGGGCTCTGTCACCTTCTCTCAACCGGGCCCACCAGTTTACCTTCCAGGCCATGCTCCAGCCCGTACCTGCATCTCCCCGTTGTTCCAGGGTGACTTTTGCGGCGCGAACAAGTTTTTCATCTCCGGCAAGATCAACCTGAGTTCCCGGGAACAATCCGAAAAGGTGGGAAATATGCCTGTGCGTATCTTTGGGGTCGTCTGTATCTTCAAACCACTCCTGCAACTGGCCTGAACTGCCTACCTGGTACGGATAAAGCTTTGCCAGCTTCTCTTTTAAATTTTTACGAAACTCCCGGTCAGTATTCAATATTTCTGAAGATTTCAGTACAGCTTCAAGAAGCTCCCGGGTAATGGCCAAATCCATTGTGCTTCCCCTGGTAATGGCATATTTTTTCTCTCCGTAAGCAAAGACATTTTCAGGAGAGGTGGAAGGCACTGTAACCCAATAGCCTGTTTCCGGGTCTTCAACGAGCCAGTCCATTAAAAACCGGGCAGCTCCTTTCATAAGCGGGTAAGCCGTTTTCTTCAAAAAACGCTTATCCTGAGAAAACAGGTAGTGTTCCCACAAATGCAAACTTAACCACGCCCCGCCCATCTGCCAGCAAAAAGCCTGGGGATAATAACTTTTATCACGGGCATAATCACCCACAGGGTGGGTAATAGCCCATAAATCGCTATTATGATGAGCTACCCAGCCTTCCTCTATTCCATAATTTATCCGTGCCGTTTTCGAGCCGTTCTGTGCCAGCTCACGGATAAAATCAAAAAGCGGTTGATGGCACTCGGCCAGGTTGGTGCTCTCCGCCGGCCAGTAATTCATCTCCGTATTAATGTTAATGGTATAATTACTCCTCCAGGGCGGTTGCAGATGATCATTCCAGATACCCTGGAGGTTCATGGGTCTTCCGCCCTCCCGGGAGCCTGCAATCATCAGGTAACGTCCGAATTGAAAATACTGGGTCTGCAGCTCATAGTCTGTGGGGTTTTCTGCAAACTGCCGTAATCTTTTATCCGTGGTCAGCGCCTTTGGCTTTTCAGGAGATCTGAGATAAAAGCTGACCCTGCCAAAAAGGTTCTGGTAATCGTTCAGGTGCCTTGCTTTCAGCGCATCATACTCTTTTATCTTTTTAAAAACCTGCCTGAGCTCTTCTGCCGGGTTTAGCGACGGGGCCTTATCAAATCCGTTAAAGCCCGTGGCCGCACCTATAACCAGCAGGGCTTCTGTAGCTCCGCTGACCATTAGCGTACTGTCTGTAACCGAAACGGTTCCGTCTGTTTCCCTGATCACCAGACGATTCTCAAATTTCATCCCGTTACCGTAGCTGATCTGCTGAGGATAATAAGGCCTCGATGCCACATAACCGGGGGCTTCTCCTTTGAGGGTAAGGGCCCCGTTTCCTGCAGAAATTTTATGCTTCAGCTTACTGCTCAGCCGTACGGTAAATCCCAAAGCCCCGGGTCGGTCTGAGCTGAGCTTTATCAGCATTACCTTGTCAGGATAGCTAATGAAATACTCCCTTGTATATTTTACTTTATCCAGGGTATATTCTACCGTGGCAATAGCGGTTGACAGATCCAGTGATCTTTTGTATTCCCCGGACTGCTCACTTTCAGGGTGATCAAAATCCAGCCATACATCTGCCATAGGTAAATAGCCGGACGAATACGGCCCCTGCATTTTGCGCCACAGCGCCTCGGCCCGGTCATATTCCTTTTTAAAAATATGGTTTCTCAACTCCGGTAAAAGGGCAGCCGCACCGGGGTTATCGCCGTTTTTCGACTGGTTGGTCCAGAGCGTATTATCATTGAGTTGAATCCGTTCATTCCGTACCTTACCGAAAACCATTCCGCCCATTTTTCCATTTCCTAACGGAATGGCCTCCTCCCATATCCCGGCGGGCTTGTCGTACCACAGCTTCAGGCCGGATTGGGCATAGCCACCGGATAAGCTCATAAAACATAACAGCAGGATTTTACGCATACAGAAAAGGAAGGTAATTGCTGACAAAAGTACTAACCGGGTACAAACGGCGCAAGGAATAATATTCGCACCAGTCTCCGGCCGGTGGTACTGTGCGCCGGATCGGTCCAAAAATTATCAGGAATCCGGCAAAATGATATACTTTTGTAGAGGACAGAAAGAAACAGGACAATGAAAGTATTATTATCAGCCTTATTAATTCTTGCAGTTATTTCCTGCGGTCAGAAAGAATCATCCCCGGACAAGGACTCTCCCGAAGCTCTTCTGGCATTTATTCCCCGGGGATATATGCTGAAAGATACCGCCCGTGGCGACCTGAACCTTGACGGGCTGAAAGACCTGATCCTGATTTTAAACAAGGAGGATGAGGAAAAAACTTCAGATATCATCGAAAACCCGGAGAAACGCTCTATGCTGATTCTGCTGGCACAGAAGAACAATACCTATAAACAGGCCGCGAAAAATGAAAATGTGATCTACTGTTATGATTGCGGCGGAATGTTAGGGGATCCGTACCAGAGAATCATGGTACAGGATGGACAATTCACTGTTGAGCATTTTGGCGGAAGCTCCTGGCGGTGGGCAAGAACCATTACGTTTAAATACAGCCCGTCTGAAGATGACTGGTACCTGGCAGAAGATGCCCTGGTGAACAGCCATTCAAGTGACCCGGAAAACATCAATACTACCATCCGGACCGCCGATGACTTCGGTAAGGTCAGGTTTGAAAAATTTGATATTTATAAAGAATAGAAGCTATTACAAAGAAACATTCTTAAAAATAAAGCCTATTTCCTATCTTTACTCATTCAATAACTAATCTGATAAAAAATGAAAAATGCACTATTGCTATTTTTTAGCTTTATGACGTTTACCTCATGTGCTCAACCCGCCGAGACCCAGCAGGAAGAAACCACTCCACCCGTGGGAGACGATTTCGAGCTGGCCACTGAAGTTATCCTGGGTGACAGAGGGGCTGTGTGGGGTTTTAAATTCCTCCCTGACGGGTCTATTATCTTTACGGAAAGATCCGGGAAAATTGGAATATTTGCTAACGGTAAAGTAACTGAACTGTCAGGTGTTCCGAAGGTAGCCTACGAAAGCCAGGGAGGCTTACTGGATATCGCCTTGCATCCTGACTATGCCAATAACGGCTGGATATACACCACTTATCTTGAAAATGCGGGCGGAAATTCGAGAATGAACCTCATTCGCTTCAAAATCAAAAATAATGCACTCACTGAGATTCAGAACCTGCATACCACTTCTTCTACCAACAAGTGGCGCGGACATAACGGCAGCCGGATCGTCTTTGACAATAACGGTTATCTTTTCTGGAGCGTGGGAGAAGGGGGCCCGTCCAGTCGCGGAGGGGCCAATTCTCCTAATAAAAATGCACAGAACGTGAAAGAATCATGGGGTAAAGTGCACCGCATGACTGATGACGGCAAGGTTCCGGCTGACAACCCTGTTCTTCCCGGAAACTCCGCTCCTACTTCGGTATATTCTTATGGCCACAGAAACCCGCAGGGACTTGCCCTTAACCCGGCTACCAATGAAATCTGGGAAACCGAGCACGGTCCGAGGGGCGGCGATGAACTTAACCTGATTAAAAAAGGAGACAATTATGGCTGGCCGCTGGTTTCCTACGGGATAAACTATGACGGAGCAGATATTTCCGGCAAAAAGCACACCGGCTATACTGAGCCTGCTTTCCAGTGGACCCCTTCTATCGGTGCCTGCGGACTGGCTTACCTGACCTCTGATCAGTACGGCAGCTGGAAAGGCAGCTTCTTTGCCGGCGGACTGGCCCTGAATCATGTGTCAAGAATCTATTTTGAAAACGGCACGGCGAAAGAAGAGGTGATCCTGAAAGATGTAGGCCGGGTAAGGGATGTGATTCAGGGGCCCGACGGCTACCTTTATCTTTCTCTTGAAGGCCCCGGCAGGATTGTAAAGGTAGTTCCGAAAAAGAAATAAGGTGACCGGTTCAGTTCCCGGTTACGTATAACCGGGAACTGAATTTATGCAATCTGCCCATAAATTCTCAGATCTTCCCCTCCCGCTCACAATCAGGTGACACCAGACTAGCTCTCATTCTCCAGGAATTCCCGGATCCGCCTCGCCTTATCTTTTCCCAGCACCTTTACCAGTTCCTCATCGGTAGCTGCTTTTATATTCCCGATGGTCTTGAAATAGGACAGCACCTTGGTGGCCGTGGTCTTACCGATGCCGGGAGCCGACTCCAGGCTGCTGATCAGGAAATTCTTTGAACGCCGGTTACGGTGGTGAGTGATGCCAAAGCGGTGGGCCTCATCGCGGCATCGCTGAATAAGTTTAAGCGACTCTGATTTCTTATCAATATAAATGGGTAGCGAATCTTCCGGAAAATAAATCTCTTCCAGTCGCTTGGCAATACCTATAATGGGGACCTTTCCGTAAAGCCCCAGTTGTTTAAGCGCATCGCAGGCGGCAGAAAGCTGCCCTTTGCCACCGTCTATAATAATAAGATCCGGAAGGGCGTTCCCGTTTTCCACCAGCCGGGCATATCTTCTGCCCACCACTTCGCGCATGGTAGCAAAATCATCAGGACCTTCTACCGTACGGGGAATAAAATGGCGGTAGTTCTTAGGCGAAGGCTGCCCGTTAATAAAGCAAACCATAGCTGACACCGGGTTGGTGCCCTGGATATTGGAATTATCAAAGCATTCGATATGCCGCGGAAGCGTGGGAAGCCGAAGGTCATTCTTCATTTTGATCAGCACCCGGTCGCGCTTATTGTTGTTTCCTGTCCGCGCAATAGCCTCCTTCTCCGCCTTCTCGTGCCGGTAGAAGATCACATTACGAAGCGACATTTCCACCAGTTTTTTCTTGTCGCCGGTCTGAGGTACAATAATATTAGCTTTAAAATCGATATCCGGCCGGATATTGCTGATAATCTCCCGGGCACTGCTTTCGTAGGTGGTCCGAAGGTCCAGCATAATTATACTCAGAATCTCTTCGTCCGGCTCATTCAGGCACTTTTTCACTTCCAGCGTCTGGGTCTGGATAATAGAACCGTTAATAATTTTCAGGTAATTGATATAGGCGGCGGTTTCATCCGACTGGATAGTAAAGACATCAGCATCCCGGATAGTAGGTGTCACTACGGTGGCTTTGGCCTGGTAATTATCCAGGAAATCAAGCTTCATTTTGTACTTGTGCGCTTCCTCGAAAGCCATTTTAGATGCCGAAAATTCCATATTTTCCTGGAAATAGCGCCTGGCAGGCCCGAGGTTTCCTTTCAGTATGTCATGCACCTGTGCAATCTCCTTCATGTAGTCTTCTTCATTCTGCAGGCCTTCACAGGGGCCCTTGCAGTTTCCGATGTGATATTCCAGGCACACCTTGAATTTCCCCGCCTCCACATTTTCCCTGCTCAGGTTATACTTGCAGGTCCGGATCGTATACAACTGCGAAAACATATCCAGCAGGGCATACATGGGTTTGGCGCTTACATAAGGGCCATACATTTTACCCTTTTCCCGGTCTTCGATCCTGCGGGTGGAGATCACCCTTGGAAAACGCTCATTCGTCACACAGATATAGGGATAGGTCTTATCATCCCGCAGCAGGATATTGTATTTGGGCTGGTGTTCTTTGATAAGGTTATTTTCCAGCAAAAGGGCATCCCATTCGGTGGGAACAATGGTGTATTCCAGCCGGTGAATGCTTTCTACCAGCTTCCGGGTCTTGCGATCGGCCCGGTCATAGTTATGAAAATAACTGCTGATGCGGTTCCGGAGGTTTTTGGCCTTACCTACATAGATGATCTGTCCTTCCTCATTGAAGTATTTATAGATACCCGGTTCGGATGGAAGTAAAGGCAGAACACTTTTATATTCAAATCTGATCATAGGAAAAGCAGGAAATAATCCCGCCCTAAAATTAACATAAAAGTTTCATATGGCCTTTCAAAGTTTCTTTACCGCCAATACTACTTCATAATCATCGGTCAAAATGATCTCTTCCGGTAAACTCTTTACAGGAAACACCTGGTGTAAGCCTATACGATAGCCCGCCTCCTGCACATCATTACCCCAGTTATCTAAAATTTCCTCAACCGGAATCCTCTCTTTGCCGCATAGCCTAGCCAATACCGTTTTTTCTGTTATATGCAGGGAATTCCCCTTTTTATAAAAACTCAGATGAACGGCTATATCCCAGTACCTTAATTCTGTAATCAACGGCGGCTGGCACCGCAAATCAACAATACGCCCTATTTTTACATAATATCCATTATTCAAAAGCTTCTCTTCACCATAACGGAGAGAAAAGAGGCTCCTTTCCTGCCCTGTACCCTCCTCTTTTGTACAGGAAATAACAAAGACCATCAATAACCCCAAAAGCCCTAATGTATATTTCATAACCCTTCAAAAAATATTCCGGAGAAATTTACTTTCCATTTTTCAGAACCCACCTCCTTCCCCTTCCGAAACTTAGTTTACGGCAAAAAAAACACAAACCCCGTCATATTAAATTACTTTTTAAATATTGACACGCCATATCCGGTTTTTCCTTCTGAACTTATTGCCAAACCAAAAAAAATTCCTACTTTTGTGACGGCAAATTACCAGCTCCTGCTGAATCCCCCAGGACCGGAAGGTAGCAAGGGTAGGTGGTTGAGCGGTGAATTTGCCATTTTTTTTGACCTTATTTCAATCTGTATACATAATCATGAAATTTTTTATTGACACAGCCAGCCTTTCTGAGATAAAAGAAGCGCAGGATCTTGGTATTTTAGACGGTGTAACCACCAACCCTTCTCTGATGGCCAAAGAAGGCATCACAGGAGAAGAGAATATCAAAAATCACTACAAAGAGATCTGTAAAATTGTTACCGGAGATGTCAGTGCCGAGGTGATTGCCACAGATTTTGAAGGTATGATCAGGGAAGGCCAGGAGCTGGTTAAGCTCCATGAACAGATCGTTGTAAAAATCCCCATGACCAAAGAAGGGGTAAAAGCCATTAAATACTTCTCTGAAAGAGGCATTAAAACCAACTGTACACTTGTTTTTTCTGCCGGACAGGCCCTTTTGGCTGCCAAAGCCGGAGCCACATACGTTTCTCCTTTCATTGGTCGTTTAGATGATGTAAGCACCGACGGGCTAACCCTGATCGAAGATATCAGGCTGATTTTCGACAATTACGGATACGCTACAGAAATTCTTGCCGCCTCCGTACGTACGCCAATGCACATCCTGAACTGTGCAAAAATCGGTGCCGACGTAATGACAGGGCCCTTATCGGCCATCCTGGCTTTACTCAACCATCCGTTAACTGACATCGGCCTGGCGAAATTCCTGGCGGATTACGCGAAAGGAAATAAATAAGATATGATAAACGAGGTAATCACACTCTCTCATGCGGATATTTATCAGAAGGACACCCTGGTGCTTTCTGATGTAAATTTCGGCATATCGGAAGGAGAATTTGTGTACCTCATCGGTAAAACAGGGAGCGGAAAAAGCTCCCTGCTTAAAACGCTTTATGCCGATCTCTGGCTGGAAAAAGGCTCCGGATCGGTGGCCGGTTTTCCACTTGAAAAAATATCTCCCAAAGAAGTACCCTATCTCCGCCGGAAAATCGGCATTATCTTCCAGGATTTCCAGTTACTGACCGACCGATCGGTTCATCAGAATCTGCGTTTTTTCATGGGCGCCATGGGCTGGAAAGACAAAACCGAGATCGACACCCGCATTCATGAAGTGCTGGAACTGGTGGGCTTGCCCGATGTATTGAAGAAAATGCCGCATCAGCTCTCGGGCGGAGAACAGCAACGGATCGCCATTGCCCGGGCTTTACTTAATCACCCGGAAATCCTGCTGGCCGATGAACCTACGGGTAACCTCGACCCTGAAAAATCCATTGAGATTCTGAAGCTTTTCTTCAAGATCAACCAGGTATCCAAAACTGCTGTGCTGATGGCCACCCACGAATTAGGCCTGATTGAGCAATACCCGAAAAGAACCCTTTATTGCGAGGGAGGCAAGGTGAGGGATCTCTCGGCCTAGTTATCACCTCGATCTCATTTTCACTACCGGAATAATCATTTCCTCGAGTGAAACTCCTCCGTGCTGGAAGGTGTCACGGTAATGGCTTACGTAATGATTATAGTTATTCGGATAGGCAAAGAAATAATCATTGGTAGTGAAAAAATAAGATGTGGAAAGGTTCGGGCTGGGCAGCTTGTAGTTTTCCGGCTTACGCACTTCGATCACAAAATCCGACTTATCGTCCAAATTCAGGTTTTTCCCCTGCTTGTAACGCAGATTGGTATTCACGTTCCGGTCACCCACAATCCGCTTGGGGTTTCGTACTTTCACCATGCCGTGGTCTGTAGTTACCACCAGCCGGCCGTTCTTGGAGGCAATCAGCTTCAGGAAATCCAGGAGAGGAGAATGCTGGATCCAGGAACGGGTAATGGAGCGGTAAGCGGCCTCGTCAGGGGCCAGTTCTTTAATCACCGCCATGTCGGTACGGGCATGCGAAAGCATGTCAATAAAGTTAAAGACTATCACCACCAGGTCATCTTTCAGCAGGTTATTGAACCCGTCTACCAGGTTTTTCGCCTGGGTGTTGTTAAGTATCTTGTGAAAGCTGAAACTGTGACCGATATTGCTTTTCTTCAGTTGTCTTCTTAAAAACTCTTCTTCATTTTTGTTGAGCCCTTCCTCATTGTCTCCTTCGTCGTTGATCCAGAGATCCGGATGCTGACGTGACATATCCAACGGGGTAAGCCCCGAGAAAATGGCATTGCGCGCATACCCGGTAGCGGTCGGCAAAATCGAGTAATACGAGTCTTCGTCCTCTACCACAAAGAAATCACTGATGATCTCTTCCAGGATTTTCCATTGGTCAAGACGGAAATTATCCAGCAATATGAAAAACAGGGGATCGCCCTCGCGAAGATGCGGAAAAACTTTTGATTTCAGCAGGTTATGCGACATCACCGGTTTTTTTACATTGGGGCTCGTCATCCAGTCTTCGTAATTCTCCTCAATGAACTCGGCAAAGCGCGTATTGGCCTCTGATTTCTGCATCTGGAATACTTCCTCCATCGATTTGTCGGTAGAACCGTCAATCTCCAGCTCCCAGAACACCAGCTTCCGGTAAATTTCCGCCCATTCACTGAAATCAAGTTCCTCGTTATATTGCATGGTCAGCTGGCGAAAGTCCTGCATATAGCTCGAATTGGTCTTTTCGGCCACCAGCCGCTTGTTATCCAGCAGCTTTTTGGCCGACAGCAGGATCTGGTTGGGATTAATGGGTTTGATCAGGTAATCGGCAATTTTTGAACCGATAGCCTCTTCCATGATCCGCTCCTCTTCTGATTTGGTGATCATCACCACGGGGATATTCGGTTTGACCTTCTTGATTTCGGTCAGGGTATCCAGCCCGGTCATCCCGGCCATCATTTCATCCAGGAAGATCAGATCAAAGTTCTGTTTCTCTACGAGATCCAGGGCGTCTGCGCCACTGGGCACCGGTGTTACATCATATCCTTTGGTTTCTAAAAAAACGATATATGGTTTCAGGAGTTCTATCTCATCATCAGCCCACAATATGGTACTTCGCTGCATAAATTATATTTATTGGTTATAGGAAATACGTTTTTACCTGTTGAAAAATTGCTTTAAACGAAGGAAATCTTCCTCGGTATCGATGCCTATTCCGTCTGAAAACACCTCTACCATCTTCACCTTATAGCCGTTCGCCAGCCATCTCAGCTGTTCCAGTCTTTCCTGCGCTTCCAGGCGGGCTACGGGCAGCTTCACGATCTTCTCCAGGATATCAGCCCGGAAGCCGTACATTCCGATATGCTTAAAGTAAGCGGCTTCACTCACCCAGCGGTCGGTTTCCACCTCCCGGAGATGGGGAATCGGCGACCGGCTGAAATACAGGGCTTCCTGCTGCTCATTCATCACCACCTTTACCACATTGGTGTTCAGGAGGGTATCGGTATCCCTGATACGGATACAAACCGAAGATATTTCCGAAGTGATCTTGAAAGAAGCGCTGAGCCGGTTGATATTTTCCGGATCCATCAGGGGTTCATCTCCCTGTATATTGATAACGAAGTCGTAATTAACCGTGCCGCCCATCACCTTCAGCGCCTCTGCACAACGGTCGGTTCCGCTGGGATGCTTATCAGAAGTCATCACCACGTTTCCGCCAAAACCTTTGACATGCGCTTCTACCAGCGCACTGTCTGTGGCGATCACCACATCCGAAAGACTGCTGGCTTTGAGACAACGCTCATAAACCATTTGCAGGATACTTTTACCATTTACTTCAAGCAGCAACTTGGCCGGTAAACGGCTGGATGCATAGCGGGCGGGGATAATTCCTAATATTTTCAAGTGATTATGTACATTTCCGACACAAATTTAACCACTATTTTTTATTATCCCAGCTTCTTGACTTTGACGTAAAACATTAGTAGCTTTGCAGACTAAGCTTTCCTTAAAAATGAAACAACTAATTGCCGCATTCACCGCACTGGCTCTGTATCTGCCGTCTTTCGGCCAGACCCCGGAGTCGTTTATCCTGCACAAGGTAGCGCCCAAAGAAACGCTGTACAGCCTGGTAAAAAAGTACAACACCAATTTTGCTACCGTCGAAACACTTAATCCTTCGCTGGCCAATGGCAACAGTGACATCAAAGTAGGACAAGTGGTCAAATTTCCGAAAAACAGCCCGGTTCCGGTTGAAACGGCCCGTACTGAGAAAAAGGCCGAAGCCTCTCCCCGTACCATCACCACCATTCATACGGTCAGGCCCAACGAAACGGTTTTTTCCATTTCCCGGATGTATAATGTGGACATCTCGAACCTTGTGGAAGCCAATAAGATCACCAGCAATACCATCCGCGTGGGTGAAAAGCTTATTGTAGACGGCACCACCATTGCCAATATTGCGGCTACCACCCATCGCGATGCCGAGCTCAGGCTTAAGCCCGGCGGGAAAAACATGAAGGAAACCGGAATAGCCGAGGTGATCAACACGCCGAATAAATCGTCAAAATACCTGGCCCTGCACCGTAAAGCCCCCATAGGCTCCAACATAAAAATCACCAACGAGGCCACCGGGCATACCATAGTGGCGAAAGTGATCGGCAACCTGAACGAAAAAGGCCCGGATGAAAATATTATGATCAAGCTTTCACCCTATGCCTATTACCAGCTGCGTCCGAAAGACGCCCGGCTGCGCGCCACTGTAGAATACTATTTACCCGACAGCCCTGATGAAGTGGTCAGTAAATGACGTTATCCGCGACCTGCTGGAAGAGAAGTACCTGAAATACAATCGCCCGGATTTTATTGAAAATGACCCGGTCAGCATACCGCACCGTTTTACCCACCCGAATGACATTGAAATAGCAGGATTTTTTGCTGCTATCCTGGCCTGGGGGCAGCGGAAAACCATTATTGCCAAATGTACCGAGCTCATGCAGCGCATGGATCATGCACCGCATGAATTTATACTGCACGCCACCGGCAGGGATCTGCGTGCCCTGGAGGGGTTCCGGCACCGTACTTTCAATGATTTTGACCTGCTGTATATTACCGCTTTTCTCAAAAGTCATTACGAAAAGCATTCCAGCCTGGAATCTGCCTTCCTGGCACAGAATGATCCCGCCCGGAATGTACGCGCCAATCTTACGGGGTTCAGGGAGGCCTTTCTGGCAGGAGCCGACAGTAAAATCAGAACGGCCAAGCACATTTCCACCCCGGCACGCCGCAGCGCCTGTAAGCGGCTGAATATGTATCTCCGGTGGATGGTTCGGCAGGACGGAAAAGGGGTAGACTTCGGTATCTGGAAGCAGCTGCGACCCTCACAACTGGTGATTCCCTGTGACGTGCACGTGGAAAATACTGCCAGGAAGCTGGGGTTGACCGTCCGGCCCAAAGCCGACTGGGATATGGCAGAAGAAATCACCGACCGTTTAAAAACCCTGGATGAAAACGACCCGGCCCGGTTTGATTTTGCTCTTTTCGGTATGGGAATTGAAAATTATTTCCACGAATAATGCAGCCTACACTTAAAATAACCATGGAATCAGCAATATCCTGTTTTTCGTAAGATTTTCAAGAATCGCAACTTTCCCTTTAATAAACATGGAATTGGACACTATATTTGCACCGTGGAAAGAATACGTTTAGAAATATTGAATTTGTCGCCCAGCCAGCTGCAGGCCGGCTCTTTTACCCTTGTTTTAAACGAGGTATCGGGTGACAGACGTCTGCCCATCATTATCGGGATGTTTGAGGCTCAGGCTATTGCCATTGAAATGGAAAAACTGTCGCCCACGCGTCCCCTTACCCATGACCTCTTTAAATCATTTGCCAAATCATTTGATTTTTCGGTAGAAGAGATTCATATTTCCGATATCCAGGAGGGTGTATTCTATTCCCGCATCATCTGTACCGATGGTATACGCCAGAAAAATATCGATGCCCGTCCTTCAGACGCTGTAGCTATAGCCCTGCGGTTCAACGCACCCATCTATACCACCGAAGAAGTGCTTACCGTGGCCGGCATATCGTCTGATGACGAAACCACTCCGCCTGAAACTCCTGCCAAGGAAGTTAAAGTGAAAGGCAGGAACAGCCTGGGCCACCTTTCTACCGAAGAGCTTAACACCATGCTCAGCGAGGCTATTGCCAACGAAGAATACGAGCGTGCCGCGCAGATAAGGGACGAGATTGAAAAAAGGAATTAAGTAAACATGCTGAGAACCCTTAGGAACTTCTTACCACGCCCCGGAAAAAACACCAGGCCTTTCCTCCGGTTCCTCAGCTACCTGGACATCTTCGGATTATTTCAGAAAGATCCCTTCGGAAACTCCATGTTTCTTAAGCGGATTATCATTTTTGTGGCCGGATGGCCTACCTTCTGGAAGATAGCGGTGGCCAACAAGCTGAAGATAGAGGGAATTGAATATCTTAAAGACCTGCCTGACCGGAATGTATTCTTCATCTCCAACCACCAGACCTATTTTGCAGATGTGATCTCTTTTTATCATATCTTCAGCAATGTCAAATGGGGCTTTGGCAAAAAGCTTTTTCCCGTTTACCTGCTGGCGCCCCGGGCGTATATCTTTTATATAGCCGCCAAAGAGACTATGAAATCGGGCATTATTCCCAAGATATTCAGCCTCGCGGGGGCAATACTGGTAGAGCGCAGCTGGCGGGCGGAAGGGGTCAACGTCAAAAGGGAAGTCGACCGCTCCGCCGGAGATAACGTATCAAAAGCCCTGAAAGAAGGGTGGGTGATCAGTTTCCCGCAGGGCACCACCAGCCCCTACGCCCCTATCCGTAAAGGTACGGCTCACATTATTCTTGACAACAAGCCCATAGTAGTGCCTGTAGTGATCAATGGTTTCCGCCGGGCTTTCAATAAAACCGGCCTGAAGTACAAGAGAAGAAATACTACCCTGAGCGTAAAATTCAAAAAACCTCTTCATATAGACGAAAACAGTACACTGGAAGGGGTAACACAAACCGTGGAACAGATCATTGAGCAAAGCATGCCGGAAATGATAGCCGAATGGAATGCGCTGAAGGAAATGGCCAAGCGGGGAGTTTAGTTCCGGGGCAAAGCTACTCACTACCCGGAACTCGGAACTTATTCCCCTAAATGCTAAAAAACCTTAAAAACACGACATATACCCTTGCTTAGTAAATTAATAATTATCTTTGAGCTTCAATATTCAAATTTTCGGGAATGAATATCAACAGTAAACTGGGTAATTATCCGGGAATCCTGATCACGGTGAGCCTCACCGTAGCGCTTTTTCTGATCGGCTTCTGCGGATGGATCGCCATTACTTCCAAGGAACTTATCAAATATGTACGCCAGAATGTGGAAGTACAGGTCTACCTGCACAAGTCGCTGGATTCTGCCGCTGTTCAGAACCTGTATACCGAGCTGGTGAAACTGGACATAGCTGAAACCGTCAAAGGTCAGCCGGCCATCACCCTGATTACCAAAGACAAAGCCGCCGAGGTCTTTTTCAAGGAAACCCGCGAAAATTACCAGGAAGTACTGGGTGAAAACCCTTTCAGCGACGCCTATAATATCAAGCTGAAGGAAGAGAATATTACAGAAAGCCGTTTACAGGAATTACAGCAGCGTATCTCAAAAATCCCGGGAGTTTCAGAAGTGGACTACCCCAAAGATTTCCTCAAGGGAATTATCGCCAATGTAAATAAAATCTATAAGGTAGTGGCGATCATTGTGCTCATCTTTTTTGTAGCCACTCTCCTGCTGATTAACAACACCATCAAGCTGGCGCTTTACTCCCAGCGGTTCATTATCCGTACCATGCAGCTGGTAGGGGCCACCGACTGGTTCATCCAGAAGCCTTTCCTGGTGACAGGCTTTTTCCAGGGATTCCTGGCCGCAATACTCAGCATTGTGCTGATCTATCTTACCCGCTACGCGGCTTCCGCACAGGTAGAGGGACTCAGCCTGCTGGCCAATCCTCTGCTCACCTATATCCTGTTCCTGATTTTATTGATTCTGGGCCCGGTAATCGGTGTTCTGAGCACCTACCAGTCAGTAGCGAGGTATAACAAAATGGATTTAGACAAATTATATTGATACAATGGACAATTCAACAGAAAAGTCGGGTCTGCCCTTTAAAAAGACCAATTACGTACACATGCTTATCGGTCTGGGACTGATTATCCTGGGGTTCATCATCATGACCCTCGACAAGGAAGAATTCGGTTTCGGATTTTTAGGAATTACCCTCGGACCGCTTATTGCTTTTGCAGGGTTTATCTATGAGTTTTACGCTATTTTAAAAAAGTAGATGGAATTAATTCACGCTATTATTTTAGCGATTATCGAAGGTCTTACCGAATTTCTGCCGGTTTCATCCACCGGGCACATGATCATAGCTTCGGCACTGATGGGTATCGGGTCTGACCCGTTTGTTAAACTCTTCACCATAGCCATCCAGCTGGGCACCATACTTTCCGTACTGGTGCTTTACTATAAACGTTTTCTACGGTCGTTTGATTTTTATTTCAAGCTGGTGGTGGCGGCACTTCCGGCCTCGGTTTTCGGATTTCTTTTCAGTGACTATATTGATTCGCTGCTGGAAAGTCCTATGACGGTAGGTATTACCCTGGTCATCGGCGGCGTTATCCTGCTCTTTGTAGACCGCTGGTTTAACCGGCCTGTAACGGACAATTCAGATGACATTTCGTATATGCAGGCGCTCAAGATCGGCTTCTTTCAATGCCTGGCGCTGATTCCCGGTACTTCACGGTCAGCCAGCACCATTGTAGGGGGGATGACCCAGCAGCTGACCCGGAAAGCTGCGGCCGAATTTTCCTTCTTCCTGGCCGTTCCCATGATGTTCGGAGCCACGGTACTGAAAATGAAAGATTACCTTGACTCGGGCCTCACCCTCAGCTCCAAAGAGATCAACCTGCTGGTAACAGGTAACGTAATCGGTTTCATTGTAGCCATCCTCGCCATTAAATTCTTCATTGAAGTGGTTTCAAAATACGGGTTCCGTGCTTTCGGATGGTACCGGATCATTGTAGGAGGAATTATCATTGTCATGCTTCTGAGCGGTAAAAGTCTACAAATCATCTGATGATCGAAGAATTTCAGGCCGGCAGGGTCATCCTGATCGATAAACCCTATACGTGGACCAGCTTTGACGTGGTCAACAAGATCCGTTATGCCTTTAAGCCCCATAAAATCAAGGTAGGACATGCCGGGACACTCGATCCCCTGGCCACCGGCCTGCTGATTGTATGCGTCGGAAAAAAAACCAGGGAAATCGACAGCTACCAGGCACAGGTCAAAGAATATACGGGAAAGATCCTTTTGGGCTCTACCACACCTTCCTACGATCTGGAAACCACCCCTGACAAAGAGTATCCCACTGAACATATCACGGCAGACAGCATGGAAGAAGCACGTAAATTGTTTCTGGGAACCATACAGCAGGTTCCGCCTGTTTATTCAGCTATAAAGGTAGACGGCAAAAGAGCCTATGAATCGGCCAGGAAGGGAAAAGACATTGAGCTAAAATCGCGGGAAGTGCACATTGAAGTTTTTGACCTCGACATCTCCGCTTTTCCGGAAATAGGTTTCCGGGTGATTTGTTCCAAGGGCACCTATATCCGCAGCCTGGCCCGTGATTTCGGCGCGGCTTTAAGCAGCGGGGCCCACCTGACCACCCTGCGCCGGGAAAGGATCGGCGAGTTTCATGTTTCCGACGCTCATACCGTGGATGAAGCCGTTCACCTGATTAAGAGTAACCTATGAAGATCTATCATAACCTCTCCGAATTCAAACCCAAAGGAAACGCCATCGTTACCACGGGTACTTTTGACGGGGTGCACATCGGCCACCGGAAAATCTTATCACGCCTGATTGAAAAGGCCCGGGAAATAAACGGGGAATCAGTGTTGCTGACCTTCTGGCCCCATCCCAAACTGGTGCTTTCGCCTGACAGCCATACCCGCGTAACCCGTATCCTGACCACCATAGAAGAGAAAACCGGGCTGCTGGAAGAGCTGGGCATTGATCACCTGGTCATTCTGCCTTTTACCCGGGAGTTTTCGGAGCTCAGTTGCGAGCAGTATATTGAAGATGTGCTGATCAGCGGGTTCGGTACCAAAGCCATGGTGATCGGTTATGACCACCGGTTCGGAAGAAACCGCGAAGGGGGTATTGATTATCTGCTTCAGCACTCCGAACGTTTCAAAATAGAGATCGAAGAAATCAGCCGCCAGGAAATCGATAACATCACTATCAGTTCTACCAAGATCCGGAAAGCACTGGAAGAGGGCGATATCTTCACCGCCAACGAGCTGCTGGGAAGAAACTACGATTTCTCAGGCACGGTAGTTAAAGGACGGCAACTCGGCCGGCAGATCGGTTTCCCTACGGCCAATGTTAAAATACCGAATGAATTTAAGCTCATTCCCAAAAACGGGGTATATGCTGTCAGAGCCTGGGTCAGGGGATTCCGCTACGGTGGCGTGATGAACATAGGCGTACGGCCCACGGTAGAAGGCAAAGGCATTACCCAGGAAGTACATATTTTTGATTTTTCCGACGATATCTATGGCGAAAGTGTCAAAGTAGAGATTGTGGATTTCATCCGCGATGAGCAGAAATTTGACAGTATTGAAGAGCTGATCCGGCAGATCAGGGCTGACGCAGAGACTTCCAAAAAAATCCTGGGCTCATGAAAAAGCCGGTTTTTATATTCCTTTCTATAACCTGTATCCTGACTCTCTGGTACTTTCAGAATGCCATAACGGTGAATATTCCATGGTGGGACGACTTTCATGGTATTATCCTTCCCGTTTATGACCTGTTCACTGAAAAATCATTTATAGAAAAATTCCGGAATTTCGTCTCACTGAACAATGAACACCGGGTAGTAAATGATCGCTTCTTTACCCTGCTGGTTTTTCTTATTACTGGGAAATTTGAGCTAAAAACCCTAGCACTTCTGGGCTTTATCAACCTGATCGTCATTTTCCTGCTCCTGGTAAAGGTGCTCCGCAAACAGGAAATTTCCTGGCTGGCCATCCTTCCCGTACTCTTCCTGATCTTTCATGCCCAGTATTACGAAAGCCTGCAGTCGCTCATGGTGCCCTTTCAGAATTTTTCGGTAATTCTGTATATGCTGCTGAGCCTTTATTTCCTGGTATTTAACAAGAGTTTTGCACTGGGCTTCCTATTTGCACTCGCAGCCATTTTTTCACACGGAAACGGTATCCTGACATTTATCCTGGGGGCGCTGATCCTCCTGGTCAACCGGGAATACAGGCAAACCGTCCTGTGGGTTCTGTTTTCAGTTATTTCAGTATGGATTTATTTTTCAGGCTACTCCCGGCCCGAATGGACTGACAGTGCCGTGGTATCTCCTCTGGAAAATCCGGTAGCGGCCATTCGCTATGGCTTTGAATTTCTCGGAGCCTATTCCCTGAACCTGGTCGAAATATCCACCGGTCTTACCCATTCTTCTGTAAAGCAACTCTTACCGCAGGTGCTGGGCCTTGCCGCCGTTCTGCTCTGGCTGTATCTCGTATTAAAAAAATACCCTTTAAAAAATCTGAAAGGCTCTTTGGAAAAGTTAAAGGATAGTCCCACTGATCAGTTTTTATTGGGTATGGCTGCATTTTTCCTGGCTACAGGAGTAATGATGGGCCTGACCCGTACAGGGTTTCCCGTACTCAGCCGCTATACCATCAACTCTTCTTTTTTCCTGGCGGCCCTGTGGGCATTTTATGTCACCAACTATTCGGAAAAAGGTAGCAGGGTTGTTTCGCTGCTGGCATTCGGCGGTGTGCTTCTCACCTATTACAATGCCACGGCCAAAGGTTTTTATTTTAAAAACAATTGTGTAACCGATGCCATTAACTACCGGGTCAACGGCACATGGGTCAACGGCTACAGCGACTCGAGCCATGTTTCGCGGGTGAATCCGCTCCTTACAGCCCCCCTGGCGTCAGGTGCGTATGTATTCCCGGAATCAGAGCTGGATGATTTCAATGAATGGCCGGCCGAACCTGCCCGGACCCAAAACATGGATTTCAGCATTGTAGATAATTACCTGACCATTTCAGGAAGCGGAGATACGGAAACCTGTTTTACCCTGGAATCGGAGCAAAACCAGTTTATTTTTCCTGCCCAGAAAATACGCTCCAGTCCCGGAGATTTTCTCCTCCGGCAGAAGTATTACTCCGGGCTTTACAAAGCCGTATTTCCCATTGGGATTATCTCCCGGGGGAATTACCGGATCTATAAAATTGAAAAAACGGCCTCCGGGTTTAAGAAATTTAATCTTCAGCGGGTGCTGACTCCCCAGAACCTGATCCTCTAGGGTTTGCCCGTTAAATTAATTATATTTCTCACAGATTACGCGGATAAACACAGATGTTTGTTTTGCCTGTGCATCCCATCTAACCAAGCAGAATTTGATATAAACACCTCTGTGGATTAAACACCCCTTGAACAAATGTGTTTCACTTTTTGAATATCATAAACCCGTGAAAAAAATGGCCTCTACGCATTTCTTACATAGCTGCCCAGCACCTTGATGTAGCTCCCGTGCTTCTTCAGGATTTTCTGGAAGTTTTCATCCTTATAATAGCCCAGAAATTCAATAAAGAACCAGAAGTTAAAATCTTCACTTCCCTTATACGGACGGCTTTCTATTTTGGTCAGGTTAATATCCCCTTTCCGGAAATCCTGCAGGAACCGGGCCAGGGATCCGGCCTCATCGGTTTTGGGCAGACGCGCCACAATGGTGGTTTTGTCATTTCCTGACGGCTGGTTTTCGTAATTCTTACCCAGGATAAAAAAGCGTGTGCGGTTGTTACCGTTGTCTTCAATATTGTGAAACAAGACGGGCAGACGGAATAATTTGGCGGCTATCTCACTGCAGATTGCAGCCGATTCAGGGTCTTCCGCTGCCAGGCGTGCTGCTTTGGAAGTAGATTCCACCTGGATTTCCTCCGGGTTATGCTGTTCAAAATATTTGTTCAGGAATCCCCGGCATTGCCGGAAAGCAATGTCCTTAGAATAAATACGTTTGATCCGGGCCGGGTTTTCCGCCTCTGTTGCCAGTGAGAAGTGTACCGGGATCTTCAGTTCGGCCGCAATAGAAACTTCAGTTTCACTCAGCAGGTCTACGGTCTCATAAACAATTCCTTCCTGGTTATTTTCGATCGGTATTACTCCGAAACGGGCCCTTTCGGTCTCTACGGCTTCAAATACGGCACGGATGGTAGGCAGGGTCATATATTCCGAAACAGCGCCGAAACGACTTTCCGCCGCCTGATGGGTGAAACTGCCTTCCGGTCCCAGGAAAGCCACTCTCTCCGGCAGCTCAATATTTCTCGCAGCCGCAAAAATCTCCAGGAAAATGGCTTCAATGGCCGAGGGGGTGAGCGGTCCCTCAGACAGTCGTACCATCTTCTCCACGATCCATTTTTCCCTTTCGGGCCGGTAGATGGACCCTTTGGTTTCTTTCTTGATTTCCCCTACTTTTTTAACCCACTCCATCCGTTCATTCAGCAGACGGATGAGTTGCTCGTCAATGAAGTCTATTTCTTTTCTTACGTTCTCTATGGTCATTTGATTATTCATCTACAATCTCCACTTCTTTTTCTTCCACGATATCCTGTTCTACAATGAGGTTATCAATAATGAACACCTGTCGTTCAGGGGTATTCTTGCCCATGTAATAGCTCAGAATTTTAGGAATGGCCGATTCTTTTTCCAGAATCACCGGATCCAGCTTAATGTCTTTCGATATAAAACCTTCAAATTCATGGGGTGAAATCTCTCCCAGGCCCTTAAAACGGGTAATTTCCGGTTTGCCTCCCAGCTTATTGATGGCATTTGTTTTTTCTTCTTCCGAATAGCAATAAATAGTCTCTTTTTTGTTCCTTACACGGAAAAGGGGCGTCTGCAGAATAAAGAGGTGTCCTTCCCGTACCAGCTCAGGAAAAAACTGGAGGAAGAAAGTCAGCAAAAGCAGCCGGATATGAGACCCGTCCACATCGGCATCCGTAGCAATAATGATCTGGTTATAGCGCAGGGTCTCTATCCCGTTTTCGATATCGAGGGCATGCTGCAGCAGGTTAAATTCTTCGTTCTCATACACCACCTTCTTGCTCAGTCCGTAGCAGTTCAGCGGCTTGCCCCTCAGGCTGAACACCGCCTGGGTCTCCGGGTTTCGGGCTTTGGTGATGGAACCGCTGGCCGAGTCACCCTCGGTGATAAAAAGCATGGTATCCAGCTTCCTTTCAAATTTCTCGTCGGTCAGGTGGTAGCGGCAATCGCGCAGCTTCCGGTTATGCAGGTTGGCTTTTTTGGCTCTTTCGTTGGCGATCTTCTTTACTCCCGCCAGCTCCTTCCTTTCCCGTTCCGACTGCTCGATCCGCCGTTTAAGGGCGTCCTTCACTTCGGGGTGCATATGCAGGAAGTTATCCAGCTTTTCCTTCACGAAGTCGTTGACAAACGTACGCACGGTCGGTGCATTTTCATCCAGGCTGATGTTATTGGACCCCAGCTTGGTTTTGGTCTGGGATTCGAAGACCGGCTCCTGAATCCGTACCGCTATGGCGCCGATGATCGACTGACGTACGTCTTCCGAGGCATAATCCTTGCCGTAGTGGTCCCGTACGGTTTTCACCACTGCCTCTTTAAAGGCCGAAAGATGGGTACCTCCCTGCGTGGTATTCTGCCCGTTTACAAAAGAATAATATTCCTCACCGTACTGGTTGCCGTGCGTCAGCGCCATTTCAATATCCTCTCCTTTCAGGTGGATAATGGGATAGCGAAGCGAGGCTTCGTCTGTTTTCCGGAGAAGCAGGTCGAGCAGGCCATTGGCAGAATAGAATTTCTTACGGTTCAGGTACAGTGATAAGCCGGAATTCAGGTAACAGTAATTCCAGATCATGTTTTCCACGTACTGCCCGATAAAGTGATAGTTTTTGAATACGGTATTATCGGGTTCAAAAATCACGTAGGTTCCGTTTTTCGCATCGGTAGGCTCTATAGCGCTTTCGGAAATCAATTCTCCTCTCTCAAAAACCGCTGATTTCTTTTCTCCTTCCCGGACAGCCGTAACACTGAAATATGAAGAAAGCGCGTTCACGGCCTTGGTACCGACCCCGTTAAGTCCCACGGCTTTCTGAAAGGCTTTCGAATCATACTTGGCGCCGGTGTTGATCTTGGAAACCACATCTACCACCTTGCCGAGCGGAATGCCTCTTCCATAGTCTCTCACAGATACCTTTCCGTCATCTATCGACACTTCGATAGACTTTCCGAAGCCCATCGCATATTCATCTATACAATTGTCCAGCACCTCTTTAAGCAGCACATAGATCCCATCGTCAGGAGCCGAACCGTCTCCCAGCTTTCCGATATACATTCCGGGTCTTAGCCGTATATGTTCCTTCCAGTCCAGTGAGCGGATACTACTCTCGTCGTAATTATTCTCAGCCATAGTAAAAATTAAACCTCCGATACAAACGTTTACAAAAGTAAAATATGAGATGAATTATCTTTTAATACAAAGTTCTGATTTATTCAGTTTCTTCTCGTATTTTTGTAGTTTCTTAGTCAACGGGAAAACGCATCCAATGAAATTGTTCAAAGTTAGGAAGACAAATTTAATTGTTAAGATAGTTTTAGTTTTATTATTGAATCTATCTCTTGTTTTAGCGGTAACTGCGCAGGAAAAGGAAAAGGAGAAAGAGACCAAAGCCACCAGTGCCCAGAAGACCACTGAGCAGACCCCGAAAAATATACCGCCCAATAACCGGACCACTACCCGGGAAGGGAGAGTACCCGGTGTTGGCACCACCGGTACGGAAGCACGTACCCTTGCTCTTACTACGGAGGATGCGGCCGCTATTGAGGCCGAAGAGACCAACCGTTTAGCCCGTGAGGCAGAGATTGCCGCCGATGAGGCCAGGGCTTCGATCATCAAAAAAACGTTCGGGAGCTCACTTTTTGCCAATTCAAAATTTGATGTTACCCAGGCTGTTAACATTGCCACTCCGAACAATTACGTACTGGGCCCCGGCGATGAGCTGGA
>JBEBRR010000009.1:0-79358 GCA_040394735.1 Leadbetterella byssophila
TGGGCGTTGATTCTTGTGTTAAACCAAAACAAGCATAGTTATGAAAAACCGTTTTATTGCCGTGTTATGCAGTATAGCTCTCCTCTCTTGTGACAGTGATAATGTAGGGAAAGGAAATGACATCAATGATCCGAATGCAGCAAAAGGAAACCTCTCTGTCAGTATCACCGATGCACCCGTTGACCAGGCCGGGGTAACCGGAGCTTTTGTTACGGTTACGGAAGTAAAAGTAGACGGTAAGACCTTCAACGGTTTTGAAGGACCCAAAACGTTTAACCTCCTTGAGCTGCAGAACGGAACCACCCTGAACTTAGGGAAGCAGGAGGTGGCCGCCAATTCCTACTCTACCCTTACCCTTGTGCTGGATATTGAAAAGGATGCGTCCGGGGCAGCGCCGGGATGTTATATAACCAAAACAGGCGGCGCTAAGGAAAAGCTGGAGCTGGCCGGGGAAAGCGAAGCCGTCATTGATATCAACCCCTCTGATTTTGTCATCACCGAATCCGGCGAAACCGAGATGGTAATTGACTTTGATCTCCGCAAGGCTATCCGCCAGCAGGATAATGATTTTTCCTTTGTTACCGAAAATGAGCTGAAAGCCGCTTTACGGGCAGAAAATAAGGGGAAGACCGGCACCATTCAAGGTAAGATCGATAATTTTGCCACACTCGGATCTTCTGCGGTAGTATATGCGTATAAAAAGGGAACTTTTGACAGCAGCAAGGAGATCAGCGGCCAGGGCAGCAGCGAAGTTAAATTTGCCAATGCGGTTTCCAGTACGAAAACCGATGCCTCAGGAAATTTCACCCTGGCTTTCCTGCCTTCTGATGAATATGAGATTCATGTGGATAAGCCGGCAACGGCCGGGCTCGGTCTTGGTTTAAATACCCTGCTGGAGGCCACCAGCTCCGTGGATCTGAAAGCAATCAACCTGGCAGCCGGTGCGCAGGTGAATCTTTCGCTTTCGGTTAAAGTGAAATAAGATAAAAGTGAAAAGATCAAGGTGAAAGTTTCGGTACATTTATAACCATCCCTTTTCACCTTGATCTTTTAGTTTTTATCTTCATCAGAAGTCTTCATCCAGCGAGAAGTTCATTTTCTCTTTATCAGCAGTTACTCCGGCTTTCTGGTATTCGCCCACCCGCTTTTCGAAGAAATTGGTTTTGCCCTGCAGGGAGATCAGGTCCATGAAGTCAAACGGATTGGTGGCATTATATACTTTTTGCAGGTTAAGCGACTCCAGCAGGTGGTCAGCCACAAACTCAATGTACTGGCACATCTGGGGAGCGTTCATGCCGATCAGTGATACAGGGAGGGCATCTGAAACAAATTCTTTTTCAATTTCGACGGCATCTTTAATGATGGTATATACCTGCTCTTCCGGAAGCGTATTGATAATGTGCTTGGTATAAAGCAGGCAGGCGAAGTCGCGGTGAAGCCCTTCATCACGTGAGATCAGCTCATTGGAGAAGGTAAGCCCAGGCATCAGTCCGCGTTTCTTCAACCAGAATATGGAGCAGAATGACCCGGAGAAGAAAATACCCTCTACGGCGGCAAAAGCGATCAGGCGTTCGATGAATGATCCCTGCTCTATCCACCGGATAGCCCATTCCGCCTTTTTTTTCACGCAGTCGATTGTGTCAATGGCGTTGAGCATCCGCTGCCTTTCCGCCGTATCTTTGATATACGTATCAATCAGCAGCGAATAGGTTTCGGCGTGAATGTTTTCAATCATGATCTGAAAACCGTAGAAACATTTGGCTTCGGCATACTGTACATTCGACAGGAAGCCC
Source organism: Leadbetterella byssophila (assembly GCA_040394735.1). Taxonomy (GTDB): domain Bacteria; phylum Bacteroidota; class Bacteroidia; order Cytophagales; family Spirosomataceae; genus Leadbetterella; species Leadbetterella byssophila_A. The sequence goes on from JBEBRR010000009.1 coordinate 1,794, forward strand.
ACAGCCAGGTTTTCATTAACTATACCGTCAGAAGCGGCAAAGAAGGCCAGCACATGCGATATGAAATGCCTTTCCCCGTCATTCAGGGAAGCCCAGTCTTTGTGGTCCTGTGAAAGGTCCAGCTCCTCGGCCGTCCAGAAGGAAGCTTCGGCTTTTTTATAAAATTCCCATATATCATCGTGCTTGATGGGAAATATAACAAAACGCGTAGGATCATCCATCAGAAGAGGTTCACTCTTCCTCAGTTCGTCATCTGTCATGGGTGAAAATTTTTAGGTTTAAGAAAATAATCCGCTCCGGATTTTTTGGAAATTAAAAATAGGGAGTTTGGCTTAGAATCAAAAATTATATCTTATCAAAAGTTAGGGCCTTCCGGCAAAATGGGAGAATAACGGTTCTTTTATTGCATTTCAATAAATTTATTTTATACTTTGGAAATTATTAGAAATCGTAACCGTTATGCAGAGAGGAAATGGTTTTAAATTTCGGCTGATCATTGGATTGGTGATGGCCGCGATAGCCTATTTCAGCTATATAGGAAAGTCCCAGGATAACCCGCTGACCGGTGAAAGTCAGAAGGTTAGCCTTTCTCCCGAAGAAGAGGTAGCCTTAGGGCTGCAGTCGGCGCCACAGATGGCCCAGGAATACGGAGGCCTGTACCCCGACCAGCAGGTGCAGAGTCAGGTAAGTGCCGTGGGAAATAAGCTGGTTCGTGTTTTTAACGAGGAGCTGGCGGCCCGGGGAATTTCCAACCCCTACAAATTCAATTTTTATGTTTTACGGGACGGCCGTACGGTAAATGCATTTGCGCTTCCCGGCGGGCAGATTTTTATCACGGCAGGCTTGCTGAGCAGGCTGAAATCAGAAGACCAGCTGGCAGGAGTGCTGGGTCATGAGATTGCTCACGTGATCCACCGGCATTCTTCCGAGCAGATGGCCAAGACCGAGTTTTACCAGGGGCTGGCCGGGGCGGCTACGGCTTCAGCCGGAGATTTAGGTGCCGGGCAGATCGCCTCTTATGTTGCCAATATGAAGCTGATGCAATACGGAAGAGATGATGAGCTGGAGTCTGACGAGTTCGGGGTACGGTATATGATCAACGCCGGGTATAATCCTGAAGCTATGGTGGAAGTGATGGAAATCCTGGCCGAAGCATCAGGAGGAGGTATGGAAAGAGACGATTTTAACAGTTCACACCCCAGTCCTGCCAACCGGGTGGCGAAGATCCGGGAGCATATTGGTAAATACGGAAGATAATTTGCCGGCATACAGAGGTAATTTTCTGCAACCTGCCATGAAAAATGGCGGGTTGTTGTACTTTATAGCAAGTTTAGGTCTAAATTTGCGGAAAATTTTGAACAGATGAGAAAGGTAGTACTGGCTTTCAGTGGTGGTTTGGACACCTCTTTTTGTGTAAAATATTTAAACGAGGAGAAAGGAATGGAGGTGCATTCCGTGCTGGTGGATACCGGTGGCTTTACGGATGCGGAGATAGCAGATATTGAGAAAAAGGCCTATGACCTTGGTGTTAAGACACATTATACGGCCCGGGTGGCCGACAAGTATTATAACGAGTGTATCCGTTTCCTGGTTTTCGGAAATGTGCTGAAAAACAACACTTACCCCCTGTCAGTAAGCGCGGAAAGAATATTCCAGGCCGTGGCTGTGGCAGAATATGCCCGGTCTGTAGGAGCAAACGCCATTGCCCATGGAAGTACCGGCGCCGGAAATGACCAGGTACGCTTTGATATGGCGTTCCGGATCATTGTTCCCGACGCGGAAATTATCACGCCTATCCGTGATCTTCGCCTTTCGAGAGAAGCGGAGATCGACTACCTGAAGAAAAAAGGAGTGGAGCGGGAATGGCATAAATCTACCTATTCCATTAACCAGGGACTCTGGGGAACATCCGTAGGGGGGAAAGAGACCCTTAACTCATGGGATGCGCTGCCTGAAGAAGCCTATCCTACCCAGTTATCAAAAAATGAGCCGTCGGAGATTACACTCGATTTTGTAAAAGGCGAACTGAAAGCTGTCAATAAGCAGGAATTTAATAACCCGGTGGAGGCTATCCGGCGGGTTCATGAGCTGGCGGCTCCCTATGCTATCGGTCGAGATACCCATGTAGGAGATACCATTATAGGCATTAAAGGCCGGGTGGGTTTTGAGGCTCCCGCTCCGCTGATCATTATTAAGGCGCATCACCTCCTGGAAAAGCACGTGCTCACCAAATGGCAGCAATACTGGAAGCAGAACCTGGCCGAATGGTACGGTATGCTGCTGCATGAAGGCCATTTTAATGAACCCGTGCTGCGCGATATCGAAGCCTTTTTCATCAGCAGCCAGGAAACCGTTACCGGTACCGTAAGAGTGAAGCTGGCTCCGTACAATTTTACGGTGCAGGGGATCCGGTCAGAATATGACCTGATGTCGGATGCGTTCGGAAGTTATGGTGAAATGAATAATGCCTGGTCAGGCGATGACGTGAGAGGGTTTTCGAAGATCGCTTCGAACCAGGTAATGATCCATCAGAAAATACAGGAGTTGGCTCATAGAAAGTAATTGGAATGAAGAAAATTAAGTTTCCGGGTATTTTACTGCTCGGACTGATACCCGTTTTTACTCATTTGATTTTATTAGGGAAATTTGTACGTAACTTCCCGTTAAAAGATGACTACCGGGTTTTTGTCAGTTACCTGTATTATTTTCTTAATTCACCTGATAAAATGGATGCCATCACCCTGCCGGAGAATGAAAGCCGGCCGGTATTGCTGCGCCTGATCACGCTCTTTCAGTACGGAGTTGACGGCCGGCAGGATTTCAGCCATATGCTGCTGTTATGTAACCTGTTCCTGGTTTTGTTTTCCACCTGCCTGGCATTGCATTTCTATAAGAAGAAGGAATACTGGAATATGGCCCTGACCAGCCTGCTGGTGTTTAATGTAATGCATTATGAAATGTATTTCAGGAACGATGTGGGCGCCTACCAGCTGCTGTCTTTTTCCTTTTCCGTTTTTCTTTTTTATGCCGCGGCTTATTACCATCAGCTGGGGAAATTTCTCAGGGTGCTGTTTTTCCTGGTATTTATTATTACTCCTCTAGGCAGTATCAACGGATTCCTGGCCAATGTGCTGGTGGTGGCCAGCTTCCTCATTGACAAAAGAAGCCGCAAAGCGGGGATTGCCACTGCGCTGCTTCTCGTACTTCAGCTTTTCCTGATGGTCAGCGCCCACGGAGACAGCAAAGGGTTCAACGTTTTTGAAAATATAGCGAAGTATAACCTGCAGCTGGTGTATGCTTATTTCCTGTCGCTGGGCGGCATCTTTAACCTGATCAGCAATTCACTGACCTGGGGCGCAATAGCCCTGGTTTCTGCCGGTATATTTATCTATACGTTTTACCACCTGTTCTTCCCGTTCAGGCTGCAGCTTGATTTTGAGAAGCTGCTGTTTATTTTCTGCGCGGTGTCGCTGGCATTGATCGTGGTTCTGCGGTATAACTACTGGATGCAGGGATATGTGAGTGTGCTGGAATCACGCTACAAGATATACGGGGCACTGGTTATATTGCTGTTCTTTGTTATTCTCGGCCGGAAATTTCACTCGGTCAGATGGCTAAAAGGGGCCATTACCGTGTTTTTAACGCTGCTTTTCTTCGGCGGCCTCTACAAGGGAAGCCTGGGGCTGAAATTTCAGCAGCTGGAGCAGATAACGGAAGCCTACAATGTTTATGAAGGAGGATACAGGGAAAGCTACGCAAGAGCTTTCTACATTAACTCTGAAAAGAAAAAATACCTGGAAGAGAAGGGAATTTACTCTTTTAAGGAAGCCCGGACCCTCTTCGACAGCATTCTGCAGGAAAAGAACCGGCTCACGGGAATTACCTCGGTTGAGCTGAAAAAGCTGGATTTTGATCCGATGAGTGAAGGAGACTGGTTAGGAATGCCGGTAAGCATGTCGAACTTCAGGGCCAACGGGGAGTTTCCCCTGAAGAAATATTACTTTGTTAAATTTAAGGGAGAGACCGCCTCCTGTGTGCAGTTCCTGAGTCCTCCGCCGGCATCTGTATTCGGCAGGATAGGCCAGCAGCAGGACAGCACCGTGCATGCCTTAAGCAAGGACTTTTACGCGGAGGCATATGAGGGAATTGATTTTAATGACTTCGAGATTTACGGAGTGGACGACCTGGGCCTGTAATCGAGGGGAAGAAGATCTGCAATTTTATTCGACCAGCCCCAGTAGTCGCCGGTAAAGAGGTTCAGTGGCGGAAAATAATTGCCGTTTTCCTGGATTTCAATGGCCTCGTCTTCCAGCATGCTCAGTAGAGAAGTCTGGGGAGCAGGAGCCCTTTTTTCGCGTTTAAATTCAAGGTAAAGCGGATCTTCCTTATGGAGGGTATTTACCACATAGAGATAATCTTTAAAATAGAGCTTTTTGAGTCCTTCCGCGTCTGTGCTTACCAGCTGAAAGGTGGAAAGGGTGTCTTTGTACAGGGAGAATTTAGAATCCGGCTGGCTTAAGACGGACCTGAAATAGGCGAGGGAGTCAGCGGTATAGATATCTTCCGGATAAGCGGGGGCGGAAACGCTGAGCAGCCTGCCGGACGCATCGAGCTCCTTGAGGGTATATTTGTCACGAAGGGCTTTGATGCGTTCTTTCTCGCGGTTCCGTATCTCCACCATTTTCCTGACGGTGTAACCGTCTTTCTGTACGGTGTTACGATAGAGGCTGCGCATGAATTTCATGAGGGAAGCGTTGTAAGCGGCCTCCCGCTTCCGGGTGTGGCTTTTGGAAACAGAACGCGGTTCCTTAAAGAAAGGGTAGCCGGCGTAGACCTGGGAGTTGTTTTTAAAATCGATACGAAAGAGCTCCAGGTGGTATTCCAGGTCATAGCCCAGGGCACGGTTCTGTATCCGCAAAGGCGCCACGGCAAACACTTCGAGTACATTCTCTTTTTTATTGTGACGGAACCGCAGGTCTTTGGCATTTTTCAATACGGTGCGCTGAGCATTGGCTGAGGTACCGATAAAGCTTTCGGTAAAGAGAGTGCCCCAGGTTTTCCAGCCGTCTTTGTCAAATGCCCGTACGGTTACCTGGTCGAGTTGGGTGCTTTTTTCCCGCAGCAGGATGGTCAGGGGCTTTTCCCGGGGCACGGTTATAACGGTGAAGAACTTCTCATACCCCAGGAGCGACACCACCAGCTCATGCTTCCCCGGTGTAAGCCGGCTGAGGCTGAAATGACCGTTTTCATCGGTGGTGGTGCCGAGGGTGGAATTATTGATAAACACGCTGGCAAAGGGAACGGGCTGCCCGCCGGTTTCTGAAATTACGGTACCTTTTACCTGGGGAAATACCGGGTAAGACAATAGCAGGAGCAGGAATAGCTTTCTCATAAAGCAAAACTACGAAAATTTCGTAGAACACAGGCGGGACGACATAAATTATATTTCGCCTGGATAAAATTATGGCTGCTAGAGATCAGATATTAGCCGTTAGGTTTATTTATCGTCGGTTGGCGGCCTCCGGCGAGGTGTCACCCGGTGCGTCTTATTTCTGACTTCTGAGATCGGATTGCTTCTGAAAATGGTATATGCAGGTATAAAAAAATCCCCGAAGAAAGTATCGGGGATTTCCAATCAACTGTGAATCATTAATTGTTTTCAGGTCTTAAACTGCGTACAGTTTTTCCCGCCCGCCACATTTCGGAATCACGGAGCTCAGCGAGCTCTTTTTCCAGTTTTTCGCGATAATCGGCCTGGGAGTTACGTTCTATGGAAATGGCTGCCTCGTTCTGCGTTTTTACACTGTTATACAGTTTTTCGAAAACGGGCTTGGTAGCATCACGAAAAGGCTTCCACCAGTCAAGGGCGCCTCTCTGGGCGGTGGTGGAACAGTTGGCGTACATCCAGTCCATACCGTTTTCCGCTACCAGCGGCATCAGTGACTGGGTAAGCTCTTCCACGGTTTCATTGAAGGCTTCTGAAGGCGAGTGACCGTTGGCTCTCAGTACTTCATACTGGGCAGCGAATATCCCCTGGATGGCGCCCATAAGGGTTCCTCTTTCGCCGGTCAGGTCCGAAGTAACCTCTTTGTAGAAGTCGGTTTCAAACAGGTATCCTGAACCTACGCCGATAGCCATGGCGATACACTTTTCTCTCGCTTTACCGGAAGCATCCTGGTATACGGCAAAAGAAGAGTTCAGTCCTTTTCCTTCCACGAATAACCTGCGGAGTGAAGTACCTGAACCTTTGGGAGCTGCCAGGAATACATCTACGTCGGCAGGAGGTACAATACCGGTTTTTTCCTTATAGGTAATACCGAACCCGTGCGAGAAATAGAGGGATTTTCCGGCGGTCAGGTATTTTTTAACAGTGGGCCAAAGCTCGATCTGCGCGGCATCAGAAAGCAGGTAGCAGATGATGGTTCCTTTGGAAAGGGCTTCCTCGATCTCAAAAAGAGTTTCACCGGGAACCCACCCGTCAGCTACGGCTTTGTCGTAGGTTTTCCCTTTACGTTGTCCTACGATCACATTAAGACCGTTATCCCGCATGTTCAGCGCCTGTCCGGGCCCCTGAACACCGTATCCGATCACGGCAATGGTTTCACCGGCCAGCACTTCTCTTGCTTTTTCCAACGGGAATTCTTCGCGGGTTACCACTTCTTCTTCTACTCCGCCAAAATTTAATTTTGCCATTTTTTCTTATTTTTATTTATTATTTTTTCATTTGCCCCATTTCCCCCGGGCTAAACCGGGGCTATATATGTTGAACCCCTTCGGGGTTTACAGTTAGGTCTTACTCAATAACCAGGCCTGGCTGAAAACGGGAGGTGGCCTGCTTCCACCGGAATACGATTATACTCCCCTGTAAAATCTATATGGCGTACTCCCATTCCATTTCTTCAGGAAGATACTCCACCAGCCCCTGCGGGGTTTTGCCTACGGCCACTCGACCGGAACGCACGAACTCTGTTATTCCGTACGGTTTCAGGTAGCGGAAAAACTCGAAGATCTCTTCTTCCGTGCCGGTTTTTTCGATCACCACATAATCCAGCTCCCAGTATACCACCCAGGCTTTATAGACCTTATTAATAGTATCAATGTCAATAGGTTTGGCATTAACGGGAGTAGGGATTTTGAAAAGGGCGATCTCATTATAGACAATGTCATGGTTCAGGTAACCGAATACGGCCAGTACTTCCACTACCTTTCGGATCTGGCGCACCAGCTTCTCCACCTCTTCCCGTTTTTCATGCTTGATCACGATGGTAAAGCGGGACACCCCCTTTCTTACGGTTTCGGAAACCGTCAGGGAGTCGATGTTGATCCGCCTGCGGGTGAAAATGATGGTAATCTTATTCAACAGGCCCACCGCATTTTCACCGTAAACACATATGGTATATTGCGTCATCTTATTTTTTATTTTAACCGGATTTCAGATACACTGGTACCTGCCGGAACCATTGGGAATACATTTTCTTCTTTTTCTACCACTACTTCCAGCACATAACCTTTGTCAGACAATAGCATCTGGTCCAACGCTTCGCTGAGGTCTTCACGCCGGGTTACTTTATTGGCCTCCAGGCCAAAGCCTCTGGCAATAGTGATAAAGTCGGGATTCTGAAGCTCCACGAATGAATAGCGTTTCTCAAAGAACAGATCCTGCCACTGGCGTACCATGCCCAGGAAATTATTGTTGAGAATCACCAGTTTTACGGCCAGGCCTGACTGGGCAATGGTGCCCAGCTCCTGGATGGTCATCTGGAAGCAGCCGTCGCCGATAAAGGCCACCACTTCTCTGTCAGGAGCGCCGAATTTAGCTCCCAGGGCTGCAGGAATGGCATAGCCCATAGTGCCCAGGCCGCCTGAAGCGATATAGGAGTGGGGTTTTCTGAAATCATAGTACCGGGCGGATACCATCTGGTGCTGGCCTACGTCTACCACGATACAGGCTTCTCCTTTGGTTTTTTCAGAGACCATTTTCACTACTTCCGCCATTTTGATCTGGCCTTCTGCTTTCAGGTCCCTGTCGGTTACCAGCTCTTTTTCGGGAGCTTCCAGCTTTCTGAATTCGCTTTTCCAGGAAGTAAAATCTCCTTGTTTCACCAGGGGCATCAGGAGCTTCAGTGCTTCTTTGGCATCTCCCACTACCGGAGCGTCGGCATTTTTGATCTTGTTGATCTCGGCAGGGTCGATCTCGATATGAACTATTTTGGCCTGCGGGGCAAAGCGCTTGGCATCACCGGTTACGCGGTCGTCAAAGCGCATGCCTATGGCGATGAGCACGTCACATTTATCGGTCATGACATTCGGAGCGTACATACCGTGCATTCCCAGCCAGCCCATGTAGTTGGGGTGATCCACGGAAATCCCGGAAATACCCAGCAACGTACTGGCGCAGGGGATGTCTGTTTTTTCCACGAATTCCCTGAATTCGTCCATCGCCTGGGAGATCAGCACCCCGTGCCCGAACAGGATATACGGTCTTTTTGCCTTGTTGATCAGCTCTGCCGCTTTCTCTACCTGGTCAGCTTTGGGTGTAATCCTCGGGCTGTAGGAGATCAGCTTCTCTACTTTTTTGTACGAGAACGGGCGGGTCATTGACTTGACCTGCGCATCCTTGGTGATGTCTATCAGTACGGGACCGGGTTTGCCTGACCGTGCAATAAAAAATGCTTTCGCCATTACGTCCGGAATTTCGTCCGGGTCGGTCACCTGGTAGTTCCATTTGCATATCGGCATGGTTACACCTATCACATCGGTTTCCTGGAAAGCATCGGTTCCCAGGAGTCCTGAAAATACCTGGCCTGTAACGGCTACAAGCGGTGTACAGTCAATAATGGCATCCGCAATAGGGGTGACCAGGTTGGTAGCTCCCGGGCCGGAAGTGGCCATACAAACCCCCACTTTTCCACTGGTTCTGGCAAAGCCTTCCGCCGCGTGGCCGGCGCCCTGCTCATGCCTGACAAGTACGTGGTTGATCCTGTCGGTGTAGTCGTAGAGCGCGTCGTAGATAGGCATGATAGCCCCGCCGGGATATCCGAAAATGAGGTCAACCCCTTCCTGAAGGAAAGATTCCATCAGGGCCTGGCCGCCGGAAAGAAATTTAACCGGTTTTACCGCTTCCAGCATTTCTGTTTCTTCGCTTGTTTTCATATTGTTTATTAGCTGTCAGCCTTTAGCTGTCAGCTGTCAGTTGGCCTGTTAACAGGCTGAAAACTGATGGCTGATGGCTTATAGCTGTGTTTGTTACTTATCAGTCACACAGCCTTCATCAGCTGCGGATACGTTCTTAAAGTATTTCCTCAGTACCCCTTTTTCAATAAACGGAGGTGTCAGGGGCTTCCAGCTTTTCCGTCTTTCGGCCAGCTCTTCATCAGGCACATGAAGGGTCAGCTCGCGGGTTTCGGCGTCAATGGTGATCCTGTCGCCGTCTTTTACAAGAGCAATGGTACCGCCTTCGTAGGCTTCAGGGGCAATGTGCCCTACCACAAACCCGTGGGTACCTCCGGAGAAACGCCCGTCAGTGATCAGAGCTACCTTATCGCCCAGCCCGGCCCCCATAACGGCAGAAGTAGGCTTCAGCATTTCGGGCATTCCCGGTCCGCCACGCGGTCCTTCATAACGGATCACGATCACCTGGCCTTCCCTGATCTCTCCTTTGGCGATGGCGTCCAGCATTTCTTCTTCCTTATCACATACTTTGGCCACTCCTTCAAACTTCAGGCCTTCTTTACCTGTAATTTTTGCGACCCCGCCTCTTTCGGCCAGGTTGCCGTACAGAATCTGGATATGGCCGCTGGACTTGATGGGGTCATTCAGCGGATGCACGATTTTCTGGGCTCCAAAATCAAGTGAAGGAACATTCTCCAGGTTTTCGGCTACGGTTTTCCCTGAAATAGTCAGGCAGTCGTCATGGATCAGTCCCTCATTCAGCAGGTATTTCATGATGGCCGGAACGCCACCTATGGCCAGCACATCTTCCATATAATATTTGCCGGAAGGCTTCAGGTCGGCTAAGAACGGTGTCCTGTCGGAAATATCCTGGATATCCTTATAATTCAGGGGAACACCGGCGGCATGGGCAATGGCCAGGTAATGCAGCACGGCATTGGTTGATCCGCCCAGGGCCATCACAACGGTCAGGGCGTTTTCAATCGACTTCCGGGTAATAATATCTCTTGGCCGGATGTTTTTCTCCAGCAGGTTTTTCATGGCTGCGCCGATGGCAATGCATTCGGCTATTTTGCCTTCGTGCGTGGCAGGGTAGGAAGAAGTGTCCGGAAGAGTAATCCCCAGTGCTTCCAATGAAGAGGCCATGGTGTTGGCGGTGTACATGCCGCCGCAGGCGCCCTGGCCCGGAATGGAATTCTGGATCACCCCCAGGTAGTCTTCGTCCGAGATGGCGTTATTGATTTTTTTTCCGTAGGCTTCAAAGGCCGAAACGATGTCAAGCTTCTGGCCTTTATACGACCCCGAACGTACCGTACCTCCGTACACCATGATAGACGGGCGGTTCAGCCGGGCCATCGCCATTATTGCGCCGGGCATATTTTTGTCACAGCCCACCACGGTGATCACCCCGTCATACCATTGGGCTGAAACCACGTTTTCTATTGAGTCGGCAATGATATCACGGCTGGGAAGCGAGAAGCTCATGCCGTCGTTTCCGTTGGTCATCCCGTCAGACACCCCGATGGTATGAAAGATCAGTCCTACCATACCATTGGCCTGGATCCCTTTTTTAACGTGTACCGACAAACCATTCAGGTGAATGTTACAGGGGTTGCCTTCGTAGCCTGTACTGGCGATCCCGATCTGCGGTTTGGCCATATCCTCCTGTTGAAGGCCTATGGCATATAGCATGGCCTGTGCTGCAGGATTGCTGACCTCCTGCGTAAGTGTTTTACTGTATCTGTTAAGTTCTTCTGCCACTGTTTTTGTTGTTTTCGCTATTAGCGAATATTCGCTAATTTCCTGTTTTGCACTTTACAAGTCTAAAAGAGAAGAAAGGATTATCAAAGAAAAAAGCAGAGAAATTTGCTTTTTGACTGGGAATTCCAACGGATTATAGGAAAAGTACAAAAACAAGAAGAAAATTCCGGTTGAATCAGGTCCTGTCCCGGATTTTTAATACCGAATATACAAGCTCCTCTCGGTATTCAGGAGCATCGCCGGATAGCACTTCCTCTAGCAACTGCCCGGCTTTGAAGCCTATTTTATAGGGAAATTGCTCCACAGATGCGATCGGACCATTTTCTATGGAGTCGGTAAACGGCAAATTGGCAAAACTTAAAAAAGTGATATCTTTGTTCAGCACCAGCCCTTTGCCCCTTACTACTTTTATGGCGTCTAGGGCCACATAATCATTAAATGCAATGACGGCTTCCGGGGGAGTTTCCAGGCCCAGTATTTCTTCCATTTTCGCCATGGTATCTTCTTTGGAAAGATTGGTAGACCGGATATAGGCCGGCGAGGTTTCGAGTCCCAGTTCGTACATTCCCTGGAGGTAGGTATTCAGCCGCTCATCTGCTGAGAGGAGATAGGAGGGGCCGTTAAGCAGCGCGATCCGGCGCATTCCTTTCCGGTGCAGGAACTCTAGGCCCGATTTCAATCCTGTTTCCACTACCGAGCGCACCCGGAACGAAGGAAATCCTTTCGGAGTGCGGTCACAGAAGATGATGGGAATGCCGTAACGTTCCATCTTCTGGAAATGATCGTATTCATTGGTGGTGGCGGATAAGGAAACCAGCAGTCCGTCTACGCGTGCCCTTAAAAAATGTTCCACAGCCTTCTTCTCTTTCTCCATATTGTCGCGCGACTGGCTGATAATGGCCTGGAAGCCCATCTGCTCGAGTACATCTTCAATCCCTTCGATCATAAGGGAAAAGTATTCTTCATGGAGGTTGGGCACCACTATTCCTACGGTAAAGGTGGTGTTTTTTTTGAGCATCTGCGCGGCCGAATTGCTGACATAATTCAGGTTCCGGGCCAGTTCAGACACCCTTTCACGGGTTCTGAGGCCGATGCGCGGGTTTCCCTGCAGGGCCCTGGAAACCGTAGAAGGGGATACTCCCAGCAGGGAGGCGATTGTCTTTATGGTAACCGTTTCAGCCATCTTCACTTGTTGTTCCCGCGGTATGATTTCCGCAGATTAATTTGTGCACACGTTTGCACATGCAAAATACATCAAATTTGAGCTCAAATCAACCCTTTGCCCGGAATGTAGGGTCATTCCGGTAGATTATTCGTTTTTTATCTTATATGTGAATACATAATTTTGTAATGCAAAGAAAGTCGGAATAAAATTCATTATCCGGTGGGTTTTTCCGGAGGCTTCCCTCTGCCTGTCACTGAAGATAAACGAGCCCTTGATCGGCGGTTAAAAAGGCCTTGTAGATACCTTAACTCAAGCGAGTATTCAATTAAACAACTAAACAGATATGAAAGTAAAAGTTATTCTTTTATGCTTAATGTTTCTGTTCTTTCACGAACTGATGGCCCAGAAATCAACGATCAGGGGGAAAGTGACAGAGGCAAACGGGGACCCGGTCGTAGGAGCGAGCGTGGTGGAAACGGGGACTACAAACGGTACCATGACCAACGCTTCCGGTGAGTTTACGCTGGAAGTGAGCAAGACGAACCCGGGGATCAGGGTTTCCTCTATTGGTTTTAAAACAGAGGAGATCAATGTGACCTCCTCTCCCGTGACCATCACGCTGGCCTATGAGGACAGCCACCTGGATGAGCTGGTGGTTACGGGGTATTCCACCCAGAAGCAGGGCGAGATCTCGGCGTCTATTGTGAAAGTAAGCCAGAAAGAGCTCAGGGATGTCAAATCGCCCAACGTTTCTAACCTGCTGCAGGGGAAGATCGCCGGGGTAAATGTGGTGAACAGCACCGGCCGGCCCGGTGATAACGCCACTATCCGGATCCGCGGAAGGAGCTCCATTTCTTCGAGCTCGGATCCGTTATGGGTTATTGACGGAGTCATAGCCCACAGCACGCCGAATATCAACCCGAATGATATTGAGACGGTTTCCGTACTGAAAGATGCTGCCGCCACCACCCAGTACGGTTCACGGGGTGCCAACGGGGTGATCGTGATTACGACCAGGAGAGCGGCCACCACGGGGGAGGGTACGTTCAGCATTAACCTGGCCTCAGGGGCCAGCCATTATAACCAGGGGAATTTTAAGCTGATGAACTCGCAGCAGATGTGGGATTATTACCAGACCTTTACCAACCCCAATGCCATCCCTTCCGGTATTACCCAGGAGGTTTTGAAAAATAATTACAACTGGCTGGAAAACGGCACCCAGGCCGGAATATTCCGGGATATCAGCGGAAGTTACGTGGGCAGGACGGATAAGACCTCGCTGTACGTAAGCGGCAATTACTATAAGGAAGAAGGCTCGGTAAAGGGCTTTGTGTATGACCGGCTGACCGCCCGGATGAATATGGATCACAAGCTTACAGAGAGGCTGACTTTTAGGCCCAAGCTCAACGCTTCGTATACCTCCACGGATAACCGGCAGCATTCGCTGTACGATATGTACCTGAATTTACCGTGGGATGCCCCTTATGGCGCTGACGGGAAAATACTGAACCCGCAGGCGGGCGGAATTACCTGGTATGGCAGGGATAACCGGAACTACCTGTACGATCAGCAGTTCAATTACGGTAAGGGAGAAACCTTTGATATCCAGACCAACCTTGACTTCTCCTACCGGATCAGCGACCAGCTCTCTTTCGAGTCGATGAATAACCTGGCTTACTATACCAATACCGGTATGTCGTATACCGATCCGCAGTCGAATTCCGGGTTATCCAATATCGGTTCGGTCAGCCAGTCGGCCAATAAAAGGATCGTCCGGTTTTTTAACCAGATGCTGAAATATGGAAATTCCTTTGGCAAGCATGATGTTTCGGCTTTCCTGGCATATGAATATTCGGATTACGTATATTCCGCTGTAGGAGCAACAGGAAAGGGGATAGCCCCTGGATCCGAGGTGATCGACAACGCCGCCGACTTCCTGGGCATGAGCGGTACGAAAAACGATTATGCCTTTCAGTCAGGCATTTTCCAGGTTAATTACGGGTTCAGCAACCGGTATAACCTGCAGGCCTCTTACCGGCTCGACGGAAGCTCACGCTTCGGGGAAAGTAAACGTTACGGTAGCTTTTACGCCGTGAGCGGTGCCTGGAATATTCATAATGAAGCCTTTTTCAAGGCCGACGCCATCCATAACCTCCGGCTGAGGCTGTCGTACGGGGAAGTAGGGAATGTTCCAACCGGCCTGTACTCTTCTTACTCGCTGTATTCGCTTGACGGGCAGTATAACGGCCAGCCGGCGGCTATCCCGGGACAGTATGAAAACCGGCTGGTAAGCTGGGAAAAATCAAAGGATGCTAACCTGGGGCTGGAGTTCGGGCTGTTCAACCGGCTCGACTTCACACTGGACCTGTATAATAAAAATACAGACGGTCTGCTGACCTATATCCGGTTCCCTTCTACGGCGGGGTGGTCGGGGTATTATCAGAACGTAGGCTCCGTAAAAAACAAAGGAGCTGAATTTTCAGTAAATGCCTCTGTACTGGGAGATGAAAGCCCGGTGAGCTGGAGCATAGGCTTTAATATAGCGCACAATAAAAACCGGATTGCTGAGCTCAAAGACGGGGCAGACATTCCGGATGCGAACAATGCCAATAAAAGACAGTCGGAAGGGCGTGATATCGATTCGTGGTACATGCGGAAATGGGCCGGCGTTAACCCGGAAAACGGAGCTCCGCAGTGGGAAGTGATCAATGCCACAACGGGTGAAATCACCCTCACTTCCAATTACAATTCGGCATCGCTGCAGTTCGTGGGTACTTCCACTCCTAAATTCCAGGGAGGCTTTAATACACAGTTAGGCTTTAAAGGGTTTACGCTGAGGGCCAATATGGCCTTCCTGAAAGGTGCGTATGCCTATCACAGCGCCCGGGAGCTTTTTGATTCAGACGGTGCCTATCCTACCTATAACCAGATCGTGTTTCTGGACGGATGGTCCAGGTGGTCGGCGTCGAATCCTGATGCTACCCACCCCGCGGCTTCCTATAACAACACAAATGCTTCCAATAAGACCTCGTCCAGGTACCTGGAAGACGCCTCGTTTCTCCGTTTGAGAAATGTCACCTTCTCTTATGATATAGCCCCCGGTGTAGTTCAGAAGCTGAAACTGAAATCGGCCAGCCTGTATGTTTCCGGTGATAACCTGTGGATATCTACTCCCTTTTCAGGCATAGATCCCGAAGCGGCATTATTTGGGGATGCTACTTCACAGTACCCTTCGCCCAAGAGATTCTCATTCGGACTAAACGTTTCCTTTTAATCAATCATGAAGAAGAAAATTATATATACACTGATATGCGGAGCCCTGGCAGCTTCGTGTTCCATAGACCGCACTCCGTACACTGACCTGACCAACGAGTCGATCAAAAATACTCCGGGAGCGCTGGAAGTACTGAACCTCGGCAATTACCACACCCTGAAAAGCTGGGTGGAAAACTGGCACCGGGTAACGGAATACCCGGGCGATAACGTGGCCCTGAGCGGCACTACCACGGATAACCTGTTTTACAATTATACCTATCAGCGCCTGGTAACCAATTCCAGGGTCAACAGCTACTGGTCAAACTCCTACAAGATCATAGCGGGTACCAATGCCATTCTGGGACAGCTTACGGAAGGGTCAGGACCGGCTTCCGACCAGATCATCGCAGAAAACCTGTACCTGAGAAGCCTGATGTATTTTTACCTGGTGAATGTTTTCGGGAAACCGTATAACCAGAATCCGGCCCAAAGCCCTGCCGTGCCGCTGCAGTTAAGCGATGACCCGTTCGAGGTGCTCCCGAGAAATACGGTGAAAGAGGTATATGACCAGATAGAGACGGATCTTCTCAAGGCTGAAAAGCTCTTCAACCAGTATAAAAGCAGCATCTATGGCAGCGTATATTCTGCCCAGGCCCTGCTGGCCCGCCTGTACATTTATACCGGGAATAACCAGAAGGCCATTGAATATGCCGACAAAGTCATCAACTCGGGCAAGTTTTCGCTGCTGACCACTGCCAATTATACGCAGATTGCCACAGGAGTGCCGGAAAATAACCCGGAAAACATTTTTGCCATCCGTTTTGTGAAAGACGTGGACTATGCCGATAACGGCTGGTATACCATCGGGTCGCTTTATGCCAGCATCAGTGGCTCCGGCTGGGGAGAAATGTATGCTTCACGCACTTATCTGGAGGAAGTCAGAAAATATCCCGAAGATGTGCGGTACAAATTCGTTGCTCCTAAGATTCTGAATAACAGTACTGAGCTGAATGCCTACTATGTCACCGATGATTACAAGTATGCCAGCGTGGTGGTAAACAAAGAGGGTGATGATTATACATATTCGGAAGGCGGGGCCTCCAAAAAGCTGATCCGTCGCCCGAACGGGGCAGGTTCCTGGCTGTATTATATTAATATCGTAGGGAAGGAAAGAACGGCGTTAATAGATTACAAGCTCGAAAACAGGAACGGATTCCTGAAATACTTTATCACGAAATGTTCTGGCCAGGAAGGACAGGCCCACCTGTGGTCTCCGCCTATTTCCAGGCTGGCGGAACTCTACCTGATCCGTGCGGAGGCGAACGCCAAGCTGGGCAACTCACAGGCTGCGCTGACCGATGTTAACCTCATCCGCTCAAGAGCCGGGATTCCTGCTGCAGGATTATGGACAACGGATAACCTGGGTACAAAGACGGCCCTGGATGTGGTGCTGGCTGAAAGAAAGCTGGAGCTGGCCTGGGAGGGGCACCGGAAGTTTGATGTGTTCCGGAACGGCTACAGCCTGGACAGGAAGTATCCCGGCACCCACCTCAGTGTGACCACACCGTATTTTACCGTAGAGCCGTCTTCCAAGGTGATTGTGGAGTTTATTCCGGAACAACAGATCGTTTTGAGTAAAAATGTGCTGACACAGAATGAGTAGGTACATTTATAGCTAGGCGGATACCGGAGGCTGTTTTCTGTGTTTGGTAAAAGACCAGCCCGGAAGACAGCCTCAGTTTATTGAAGGGAACCGTAACGGATCCCGGCGTTTAATTAAAAAAGAATGAAGTTGAGAATTATTTACATCGGGTTTTTTGTGCTGTTGTTCCCCGGGAAGGTGCTGCGGGCGCAGCCGTCTGTAGCGGTGATTCCGCAGCCCAATAGGATCAGCCTGACGGGCGGAGAGCTGACGCTCCGGGATCACAGCCTTGTGTTTGAGCCGGAAGCCCTGCTGTTCCGCGACGCCTCCGAGCTGTTCCGGGAGCAGCTTTTTGTAAGAACGGGCTTTACCTGGTTTAAAACGGGTGAAGCAGCCGGCGCCATCCTGGCGTTTAAACAGAATACAGGGCTTGAACAGGAAGAGTATATCCTGGATATGGGTCCGGATGCCATAGTGGTGGAAGCTTCAGCCCGGGCGGGTGCGCATAACGCTGTCATGAGCTTACTGCAGATGATGGTATTGGGAAAGGAAGGCGGGGTCAGCCGTATCCCCCGGGGTAAAATACAGGACAAGCCGGCATTTTCCTGGCGGGGATATATGCTGGATGAGTCGCGCCACTTCTTCGGAGTGGAAAAAGTAAAGCAACTCCTGAACTGGATGGCTTTTTATAAGCTGAACAGGTTTCACTGGCACCTCACTGATGAGCCGGCGTGGCGACTGGAGATCCGGAAATACCCGCTGCTGTCGCTGGTGGGCGGTATAGGGAGCTTTACGGATCCGGCAGCAGGGGCAAGATACTATACGCAGCAGGAGATCCGGGATATTGTGGCCTATGCTGCCAAACGGCAGATCGAGATTATCCCGGAAATCGATATGCCGGGTCATGCCACCGCGGCTAACCGGGCCTATCCGCAGTTTAGCGGCGGTGGCAGCAGAAACCATCCGGACTTTACGTTCCACCCGGCTAAAAAAGGCACTTATACTTACCTGACCCATATACTGAAAGAGGTGAATGTGCTTTTCCCGTCGGGCTGGGTACATCTGGGAGGAGATGAGGTGTCTTTTGGCTCGGAGGCATGGAATAACGACCGGCTCATCGACAGCCTGAAAGCCGGCAGGAAACTGGCAGGTAATAAGGAAGTGGAAACCTATTTTATGCGCAGGATGGCCGATTCTCTTTTCCGTATGAATGCCCGTATAGGGGTCTGGGATGAAATGGCTGACAGCGGCTTGCCTAAAGAAAAGACGCTGCAGTTCTGGTGGCGCCATGACAAGCCTGAGCAGCTGCAGCTGGCGCTTAAAAACGGGTATGCTACGGTCATTTGTCCGAGGATCCCGCTCTATTTTGACTTTGTGCAGGCGGAAAACCACCGGTATGGCCGGAAATGGGGAAAGGCGTTCGGAACATTGGAGGCGCTGTATAAATACCCGGTAGAGGACCTGCAGAAATCGGAGACCTACAAGGGGCAGATTGCCGGTGTTCAGGGAAACCTGTGGACGGAAACGGTGAATACCACCGACCGCCTGGATTTTCTGACGTTTCCGCGCCTGGCCGCGCTGGCCGAAGTAGGCTGGTCAGAAAGCAGGACAAAAAACTATGACCGCTTCCTGGAGGGACTCAGGAAGCATCTCGGTCTTTATAAGGAAGAAAACCTGTACTTCTATGATCCGTTTGATCCGGCAAAAGAGGAAGCCTATTTCAATAAGCCTCCTGAAAGGTACCCGGATAATCCGGAAGATTGAAACCCGTGAGCCGGACCGGGCTTCCCCGTTCGAAGTCCGGATAAACTTTTATATCCTATGAGGCGTAAACTGTTCTTACTCATTCTTCTTTCAGCGGTGGTTTCTACGGCCGGCACGGCGCAGTGGACCGGCCCGAAAAAGAAGCCGGCAGAACATAAAGTACTGAAATACGGGCCGCTGACGCCGGCAAACCGTACAGACGCGGCTATGGAGGCATTTCGGAATTACGGTCTGGGCCAGTTTATTCACTGGGGAGTGTATGCCATACCGGGGAATGAGTGGAACGGGGTAAGCGCCCGGAGGGGAGCAGCGGCTTCAGAGTGGATCCGGAGCTGGCGGGGTCCTGACGCCCCTGCCAACTGGACCGGTATTTATGATAACCTGTACCGGCAGTTCGATCCGAAAAACTTTGATGCGGTAAAATGGGCAAAACAGGCCAGGGAGATGGGGGCGAAGTACGTGATTTTCACCACCAAGCATCATGACGGCTTTGCACTTTGGCCTACCCGGTATTCAGACTACAATATCAGCAGATCGCCTTACGGGAAAGACATTGTCAAAGAGGTGGTAGATGCCTATACCGCGGAGGGAATTGATGTGTACCTCTATTTCTCGGTGCTGGAATGGAATCATCCCGATTATTTGTACAAGGCACCGGAAACGAATGAAGAGAAGCAGAAATTTCAGAGATTCCTGGAGTACACCCGTAATCAGCTCCTGGAACTGCTTGAAAATTATCCGGCTGTCAAAGGGCTCTGGTTTGACGGCACCTGGGATGCCTCCTGGAAAAGCGCTTTTGATTTTACCTACAACCTGGAGAAAGAGATCCGGGACAAGCATCCGGGAATAGTGATCGGCTCAAGGTTCCGGAACGATGAGTTCGGCGCCCGGCACTTTGATTCGAACGGCCGGCTGCTGGGCGATTACGAACAGGGCTGGGAACGAAAGCTGCCGCAGGAGTTCAGCTGGCTGGAAGGCAACGACTGGGATTGCGTAATGACCATTCCGCCGAACGGATGGGGATATATGAAAGACTGGAGTGGGCTCTACACCAAAACCACCGATGATATTCTGGACCTGCTCATGCGGTCGGTCTCGATGAACGGAAATTTTGTGCTGAACTTCGGCCCTGACGGACAGGGCCGAATGCACCCCGGAGAAGACAAGATAGCTGCTGAGCTGGGCAGATGGATGAAAGTGAACGGCGAAGCCGTTTATGGTACAAGGCATGCTGACCTGCCCGAAACCGGGCTGGGGTACTATACCCGAAAAGGAAATACACTTTACCTCACGGTTTTTAACCGGCCGGTAAATAATATTGCCCGGATAGTTGTTCCTAAAAATGCAAAGCAGGTGCCTGTTTCAGCTACTCTGCTGGGAAAAGGAAAATCCCTGAAGGTACGGCATTCTGACATCGGCTTTGACCTGGACAGGAATACCTATTACGATGTAATCCTTCCTTCGAAATTCAGGTCAGAAATGGCCTTTGTGATCAAAATGCAATTAGGAGATCCTTCTTCTTCTGCCGGCAGCCTGCCGGAAGCAAAAATGTAGGTAACCGGAATCCGGTATAGGAGCGATGACGCTGCCAGTCCTGTCCCCGGGTTTAATACCAGGAAGGATTATTCTGAACTCAGGTTAAAAATGATTTTTTTTCTGCTTCCTGTTTGGAAGATATAAGTCCCTTTTGTAACTTTGAAACAAAAAGTACTTTTAATGAATCAGGATGATGTATTGAAAGACCTGAGCCATATCCGGTCTTTAATGGAAAAATCCACTAAATTTATTTCCATCAGCGGGCTTTCAGGCATACTGGCCGGGGTGTATACTCTTTTGGCCGTGTCCTTTTTGTGCTGGAAATTAAAGATTCATGGGCTGATTTTTGGTAGCAGTTCCCATACGGTGATCTATATGGATTCTGCAGAACCCGTGAGGATCATGGTGATCACTGGGGGACTATTGCTGCTGATTTCCGTAGCCACAGGGGTTTACATGGCTTTAAGAAAGGCTGAAAAGGCAGGGCAGTCGGCCTGGAATCCGGCCAGCAGGATCCTGCTGGTTTCGGTAGCAGCGCCTTTATTGACCGGAGGTGTGATAGCAGTGATGTCACTCATCAAAGGATACTACTTTGTATTGGCGCCCTGTTTCCTGATATTTTATGGACTGGCTCTGTATTCAGGAAGCCGCGTCTCATTTAAAGAATTACGGCTGTTGGGAATATTGCAGATTGTCCTGGGACTGCTGGCCTATGCGTATATGCCTTTCGGTCTTTTATTCTTTGCTTTGGGATTCGGGGTTCTTCACATACTCTACGGAGCGGTCATCATAAAAAAATACGGAGCGTGAAGCTGGATTTATCTTTATATGACAAGATACTGGAAAACCGGATCCGGTTGCAGATCATGAGTGTGCTTATGGTCAATGAAGAGTACGATTTCAACTCTTTGAAGGAGTTGCTGGACATCACTGACGGGAACCTGGCATCCAATCTGAAATCACTGGAAAAGGCTGAATATATAGAAGTGATCAAAACGTTTATTGACCGGAAGCCGAACACCCGGTACCGGGGTACGGAAAAAGGGAAAAGGGCCTTCAGGGATCACCTGACGGCCCTGGAAGCCCTGATCAGCAGCGGGCGGTAATTTTTTTATTCATTAACTTTTGAAATGAAAGTACTTTTTAAAAATATATTCCGAAGGTGTATTTAAATGTAACTATCTAATAATTAAAAATGATGAAAACCGTGAATTTTCAACCCGTCCTTCTGAAATCAGCGGCCGGCGGCTGGATCACCGGCCTGTTTCTTATTTCCCTCTTTGTGTTTTCCGTTAAGGAGCCTGACCCGCAGTGGGGAAGTTACTGGCAGGTACGGCCCCTGCTTTTAGCTCCCCTGGTAGCCGGTGCAGGAGCTGTGTTTGCTCATTTCCTTTACAGGAGGGGTTTGGGAAGTGCCCTGCATAAAGCTATCTTTACAATACTGGCAGCGGCGGCATTCCTGTTCAGCCTGTGGATAGGAATCATACTGGGGCTGGATGGTACGCTTTGGAACTAGTATAGTGATTAATAAACCTAACAGTTGCATATCAGGAGTTAGATGTTGAAAGTTAACATATCACGGATAAATAGAAATCTAACCTCTAACTGCTCAAATTTTATACATGATGAAAACAGACAAAAAAATCTCGGCAGGAATCAGTTTCCTGAAACTTTTGTTCATCGTTTTGCTGGGCCTGGCGCTGTTGATCCCCCTGCTGATGATTTCCGGGCTGGTGGACGAACGCAGCAGAAGAAAACAGGAAGTAGGCCAGGAAATTACTTCCAAATGGGGCCGGAGCCAGGAGGTGGCCGGTCCGGTGATGGTAATCCCTTATGAAAAGGAGATTATCAGTAAGGTCAATGAGGCCGGCCATGTTAAAACAATGGTTTCCTACCAGACCGAATACCTCCATTTGCTGCCCAATAAGCTTCAGGTGAGCCAGGAAGTGAAGCCCGAGATCCGCAGGCGGGGGATTTACCGGATGGTAGTGTATACTTCAGTCACCGAAATGAAAGGCGATTTCCTCCAGCTCAGCCTGGAAAAGGAGGGCATAAAGCCTGAAGCGGTGGCATGGGATAAAGCCCGCCTGGTTATGGGGGTTTCAGACCTTAAAGGTCTCAGCGCTTTTCCTGAAGTGACCTGGAATGGAAAGAAAGCAGAAACCAACGCTGCTCCGCTGTCTTTGTTCGCAGAAAACCTTTCGGCGCCCGTAGATTTAGCCCGGGAGAAAACAACCCTTGGCAGGTTTACGGTAAAACTGGATATCCGCGGAGCTGATTTTACCGGCATTGTGCCACTGGGAAGAGAAAATGACATCACTATCAAGGGAAGCTGGGGAAGTCCCGGCTTTGACGGGGACTACCTGCCTTCCGAACGTACGGTAAACGACAATTTTTTCCAGGCAGGGTGGACTGTTCAGAGTCTTGACCGGAAAGTTCCCCAGCAGTGGACCCACCCGCAGGTAAGTCTGCCTTCTGAAAATACCGAAGGGGTGATAGAAAAACGGTTTGCCATGCCGGTGGTCAAAGTGACCTTCCCTGAGGGAGTGGACCTGTATCAGCAAACGAATCGTACGCTTAAATACGGGGTGCTTGTCATTGTTCTGGCCTTTCTGGCCCTGATGTTCACCGAAATACTGCGCCGCTCGCCTTTCCACATTATTCATTACGGACTTATCGGTGCCGCACTGGTTATTTTTTACACCCTGCTTTTGTCGTTCAGTGAGCAGATAGGTTTTAACGCAGCTTACCTGGCCGCCTTTCTGGCCACCAACGGCATCATTACCTGGTTTGTGAAGACTATCTCCAAAAGTACCCTGACCGCCATGATTTTTGCCGGTATCCTGACGTTATTCTTCGGATTTAATTTTGTGCTGATGCAGCTGGAAGACTATGCGCTGCTGGTAGGTTCGGTAGGCCTGTTTGTTATCCTGGCCGCATTAATGTACCTGACCAGCAAAATCAACTGGCTGGACACTGATCGTAAGTTAACGGAGTAAAGCCTGCCAAGCTAAAATGACCATTGGAGAAAACCTCCAATGGTCATCGTCTGTCAAATTGAGCGGACCTGGTAGCCGATAAAACCAATTAACCCTATTCGAATAGTTTATCACGGGATCACTCCCGGTGCAAAATTAAGATATCCGGCCGAGATTATCCTCCGTGAAATAACGGTATCTTATACCGTTTTTTCACGGTATTGAAAAAGAAGAGGGGCTTAGGAGAGTGGAAAATAATGCCGTAACTTTGCGGCATGAATAAGACTTTCAAAGACCTGGGGCTTAATAAACAGCTGATTACGGCTGTAGAGGAATTGGGCTATAGCGAACCTACCGAAATCCAGGAAAAGGCCGTTCCGCTGATCATGGCAGGGCATGACGTGCTGGGAATTGCCCAGACGGGTACCGGGAAAACGGCAGCCTACCTGTTACCGGTACTGATGAAGGTCAAATATGCACAGGGAAGTAATATGCGGGCCCTGGTTCTGGCGCCTACGCGTGAGCTGGTAATGCAGATTCACCAGGCAGCTGAGGAGCTGGGCAAATACACCGATCTCCGGATGGTGGCTTTGTACGGAGGACTGGGCCCGAAAACGCAGATTGAAAACCTCAAAAAGGGGGTGGATGTGATTGTTGCCACGCCGGGAAGGTTCATGGATCTCTACCTTATGGGGGAGATCCCTGTGAAAAGCCTTCAGTACCTGGTGCTTGATGAGGCAGATAAAATGATGGATATGGGCTTTATGCCCCAGATCCGGAAAATACTGGAGGTCATCCCGAGAAAGAGGAAGAACCTGTTGTTTTCAGCCACATTTCAACCCCGGGTGGAGTCTCTTTCCGAAGAATTTCTTGAAGCACCCTTAAAGATAGAGATCACGCCTTCTGCCACTGCCGCAGCTACGGTAGAGCAGGCCCTCTACCGTCTCCCCAATTTTAAAACCAAGATCAACCTCCTGGGGTATTTGTTTGAGAATACAGATATTCAGCGGGCCATCATTTTCTGCAGAACGAAAACCGTGGCAGATAATGTGTTTAAATTCCTGGAACGGAAAGTGGTGGGAGCAAAGAATATCCGGGTTTTGCACGCCAATAAAGGTCAAAATACGCGTATCAACTCGATTGAAGACTTCAGATCGGGCGAAGTACAGGTGCTGGTGGCTACGGATGTGGCTGCGCGGGGAATTGACGTTTCGGGAGTAAGCCATGTCATTAACTTTGATGTACCCCTGATTTATGAGGATTACGTACACAGGATAGGCCGTACCGGGCGTGCAAAAGCTGAGGGAGCGGCATGGACCTTTGTGCTGAAGCATGAAGAATATCATTTTGCCAAAATAGAGAAGCTGATCCGTACACAGGTTCCTGAGCTGGAGATTCCCCGGGGAGTGAAAATGGAAGAAACCCCCTTTGAAGAAAGCCAGGAGATGCTGAAAGCCATTGATAACCAGCGAAAGAAAGAGGATCCCACTTTCCAGGGAGCCTTTCACGAAAAAAAAGCAAAGAATCTCAAAGGAAATTCAAAAGCCCGGCCTTCCCGGAAACGCCGCTAATTCAATCTTCTGCAATTTAAAAAACTATAAATAAAGGATTTTCTTTAACAAAAGAGTTTTTTTATCTAATTTTGCAGCCCGAAAGAGAGTATTAAAAGTTTCTATCGAAAAATATCGGAGAAAAGTTCTCCAAAACATTAATATCTATTTAAATGGCTCGCGATTTAAAATTTACAAGAAACATTGGTATTGCGGCTCACATTGATGCCGGTAAAACTACCACTACTGAGCGTATCCTTTATTATTCGGGTATGAGTCACAAGATTGGCGAAGTACACGACGGTGGAGCTACTACCGACTGGATGGAGCAGGAGCAGGAAAGAGGGATCACCATCACTTCTGCTGCTGTAACTGTTGGCTGGAAGTACAGAGATGATAACTACCATGTCAACATTATCGATACTCCGGGTCACGTAGACTTTACCGTAGAGGTGAACCGTTCACTCCGGGTACTGGACGGGCTGGTGTTTCTTTTTTCTGCTGTAGACGGTGTAGAGCCTCAGTCAGAAACCAACTGGCGTCTGGCCAATAACTACAGCGTGGCGCGTATCGGTTTTGTAAATAAAATGGACCGTTCCGGAGCCGACTTCCTTAACGTGGTGAACCAGGTGAAGGAAATGCTGGGTTCTTACGCTGTTCCGCTGCAGCTGCCTATCGGCTCTGAAGAAAACTTCAAAGGAGTGGTAGACCTGATCAATAACCGCGGTATCGTATGGAATGAGGACGATAAAGGGATGACTTTTACCGAAGTGCCTATTCCGGATGATATGGCGGATGAGGTAGCGGAGTGGAGAGAAAAACTCCTGGAAGCCGTTGCCGAGTATGACGAGACTTTAATGGAGAAATATTTCGAAGATCCGAATTCTATTTCTGAAGATGAAATCCTTGCGGCCCTGAGAGCAGCGGTGATTGACCTGAAGATTGTGCCGATGATGTGCGGTTCTTCTTTCAAAAACAAAGGCGTTCAGGCCATGCTGGATATGGTAATGGCCCTTCTTCCTTCTCCGCTTGACAGAAAAGGAATCAAAGCCATTAATCCTAAAACAGACGAGGAGGTTGCTATTACGGCAGATCCGACAGCCCCTTTCGCAGCCCTTGGATTTAAGATCGCTACTGACCCCTATGTAGGCCGTCTGTGTTTCGTACGTTCTTACCGGGGTATCCTGGAATCGGGGTCATATGTACTGAATAACCGTTCAGGAAATAAGGAGCGGATCTCCCGTATTTTCCAGATGCACGCGAATAAGCAGAACCAGATTGATCAGCTGTATGCAGGAGATATTGCCGCGGTGGTTGGTTTTAAAGATATCAAAACAGGAGATACTTTAACGGATGAGAAGCACCCGCTGGTTCTGGAATCCATGGAGTTCCCTGAGCCGGTAATTGGTTATGCCATTGAACCTAAGAAAACAGCAGACCAGGATAAATTCTCTACCGCTATTGCAAAGCTAATAGAAGAGGATCCGACACTGCAGGTGCATACGGATGAGGCTACGGGCCAGACCATCATGAGAGGTATGGGTGAGCTTCACCTGGAGATCATCATTGACCGGATGCGTCGTGAGTTCAAGGTGGAAGTGAACCAGGGTGCTCCTCAGGTAGCTTACAAGGAAACCTTCACCAAGACCATCGAACACCGCGAAGTTTATAAAAAACAAACAGGTGGTAGAGGTAAATTTGCCGATATCGTATTTGAATTCGGTCCGCGTGATCCGGAAGAAGGTACGAACGAAGTGAAGCAGGGGCTGCAGTTCGTGAACAACATCGTTGGGGGTGTGATCCCGCGTGAATTTATTCCTTCTATCCAGAAAGGTTTTGAAGAAGCCATGAAAAATGGTCCTCTGGCCGGGTATCCTGTTGATTCCTTCAAAGTGAGATTGTTCCACGGATCATTCCACGATGTGGACTCCGATGCCTTCTCTTTCGAGATGGCGGGCCGTTTAGGTTTCAAAGAAGCCGGCAGACTGGCAGGGGCCAAACTTCTTGAGCCGATCATGGCCGTAGAGGTAATTACTCCGGATGAATATACCGGTCCTATTACCGGTGACCTGAACAGAAGAAGAGGGATGATGAAAGGCATGGACACCAAAGCCGGTTCGCAGGTGATCAAAGCCGATGTGCCTCTTTCCGAGTTGTTCGGTTATGTAACTGACCTGAGAACCATCACTTCAGGTAGGGCTACAGCTAACCTTACTTTCTCTCACTATGATTTTGTACCTCAGAACATAGCTGATGAAGTGATCAAGAAAGAAAATTCTTAATCGTACAAGTTAAGTTTCTGATATAAGCGCCCCGGCCTAAAAGCCGGGGCGCTTTTTTTATGGTGATCTGCACACGATACCCTCCTTAGCCTGGTTAAGCTAACGAAATTAATTTTTATTTCTAATTATTTCAATGTGGAATATGCTTTGTTTCAAGTGGTTTCATTTGCTTAACAATCTCGTAATATTGACGAAATGAAGAAGTAACATCCCCCTTCTAAATTCGCCTCCGCTTACAGGAGCACTTATCCTCCTGTAACGGGATCATATTTATAATCATTCATCTATTTTATGAAAAACATTTTCTCCTTAATGCTATGCCTGGGGTTGTTCAGTAACGGGCTGATGGCCCAGAGCCGGACGGTCAGAGGTAAGGTCACAGATCAGGCCGACAGCTCTCCTCTACCCGGTGTGACGGTACGCGTAAAGGGTACGACCCAGGCTACTCAAACGGATATAAACGGCGATTATTCCCTGCGGGCCGGCAGTGATAATGACATCCTGATCTTCTCTTTTGTGGGAGTAAATACCGTGGAAGAAGCCGTTGGAAACCGGACAGTGGTGAATGTGGCATTGGCTACCAATAATGCCGTGCTGAATGAGGTGGTGGTGGTAGGCTACGGTACCCAGAAAAAGGTGAACCTGACCGGGGCCGTAGACCAGGTGGGAGGAGAGGTCTTCGAAGGAAGGGTTCTGCCCAATGTCTCCCAGATGCTGATGGGGGCGGTGCCTAACCTGAACATCAACCTGGCTGACGGAAAACCCACCCGTTCCCCTTCATTTAACATCCGGGGTACCACCTCAATTGGTCAGGGAGGGTCTGCCCTGATCATCATTGACGGGGTGGAAGGCGACCCGTCTACACTGAACCCGAATGACATTGAATCAGTTTCCGTATTGAAAGATGCTTCTTCAGCAGCCGTTTATGGTTCGAGGGGTACTTACGGGGTGGTGCTGATCACTACTAAAAATGCCCGGAAAGGCCAGGCCAGCGTCACCTATTCCGGTAACTTCTCTGTCCAGGAGCAGGCCAATACGCCCAATTTTGTCAAAGACGGACTCGTATTTGCCGAGCATTTTTTTGAGGCATATAATGCATGGAATAACTACTCGTCTATTCCGGCCCGGTTAAACAAAACCCAGACTTTCACGCTGGCCTGGCTGGAAGAGTTCGGAAGGAGAAAAGCAGCGGGAACTGATGAGCCGGTTACGGTAGATCAGAACGGAAACTACGTGTACTACGCCAGTGAAGATTATTACACCGCACTGATCCGTAAAACCACGGCCGCCAGAGACCACAATATTTCCATCAGCGGGAATACGGATAAAGCCGACTTCTACTTATCCGGAAGGTACTATGGCTCAGACGGTATTTTCAGGTACAATCCGGACGAATACGGCAGCTACAGCCTGAGGGCAAAGGGTGGGGTTAATGTAACGAACTGGCTGAGGGTGACCAATAATATCGACTTCTCCGCTATCCGCTATCATAACCCGCAAACCGCCGGGGAAGGGGGGAACATTTTCAGGAACATTGCCGATGAAGGACATACTTCAGCCCCTATCTTTAACCCTGACGGTACGCTATCATTTCCGGCAGCCTATACCATCGGTGATTTTATTTATGGGAAAAACGGCTCGGATGCAGGGACCAATAACCTCAGGAACACTACTGCATTTGAAACGAAGTTCTTCCGCAATACCTTCCGGGTAAAGGGCGACTTTACATTCAGAAACCGGGATTATGACGTAACCACCGTTCTGCTTCCGGTGCCCTACAGCACAAAGGAGGGAGTGATCACCTACCTGAGAACTTCCATGAACGACCGTATCACCAATAACAAGCAAACCAACCGCTACCTGTTTGCCAACCTGTACGGTGAATACGAAAATACCTTTGCCACGAAGCACTATTTCAAAGGCCTGGTGGGGTATAATTATGAGCAGCAAACCTATAACTCCACCAGCATTGCCAAAAACGGCCTGCTGACCGAAAACACGGAAAATATCAACCTGGCGCTGGGGAGCTCGGTAACAGCTACCGCCGGGTACAACAAATACCGCCTGGCCGGGGTTTTTGCAAGGGGCAATTACATCTTTGCCGATAAATACCTGCTTGAGCTCAACGGGCGGTATGACGGCTCGTCTAAGTTTCCGGGGAATTCCCAATGGGGCTTTTTCCCTTCGGTATCTGCCGGCTGGAGAATTTCCGGGGAGAGCTTCTGGAATGTCAGTCCCAAGGCTATTTCCGACCTGAAGCTGAGATACTCCTTTGGTGCGCTGGGCAATGGTAATATCAGTCCGTATGCCTACCTTGACCTGTACGGGATCAGCACTTCAGGGCGTGTTCTTGACGGCCTGAGAAACCCATCCACAAGTGCCCCGGGGGTAATTCCGGATAACCTGACCTGGGAAACTGCCCGGACCTCCAATATAGGGATCGACGTGGCGGCATTAAACAACAAGCTGATCTTCACGGCTGATGTTTACGTACGGAAAACGCTGGATATGTACACCGTGGGCCAGACCCTTCCGGATGTTTTCGGTGCCGGATCGCCCAAAGGAAACTACGCCGACCTCACCACCCGGGGTTTTGAAATGACCTTAGGTTACACCAATCATTTTAACATGGCCGACAAACTGTTCAAATACAATGTAAAAGCTACCCTGGCCGATTATGTGACCAAAATTGACCGGTACAATAACCAGACCGGCGCATTAAGTGATTACTACGTGGGCCAGACCCTAGGTGAGATCTGGGGATATGAGACCTACGGATTGTTCCGGTCACAGGAAGAAATTGATTCCGCTCCCTCGCAGATCCTGCTGAAATCATCGAACTCCGGTAAGTATTACCCTGGAGACATCCGTTTCGTGGATCTGAACAATGACGGCGTAATTGACTATGGCGATAACACCATTTACAACCCGGGCGACCGGAAGGTGATCGGTAACAAAGACCCCCGGTACATTTACAGTTTCCAGGGAAGCGCAGACTGGAGTAACTTTTTCCTGTCTTTCTTCTTCCAGGGGGTAGGAAAGCAGGACTGGTACCCCGGCAACGAGGCGATTTTCTGGGGACAATACAACCGTCCGTATAACAAGCTGCCCGAGTGGCATCTGAACAACTACTGGACAGAGGATAACCCGGAGGCCTACCTGCCCCGGTATGCCGGTTACAATACCCACTTTAAACAGACACCGCAGACCCGTTACCTGCAGAACGTGGCTTACTTCCGTCTGAAAAACCTGCAGGTAGGCTACTCCTTACCGCAGAGCCTGGTGTCAAAAGTGAAAGCTAAAAATATCCGGCTGGGTCTTTCGGGAGAGAACCTCTTCACCTGGTCTCCCCTGTATAAGAGAACCCGGGATATTGACGTGGCGAATATCGGGGTGTCTGACCCGGACATTAACTCCGGCCATGGAGACGGGTTCAACTACCCGACTCTCCGCACCTACAGCTTTAACATACTGGTTAACTTTTAATGAGCTTTAAAGAGATGAAAAAGATACTATATTCCCTGTTGGTTCTGTGTGTGCTGACTTCGTGTGAACTGGAAGAGTTACCGAAGGCATCGGCCAGTGAGAGTGATATCTTCGGTACCGAAAGTGGTCTGAAGACCTACAGCTATTCTTTCTATAATGATCTTCCGTCAGGCACTACCGCGTACAGGCTGGACGCCATGGCTGATTACGGAGCAGTCAATAACCTGAACAATTTTCTCCGGAACGGGGCTTACAGCGCTGAAACCAGCTCCGGCTGGTCGTGGTCGGCCCTCCGCAACATTAACCATTTCATTGTGAAGAATACCCATGAAAATGTTAACCCTTCCGTGAGAAATCATTATAACGGCCTGGCCCGTTTTTTCAGAGCCTATTTCTACTATGACAAGCTGGTTACTTTCGGCGATGTGCCCTGGATTGATAAGCCCATCGGCGTGGAAGAAGAAGAGCTGCTTTTCGCTAAAAGAGATTCAAGAACGCTGATCATCGATAAGATCATCGAAGACCTGGATTATGCTTACGAGAACATAACTACTACGTCTTCTGACGGTTCTACTGTTACCCGGTGGGCAGCACTGGCTTTCAAGTCGAGGGTAGCGCTGTTTGAAGGGACTTACCGGAAATACCATACGAATCTTAACCTGCAATCTACTGCCGGAAAGTACCTGCAGGCGGCGGCCGATGCGGCTACAGAGCTGATGGAAAAAGGACCTCACCGGCTGAATACGGCCCAGGGAGTTACAGGTTCCCAGCGGCAGCTCTTTATCAGTGACACCCCGGTGACCAGCGAGGTAATCCTTGCGGTGGTTTTGAGTAAAGATTTAGCGGTGCTGGGTGACGCTAACTGGTGGTGGACCTCCGCCACTTACGGCCCGCGGTACAGCCTGGTGCGTCCGTTCATTAATACCATTCTGAATATCGACGGCACACCGTATACTTCCAGAGCCGCTTACCTCTCGGAGACATTCCAGGAAGAGACCGAAGGGCGCGATTACCGCCTGGCTCAGCTGATCCGTACACCGGGCTATAAGCGGGAGGGAGCCGGCGCGGCGCCCAATTTTGCCAGCTTTACGTATACCGGATACCAGCCGATCAAATATGCTTTAGACGGTACGGTTTATGATAACTCCGGATTGAATACCAATTCTATCCCGCTGATCCGGTACGCTGAAGTTCTTCTGAACTTTGCCGAAGCCAAAGCGGAGCTGGGTACGCTGAGCGATGCCGACTGGGCAAAATCTATCGGAGCGCTGAGAGCAAGGGCCGGGGTAACGGGCGGGCTGAACGCCTTACCCGTGCAGGTAGATAAATATTTACAAAATACCTTCTTTCCCAACATATCCGACCCGGTTTTACTGGAGGTGAGACGGGAAAGACAGGTAGAGCTGGCCCTGGAAGGTTTCCGTTTTAATGACCTGAAGCGCTGGAAGCGGGGAGAGCTAATGGCCGAATTGCAGTGGTCAGGGATCTATGTCCCGGCTTTAAATGAGCTCATGGACCTGGATAAAGACGGCAAGCCCGATGTACTGTTCTACGACGGAGCCACCACGGCACCGTCCGTTCCTGCCGGGGTGGCACGGGTGGCCATCGGGGGAAGCGCCAATAATTTCCAGACCCTCACCGCAGACAAGCACCTGGAATGGTTTAAGGCCCAGACCCGTACGTGGTATCCTGACGGCCGCCAGTATTTATACCCTATACCGGCATCTGCCATTGTTAAGAACAAGAACCTGGAGCAAAATCCGGGGTGGGAATGATTGATTCATTTACCGGGGGAGCCTGAGCTTCCCCGGTAAGCTAAATAAACGGTAAGAAATGAAATTGAAAGTAATACTGATACTATTCCTTTTCGCAGGTCCTGCTCACCTCTTTGCGCAGAAAGAGATCATAGTGGCTTCCTTCAATCTCCGGATGAACACCGAAAAAGACGGGATAAACGCCTGGCCCAACCGCAAGGAAATGGTTAAGGCGCTGGTAAGATACCATGAGTTTGACCTGATGGGTACCCAGGAGGGCTTCAGAAGCCAGCTGGAAGATATAGCGGAACTGAAGGAGTTTGCCTTCACCGGCGCCGGGCGTGATGATGGCCGGCAGGCGGGAGAGCACTCCGCTATTTTTTACAAAAAAGACCGGTTCACGCTGCTGGAGTCGGGTGACTTCTGGCTGAGCGAAACACCGGACAAGCCGGGAAAAGGCTGGGATGCCACCTGCTGCAACCGGATCGCCTCCTGGGCGAAGTTCAGAGACCGGAAGTCGAAGAAGACATTTTACTTTTTTAATGTGCATTTCGATCACCAGGGCGTGGTGGCCCGCAGGGAATCAGGCAAGCTGATGGTGGAAAAGATCAGGGCAATAGCCGGCAAATCTCCGGTGATACTGACGGGGGATCTGAACTCTGTTCCGGAAACCGAACAGATAAAAAGAATAGAAGAACGGCTGAATGACGCATACAGGGTTTCCGAAGAGCCGCCCTACGGACCGGGAGGCACGGCAAACGGATTCAGGCTGGATGCGCCGTTAAAGAACCGGATAGATTACATTTTTGTCAGCCCGGGCATTACCGTGCTGAAATATGGAGCACTATCTGATCATAAAGATCTCAGGTACCCGTCCGATCATCTGCCTGTGGCAGCAAAGGTGCGGTTTTGAATCGCATTAAGGGGTTTTTCAGGGGCGGGCCGGAAGTGGCCTGTCCCCTGAGCCTGTATTGCATTATTTTAATGTTAAATCATTTGCGCTATTCTTAACAATTTGAAAATACTGGAAAGTGCCGGCTTAAAACTCAGTTAACACACCGGGGATAATTTTGCGGAGAATTTCAGAATATCAAATATGTATAAGAACGTTTTTAGCTGTTTAACTTTTTTATTTGCTGCATTTTACGGGCATGCGCAGACCGGTTCCGTTACCGGGATCATCACTGACGCCCAGTCGCAGGAAACGCTCATTGGCGTAACCATACGGGCGGAAGGAGCCAGTAAAGGGGCCGCCACGGATGTGGAAGGCAAGTTCAGGCTGACAGAGCTGGCCGCCGGCAGCCATACCTTAACGGTTTCCTACGTAGGATACAAATCACTGAAAGTAGAAGATGTAAAGATTGAAGCCGGAAAAACCACCGAGCTGAGTATCACTCTCCAGGCTGATTTCGGCATGCTGGAAGAGGTGGTGGTAACGGCCCGGGTGGATAAAGGCAGCAGCCTGGCCCTGATCAATGACCGCAAGCTTTCGTCTCTGGTTCTTCAAAAAGTAGGCTCGGAAGAGCTGAGCCTCAAGGGGATCGGCAACGTGGGCGAAGGCCTGAAGAAAGTAGTGGGCGTCGCCATGGTAGGGGATAAGTCGCTCTTTGTAAGAGGGCTGGGTGACCGCTACAATAATGCCACGCTGAACGGACTGCCTATCCCGTCTACCAATCCCGATGTAAAACTTATTCCCCTGGATATTTTCCCTACCTCCATTGTCAAGAACATTGAGGTGCTGAAATCGTATAACCCGGTGTATTACGGCGACTTTTCAGGAGGAACCATTGACATCGTAACCCGTGATTACCCCGAGAAGGGATTCACGAAACTTTCCCTGTCGGCCGGCTATAACTCCATTTCCACAGGCAAAGAATTCCTGGGCAAAAAAAGAGGGTTTCCCGATTTACTGGGGTTTGCCCGGAACGGACGCAGCATGCCCGACCTGGTAGCCAACAGCGGGGCATATGACTCCTATTATAACGATAACGTGGATCCCGGTTTCAAAACACCTTTTGCACCCCATGTTTATACAGCACCGGTAAATACAGGCATTTCCTTCTCTTCAGGAAACCGGTACCTGCTGAACAATAACCGTACTTTCGGTTACCTCCTGACGGTGAGCAACAGCAATGAGTATGCCTATCAGCCCGGCAAAGCAGCCTGGTTTAACGCCCAGCAGGATGCCATCTATGACTTTACTACCGAAGATTATTTCTACAAGACCAATACCTCGGCGCTCCTGAGCCTTTATCTGAAGGCCAGCCCGAAGACCCATATGTCAGTGACCGGTCTTTTTGTGAACGATTCACGTGATGGTGTGCAGGACAACTATGGCGAGAACTGGGACCTGGGCCCGATTTACGGCCGCAGAAATACCCTGATCCAGAATACCCTGGCTACCGGCCAGGTGAGCGTGAATCACCGGCTGACCGATATCTGGACGCTTTCGGGCTCGGCCGGTTATACCAAGACCGTGGGAAGTATCCCGGATCGTGCCCAGATCATGGTGGAATCAAGAGGCGGAGAAGTTCCCCAGTACCAGTTTTCACCCAACGGTATTACCGATATCAACCGCTTTTTTGCGGATCTTCACGACCATGACATGGCCACACACATCAACTCCCATGTGAAGCCGGGAGGTGTTTTTAACGAGATCAACTTCGGATTTGACGCAAGGTATAAAAAGAGAAAATTTGATGCCCGCCAGATTGATGCGGATGTGAAAAGTATCCGGACCCTGTTTACCCTGGATGAACTGGATGAAGTATTATCTTCCTCAAAGCTGGGCCTGGGAAATGCATCTACCTGGAGATATAAAGAGGTGCCTAATGAGCAGAACCGCTACCGTTCGGAAATGCAGATTTATGCGCCTTATATCAGCGCTAATTTTATCTGGGCTGAAAAGTGGAATCTTACGGCCGGTTTACGTTTCGAGAAATCTATTCAGAGCACCGATTATAAGCTGGACCGCGATGTGGTAACTGCTCCGTACCGGAACAATACCATCAACGGCAATGACCTGCTGCCCAGTGTAACATTAAAATATTCGCTTACTCCCAATTCCAGCCTGATCCTGGCGGGTAGCAAAACCATATCACGCCCGCTGTTTACGGAGGCTGCTCCTTTCCGGTACAATGAATCGGCCGGTACCGCCCAGCGGCAGGGAAACCAGTACCTGAAGAACGGCTCGAACTACAATGCCGATCTGAGGTATGACATTTTCCCTAACCCGGGAGAAATCATCTCTTTCTCGGTATTCGGGAAGCGCCTGGTAGATCCTATTGAGCTGGTCAGGCTGAATGGTTCGGAACCCATGTTCTCTTATGTCAACTCTGACCGTGCCGTAGTAGCCGGGATAGAAGTAGAGTTGAACAAGAACCTGGGAAGCTTGCTGGGAGCCTCGGCCCTCCGTGACTTCTCCGTAGGTCTGAACGGTTCTTACCTGTACTCGCAGGTGGAGTTTGATGAAGACAAGCTGGATAAGAAAGGGGTGCCTTTTTATCCGACTAACTTCAAAAGACCGCTTTTCGGAGCTTCTCCCTACCTGGTCAATGCCGACCTGATGTACCGGGCCAACTGGTCGGAGAAAAGCGCTACCAGCTTCAGCTTAACCTATAATGTTTTCGGGAAGCGCCTGTTTATTGCCGGTGCGCAGGGTACAGGAGATATCTATGAGATGCCGGTGAACACACTGAATTTCAATATCAATAATACCCTGTCGAAGAATGTGGAACTGAAGCTGGGCTTCCATAACCTCCTCAATCCGAACATCGTGTATAACCAGGAGTTTGACACCAATGACCTGGAATACATGAACATCCGGAAGGGAATTTCGGTCAATGCAACACTGAGTTATTCATTTTAAAAAACAAATAAGGAATTAACTAAAACTAAATTTTATGAAACGTAAGAATTTGAGAGGATTAGCTTTTTCAGTTTTGGCAATGATTTCATTCATGGCCTGTGAGAAAGATGAAAAGGGGGGAACAGTAGGAAGAGAAGGGGAACTGGCCAACGGAACGGAGATCGTAGGCGACATCACCAAAAACACGATTCTGGCAAAAGGCAATACGTATACACTTCGGGGCGGAGTTCATGTGAGCAACGGTGCCACTCTGACCATTGAAGAGGGCGTTACGGTAAAGGCAGTTACCAATAGCAAAACCGATTATGCCAATACGGCCTATTTACTGGTAGAACCGGGTTCTAAAATTGAGGCTGTGGGTACGGCATCAGCGCCTATCGTATTTACTTCCAATGCTGCCAGCCCGGCTCCGCAGGACTGGGGCGGAATTATCCTTTGCGGTAAAGCGCCTATCAATCCACAGGGGGGTACTGCTCCTTCAGAAATGGGTACCGGCGTAATTTATGGCGGAACGGTAGCGAACGATAACTCCGGAACATTAAAGTATGTACGGGTGGAATTTACCGGTAAAAAGCAAAGTGATTCGAAAGAGCACAACGGCTTTACCTTTGAAGGGGTAGGTAGCGGCACCACGCTGGAGCACCTGGCGGTTTACAAAGGTGCAGATGATGGAATTGAGTTCTTCGGAGGTACTGCCAATATCAAATATGCATTTGTGAACGGCGCACAGGATGACCTGTTTGACTGGACTTACGGCTGGTCAGGCAATGCCCAGTACCTGGTGGGTATCCAGGGAAATGATGTAGCTGACCGGGGTATTGAGGCAGACAATAACGGAGATAACAATAACCTTTCTCCGCTTTCTTCTCCTACCCTCTCCAACGTTACGCTGGTAGGGTCAAGAGAAGCCAAAACCAACGATAACCCGGATGCAGCTACCGATGCCGATAAAGGGAAAACCATCGGTCTGAAACTTCGTGCCGGAACAGGCGGAAAACTGTATAACTTTGTGGTTTACGGCTTCAATAACGGAGTGAATATAGAGCATGAGGTAACGATCAATAACGGTCTTGACGGAAAGCTGATCTTCGCCAACTCCGATCTTTACGGACCTAATCCGTTTAAATCGTCCCTGCCGGCACTGGTTCAGAGCGCATTCTTCAAGACAGCGGTTACAGTAAGTGCAGAAGATAAACCTGCATACATGAACGGTTATGTAGGTACTACAGCTACCGGCGCCGTTAACCCGACCACCCTGGGAGCTTTCTTCACAGGAGGAAACTTCAAAGGGGCGGTTGAAACAGGTAATGACTGGATTTCAGAAGGTACCTGGGCGAGAAAATAAGAGCAGATTTGTTTCGTAAGGCTGCCTCAGAAACCTGAGGCAGCCTTTTTTTATTTTATCTTCCACGCCTCTACCGTATTTCCGAAGAAGGTAGGGATGTAGAGAATGCCCTTTTCGGGATCCAGGCCGATATCGGCGGTTTTGAATTTATTGGTCTGGTGGGTTTCGCGCAGGGTTTTGCGGTTACCTTTGGCGTCTACATGATACAGATACCCGGCCCAGGCGGTTACAAAGAAGCCGTCTTTATAAGGTTCTACGCCATCGCCTCCGTTTTCCAGCTTACAGATCTCCCGTTGGGTACCGGTTTCAGGCGTGTATTCAATAAAGGCATTATTGCCGGTAACATACAGTTTGTTGTTATGCCACTTTACACCATTTACGCCCTGCAGGTCTTTCAGGTATACTTCTGTTATCCCGTCTTTATAAGCCAGTACTTTCCCTGTGCGCGAATCAGAAATATAAATAGTGCCCCGAGCGTCTGCCGTAACATCATTCAGTCCTTCTGCTCCTTCCAGTTTGTCTTTTTTCAGAATTTTCCCGGACTTCGCATCAATGATCACTATTTCACTGATGTCGGCCACATACAGTTTCCCGTTTACCAGCGCCATGCCTTTCGGGGCATTTAACCCTGTGGCCCATTGGGCATGGGTCACTTTTCCTTCTGTATTCACCAGGGCTACGCCGCCTTTTCCGTCGGCTTCCCAGGGGCCTCCGTCTATCAGGCTGACATAAAGTAATTTGCCGGCCGAGAGTACACTTTCCGGGGTGGCCAGCGTGCTGTCGGTCTGCCAGAGCTTGGTGATGGTTTGGGCATGGGCCGCCGACAGTCCCAAAGCCAGTACCGTTGTCAGTAAATGTTTCATAGATATAATTTAGTTTGGAATAGTGAGTTCCGGGTTTTATTTACCGGGTGGTTTGTGTCAAAATCTTCATTCCTTTAGTAAAATAAGGACTTTTTTGCTGAATAATCAACCGGTCTACCGGTTAAGCCGCCTCAGATGCTTCTTAATATAAAGGCCTGCAGGGCTAAGATGTTTTTTCTTCCAGCTACCGTTAACCGGAGCTCCGGAGTTCAGCAGGGCAGTGGTCTCTTTTTTATCGGTCAGGTTCCAGTTGGCCCAGCTGAGCTGATATTTTTCCATCCAGTCCATCCACTTTTTATTTTTGTCCGGGTCAAACGTACCGTCGCCGTTGGCTTCCCCCACGCCCCATTCCGTAACAAATACGGGCAAGCCTGACTCAATAGCTTCTGTGGCCCGGTTTCTGAGGTTTTCCTGGTGGTGGGGTTCGCTGGCATAGAAATGAAAAGAGTAGGCAATGTTGTGAAAGCCGGTCAGCGGATCTTTGGCTACCTGGTCAATATCCTGGTCCCAAGAAGATGACCCCACCACAATGAGATTTTCCGGGTCATTTTTCCGGATTACCGGAATAAGGGTTTCCGCATAGGTTTTAACGGTTTTCCAGTCGATGCGCTCGGGTTCATTCCATATCTCATAGATGATAAGCGGAGTATGGGCGTACCTGGCAGAAAACTTTTCAAAGAAGGCTGCGGCCTCCCTGACATTTTTGTCGGCATGATGGTCATGCCAGTCCATGATCACATAGATGCCCCGTTCCAGCGCCCGGTCAATAACGGGAACTATGCGGTTCCACTGAAGCTCAGGATCATGGAGATAACCTTCTTTGGGTTCAACAGCCATTGATACGCGGATAACATTGCATTTAAATGCATCGATCAGTTCATCTGTTACCGCGGGATTGTAATATTTTGCCCCGCCCCAAATGCTCCAGGAAAAGCTGATGCCCCTGAGCTGTGCCGGTTGCCCGTTTTCGAAATAAACATTGCCTTTGCCGGCTACCAGCCGGCTCTTCTGACCCTGGATTGCCAGGGGAAGGCCAAGTAGGAAGAGGAGAAGTAAAGTTTTCATAGGAACGGTTGATTTTCAGATAGTGTATCCGATGGATTTCAGAAGTTTGAAGCCCCTCCGGTACAGACAAAGTTAAAAATTTTGGGAAATCAGGGGTATTCCCGGATGCTAATGTGACGAAAAAGGATATAATCGGATAAAATTGTGCTATCAGAAAACAAAAATGCCACGGAAGACCGTGGCATCTGTGTATTCTTTACAAGAAATTCTTATGAATATGAATTCAGCATGACCGGCATAACCAGCATGAGAATATCTTCATTGTCCTGTCTGGAGGTAGGTACGATGAGCCCGGCCCGGTTCGGCTGGGAGAGTTCCATCATCACGGTAGAAGATGACAGGTTGCTCAGCATTTCGGAAAGGAATTTGGCGTTAAAGCCAATCTCCAGCGATTCGCCGTCAAACTCACAGGCAATCTTCTCCACGGCCTCATTGGAGTAATCCAGATCTTCGGCAGAAATGGTTAATTCATTGGCCTCCATTTTCAGGCGGATCTGATGAGTGGTTTTATTGGAAAAGATGGAAATCCTTTTCAATGTAGCCAGGAAAGTGGCCCGTTCCACGATCAGCTTGTACGGGTTGGCTTTCGGGATCACATTATCATAATCCGGATAACGCTCATCAATCAGGCGGCAGATCAGCTTGATATTTCCGAAGCTGAAGAAAGCATTGGAGCTGCTGAATTCCGTAATGACCGGAACCGTTTCAGAAGGCAATGAGCTTTTAATAAGGTTAAGCGCTTTCCTGGGCAGGATCAGTCGGTTTTCGGTAGAAGATTGAATGTCCGATCTTCTGTAGCGGATCAGCCGGTGTCCGTCTGTGGCCACGAAGGTGGTGCTGTCACTCTGGATATCAATAAATACGCCGGTCATGGCCGGGCGGAGGTCATCTGTGCTGGTGGCAAAGATGGTATTGTTAATGGCCGCAGCCAGTACATCAGAATTCAGTTCGATATTAAAGTTCCGGTTAACCTGTGGCGGTCTCGGGAAATCGAGCGGGTTTTCACCGGCAATTTTGAAGCGGCCGGTAGAGGTAACGATCTCAAGGCCAAAAGTGTCGGTATTGATATTTACCGTAATTGGCTGTTCAGGCAGGCTTTTAAGGGTATCCATAAAAAGCCGGGCCGGGATAGCAATGGAAGCAGAGTCTGTAGAGGTAACCTCCAGCTCAGCTACCATGACAGTCTGCATATCAGAGGCGGTCACAACCAGCTTATTTTTATCAAGTTCGAAAAGAAAATTTTCTAATATGGGAACAATAGGATTAGGGGCAATGACCCCACTTATATAGGAAAGGTTTTTTAACAGTTCTGTACTTGGAACGATAAACTTCATTTTCTTAGCTGATAATGTGATCTTGAAAGAGAATCAGCAAAAATAGTAAAATCCTTTGATTTTGTATGTCTTGATATTCATAATTATTACAGCAGGACAGGGTGAAATGTTAATGCATATTTTACCGGCATGGCACCCGTAATCCGGTTTGATTGTTTTATCTTTAAGGGCTAAATTAATAGAATATATGCGTATCATTTTTTTTCTGTTACTGGTAATGATGACTCAGACGGCTGCTGGCCAGAAAAGACCGGAGCCTAACCGTATTGTGGCTCACCGCGGGGCCTGGAAAAATACGGGAGCTCCGCAGAATTCACTGGCGTCGCTGAAGAACGCTTTTGAGATGGGTTGCGGCGGAACGGAGTTTGACATCAATATGACGCGTGACGGTGTGCTCGTCATTAATCACGATGCAGACTACTCCGGCTCTAAAATAGAAGAGCTTACTTATGCTGAGCTTAATAAAACCAAGCTGAAAAACGGGGAAGATCTGCCCCTCCTGGAAGACTTCTTCAAATTAGCCGGAAAATATCCCGGCACCCTGCTTTTTGCAGAGGTTAAACCTTCTCCTTCAGGAGCAGAGCGCTCAGAGAAAATAGCGGCTGAAACGTATAAAATGGCGAAGAAATACAAGCTGCTGAAGCGCACGGTTTTTATCAGTTTCAGCTATGAAGCGGTATTGAAGCTGGTATCATTAGACAAAAAAGTGAAAGTGCAATATCTTACTGGAGATAAAGGTCCGGATGTTTTAAAGGCGGCCGGAGTGCCCGGACTGGATTATCATTTTTCGGTTTTCGAGAAAAATTCCGATTGGCTTCAGAAAGCAAAAGCACTGGGACTAAGCACCAATGCCTGGACGGTGAATAAGCCTGAGGTGATGGAAAGCCTGTTGAAGCAGGGCATTGATTTCCTGACCACCGATGAGCCGGAAAAGGCCCTGGAGCTGGTTAAAGCAGGAAGGTAAAATGAGGATGAGGCTGCCGGTCATGTTGCCTGGCAGCCTCATTACAGACTTTTGATTCTGCCTGTGAAGCTATATAACCAGTAAATCCACAAATGTATTCACATCCAGTCCGCTCAGGCGTTCATACTCCAATGTGTTTTCGAGTATCACCCTTTGCTGCTTTTCAGGGAAAATACGGGCCAGGTTGGTTTTGTATTTTTTGATCAGCTCGGGAATTCCCTCTTCCCGTCTGCGTTTATGTCCGATAGGATATTCCACTATTACTTCATCCAGCAGGGTGCCGTCATTCAGCTCCACCGTTAATGCATTGGCGATCGAGCGTTTTTCAGGATCGTGGTAGTCTCTTGTAAACTGAAGATCTTCCACGCATTCCATCTTGTCACGCAGCGCATCAATCTCCGGATCAGAGGCTACATTATCCTCATAATCAGCGGCGGTCAGTCTTCCGTAAAGCAGGGGTACCGCTACCATATACTGGATACAGTGGTCACGGTCAGCCGGGTTATTCAGCGGTCCTTTTTTGTCAATTATACGGATGGCGGCTTCGTGGGTACGGATAGTTATTTTCCGGATATCCTCTGCCGTTTTTCCGGAGGCTTTCAGTCTGGCGTACAGCGTCATAGCGGCTTCCACGGCTGTCTGAGAATGAAATTCGGCCGGGAAAGAGATTTTAAACAATACGTTTTCCATCACGTAAGAGCTGTAATCTCTCTGGAACCGGAATTCATTTCCTTTAAAAGAAACATCATAGAATCCCCAGGTTTTTGCAGTAAGAACAGAAGGATAACCCATTTCTCCGGTTTGTGCGATCAGCGCAAGACGGACCGCCCGGGAGGTGGCATCCCCTGCGGCCCATGATTTACGGCTGCCGGTATTCGGGGCGTGACGGTAGGTTCTCAGCGACTGGCCGTCTACAAAGGCCAGGGAGATGGCGTTGATCAGCTCATCACGGGTCAGGCCGATTAATTTGCCTACTACGGCTGTGGAGGCCAGCTTCACCAGTAATACGTGATCCAGGCCCACTTTATTGAATGAATTTTCCAGCGCCATAACGCCTTGGATCTCATGGGCCATGATCATGGCTTCCAGCACCTGCTTCATTTTGAGCGGAGCCTTTCCGTCAGCTATCCGGGTTCTGGAAAGCCAGTCGGCCGTAGCCAGGATACCGCCCAGGTTATCCGAAGGGTGTCCCCATTCGGCGGCAAGCCAGGTATCATTAAAATCAAGCCATCGGATGATCGTGCCGATATTGAATGCTGCCTGAATGGGATCGAGCTGGAATTGTGTACCCGGTACT
This sequence comes from Leadbetterella byssophila, assembly GCA_040394735.1. GTDB lineage: Bacteria > Bacteroidota > Bacteroidia > Cytophagales > Spirosomataceae > Leadbetterella > Leadbetterella byssophila_A. The sequence goes on from JBEBRR010000009.1 coordinate 44,874, forward strand.
TTTGCACCGTTTGGTACGACAGTGCCTTTTACCACAGGGCCCAGCAGTTTGGTACAGGCCGGATAGGTCAGGGCCTCCAGCCCGCAGCCGATAGTATCTAAAAGACAATAGTGTGCCGTTTTCCAGGCCAGGTCGTTTTTGATACTGTAGTTTAATACGTAGTCCGCAATGTCAGTTAATACTTTGTCGGGTTGCGGCCGCTCATTTGAAATATAGCTCATTATGGATAATTTTTAATTGACAATTGGCAGTTGACAATTATGAATTTTGGTTATGATTTAATTTTTGATCATTGTCCGGGGACAGGTACTCATCTTTTTCCGATGGGCACGAACTCCCTGTTTTCGGGGCCGGTGTAATTGGCGCCGGGGCGGATAATCTTCCCGTCCTGTCGTTGTTCGATGATGTGCGCACTCCAGCCTGTAATCCTTGAGATGACAAAGAGAGGGGTGAACATCAGGGTGGGTACACCCATGATATGATAAGATACGGCTGAGAACCAGTCGAGATTGGGAAACATCTTCTTTTCATTCCACATAACGGTTTCCAGTCTTTCGGCAATGTTATACAGCAGCGTGTCTCCGGCTTCTTCGGAAAGTTCTTTGGCTACTTTTCTAATGACGGCATTCCGGGGGTCGGAGATAGTATAAACCGGGTGTCCGAAACCAATGATCACTTCTTTTTTAGCAAGACGTTCCAGGATATCGGTTTCGGCCTCTTCCGGAGAGGTATAACGGCTCTGAATGTCAAAGGCCACTTCGTTTGCTCCGCCGTGCTTTGGTCCGCGCAGGGCTCCGATCGCCCCGGTAACGGCGGAGTAAATATCCGAACCCGTACCGGCAATTACCCGGCCTGTAAACGTGGAAGCATTAAATTCGTGCTCTGCATACAGGTTGAGCGAAACCTGCATGGCCTTCTCCCAGGATCCGGAAGGTTTTTGTCCGTGCAGAAGGTGTAAAAAATGGCCCCCTATGGTTTCGTCATCGGTTTCTACTTCAATTTCCCTGCCGTTATGGGTATAATGGTACCAGTATAGCAGGGCAGAACTGAAAGAGGCCAGCAATTTATCGGCGATATCTTTTGCTCCTGCCGGATTGTGATTGTCTTTTTCCGGTTGTAAAGTTCCTAAAACGGAAGAGGTGGTCCGGAGCACATCCATGGGGTGAGATGCTGCAGGCAGGTTTTTCAGTACATTTTTTAGGGCCTGAGGCAAGCCTCTTAAGCTCTTTAACCGCGCTTTGTAGGCTTTAAGCCGGGCAAGGGTAGGCAGTTCTCCGTGGATCAGCAGGTAGGCGGTTTCCTCAAATTCTGCTTTTTCAGCCAGGTCGAGGATATTGTATCCCCTGTAATGCAGGTCATTCCCGTTTTTCCCCACACTACAAAGGGCCGTATTGCCGGCCGCCACACCCGAAAGTGCAACACTTTTTTTAGGCTTAAATACCGGTTCCATTTTTATTCTTTTTAAAAAGGTTATCTAATTTTTGTTCGTAGCTGTGGTAGCTAATGCTTTTGTAAAGCTCGTCACGGGTCTGCATGGTATTAAGAACATGGGCTTGCGTACCGTCTTTCCGGATATGCTCATATACATTCTGTGCCGCTTTATTGGCTGCCCGGAAAGCCGAAAGCGGATAAAGGGCCAATCCGACTCCCGCTTCTTTGAGCTCATCTACGGTATACATTCTGATCATTCCGAATTCCGTGATATTGGCCAGTACCGGAATACCGGTAGCCTCCACAAACTTTTGATAAAAGTTCAGGTCGGGAACGGCTTCGGCAAAGATAAAATCGGCTCCTGCTTCTTTGTAAGCCACGGCTCTTTCAAGTGTTTTTTCCAGGCCCTCGCTGGCAAAAGCATCCGTTCGGGCACCTATGACAAAGTTTTCATCGGTGCGGGCATCCGCTGCTGCCTTCAGGCGATCGGACATTTCTTCCCGGCTCACCACTTCCTTCCCGGGGCGGTGCCCGCAGCGCTTGGCGCCTACCTGGTCTTCGATATGCAAAGCAGCAGCACCTGCCTTGATCAGTGATCTTACCGTTCGGGCCACGTTAAAAGCCGAAGGACCGAAGCCGGTATCCACATCTACCAGCAAGGGCAGGTCGCACACGTTGGTAATGCGTTGAACGTCTGTCAGGACATCTTCCAGGGTGGTAATTCCCAGGTCGGGGATCCCTAAAGAACCTGCCGCCACCCCGCCCCCAGAAAGATAGATAGCGTTAAAACCGGCCTGCTGGGCCAGCAAGGCGTGGTTGGCATTGATGGCCCCTACAATCTGAAGGGGATTTTCCTTTTGCATCGCCTCCCGGAACCGTAAACCGGGAGAGGACAAACTTGTGCAGGTATTCATTTGCTGTTAATCTTAATTGCTTTTACCTAAGATACGTAATTTTAAGATCAGGATCAGGCCTGTAATGCATGATCTTTCACCCGACGTCACCCGGAATTCAAAGATAGGTAAAAATAGCCGGAATATGTATCTCCCGAATAAACGCTTTGGGATGGGCAGGTATTGATTTTTTTAGCTATATCAACACATAGGTTTTATTGACCGGGCAGAGCTTTGAAATATTCATTGACAAAGGTCTTTTTTCGTTCTTTCAAATAGGTAGGAAGAATTGAAATTTAGATGATAAAAAGGCTATTCGGCATGGTTGTGTTGCTTTTTTGTGATACGAAAAAAGCAGTGCTTAAACCACGCACATATTTTGGTATCCTGGATATTCAAAGACCATAGGGGGATATTAAGCAGAGAATGGATTTACGCTTAGTACAGTAGTTAAATTGGTAAATAAGCAATATAAAAAAGTGGTCACCAAAACAGGGTAACCACTTCCTCAAAGTATGTTCATTAGTATGTTTATTAATACTAAGCTTCTTCTAACTTAAACTTTTCTATTCCTAAATTAAGGCTTTCATACTCCTGTTCTGCCTTAAGGTAGCCATATTTGTGTTGCAGGTTTAACCAAATGGTCTTTCAATCTTACCCTGCCGCCCAGCTCTCGCGGTCCAGGCTCCGGTACTGGATAGCTTCCGCCAGGTGCTCAATCCGTATCTCTTCCGAGCCGGCCAGGTCAGCAATGGTGCGGGATACCTTTAATATTCGGTCATAGGCCCGGGCCGATAAGCCCACTTTTTCCATGGCTCTTTTCAGCAGCAGCCGGCCGGGGTCACCGATCTCACAGATATTTTTAACTATTTCAGGAGGCATCATGGCATTGCAGTGGATGCCCGGCAGGTCTTTGTAGCGTTCTGTCTGGATCTCACGGGCCCTGACCACCCGTTCGCGAATTGCCGCGGAGGTTTCATTCTTTCTTGTGCTGGAGATTTGCTCAAAGTTTACCGGGGTTACTTCCACATGAAGGTCGATCCTGTCGAGAAGCGGGCCGGATACCTTATTGAGGTATTTTTCCACGGCTCCCGGCGGACAGGAGCAGTCTTTGTCGGGATGGTTATAATAACCGCAGGGGCAGGGGTTCATGCTCGCGATCAACATAAAGCTGGCCGGGTATTCCACTGCCATGCGGGTACGGGAGATGGCTACTTTCCTTTCTTCAAGGGGCTGCCGCATGACTTCCAGCACCGTGCGCTTGAACTCCGGTAATTCGTCCAGGAATAATACGCCGTTGTGTGCCAGGGAAATCTCTCCGGGTTGGGGGAAGCTTCCACCGCCTACGAGAGCTGCATCGGAGATAGTATGATGGGGATTTCTGAATGGCCTCCGGGAAATGAGGGATGAGGCTTTATCCAGCTTGCCGGCTACCGAATGGATCTTGGTGGTCTCCAGGGCTTCGGTAAGACTAAGCGGGGGTAAGATGCCCGGCAGACGCTTGGCCAGCATGGTTTTCCCTGCTCCCGGCGGACCGATCATGATGGCATTGTGGCCTCCGGCCGCAGCTATCTCCAGGGCTCTTTTGATATTCTCCTGTCCCTGAACGTGTGAAAAGTCTGCTTCGTATTCGTTCACCGTATGGTAGAAAAGATCCCGGGTATCGGTGACAGTGGGGAGGATATCTTTTTCGCCGGTCAGAAACTCTACCGCTTCTTTCAGGGTTTCTACTCCGATGACGTCCAGGTTATTGACAATGGAGGCCTCCGGAGCATTTTCTTTGGGGAGGATAAAGCCCTTCAGCTTTTTGGTCCGCGCTTCTATGGCAATGGGCAGAACACCGCGGATGGGGCGTAGCCTTCCGTCCAAAGCCAGCTCGCCCAGGATGATGTATTCTTTCAGGTCTTTTTCATAAACCGTATCTCCGCCGGCAGATAAAAGGCAGATCGCTATTGGAAGATCATAGGAAGAACCTTCTTTCCGGATGTCGGCGGGAGCAAGATTGATAATGGTTTTGTACCTCGACTGATCATAACCACCGTTTTTAAGGGCGGCATCAATGCGTTGAAGGCTTTCGCGAACGGCGTTATCGGGTAAGCCTACCACGCTCAGGCCAAATCCGCCTTTCAGTACGCTGATCTCTACGGTTATAAGGGTGGCGTTGACGCCGTATACGGCAGCGCCATTAGTTGTGGATAACATATTTATAAGTATTGAAGTGTTTAAATAAACAAAAAGAGATTCTGTTAAGTTCGGGCAATTGTTAAGTTGTAAAATATGAAAGAGTGAAGATTCATTAAGAAACAGCGTAGCTACCCGCCCTCATGAATCTTCACTCCCTGATGTTAAAAAAAATAATGTTGTTTAAGCTCACCCGCACTTTGAGCTGCCGCAATCCTTACAGGTCAGGCAGCCCTCCTGGTACATCAGGTTAGTGGAGTTGCAGTTCTGGCATTTTTGTCCTTTTACTTCCGTTTCATCCGGAACAAATTTCTTCAGGGCCCGGACCACACCGTTCTTCCAGGTGTTGATCGACTCGCTGTCCAGCTGAAGGGAATTGATCAGCTCCACTACATTTTCAGTAGGCATGCCGTGGCGCAGAACACCTGAAATAAGCTTGGCGTAATTCCAGAATACGGGATCAAACTTATGGGAAAGTCCTTCTATGGTGGTTTTGTATCCGCGTTGGTTGGTAAACTGGAAGTCGTAACGGGAATTTCCGTCCTCATCCCGGTTTTTAATGATCAGCCCTTCATTCACCCAGCGGGGAAGAAGGATGCCGTCTTCGTCATCAGCCAGCCCGGTGAAGATCTCGTAAGGCCGCTCGTCTATTTTACCGATAAAAGCGATCCATTTTTCTTTTTTATTCTGGAACCTTACCACGTCGGCTTCCAATACCTGCGGGCGCTTTAAAGGAAAGGGCAGAGCCGTTTTTTCTTCCTCTTTTTTAGGCTCACCCGTGCTGATGAGAACACCGGAACGGGAGCCGTCGCGGTACACCGTAACGCCTTTGCATCCTGCTTCCCATGCCGTGATATACAGTTCATGGACCAGATCCTCGGTCGCTTCGTTGGGAATATTAATGGTTACTGAAATGGAGTGGTCCACCCATTTCTGGATCTGTCCCTGCATTTTTACCTTATTCACCCAGTCCACATCATTGGAGGTGGCTTTGTAATACGGTGATTTTTCGATCAGGGCATTGATTTCCTGATCCGTAAAATTCCGGGAGGTGTCCAGTCCGGTTACTTCCATCCAGGTCCTGAACTTGTGATGGAATACCACGTATTCCTCCCAGGAGTCACCCACTTCGTCTACAAAATCCACCCGCACATTCCTGTCATTGGGGTTAACTTTCCGGCGTCTTTTATATACCGGCATAAAAACGGGTTCAATGCCTGAGGTGGTTTGTGTCATAATAGACGTGCTGCCGGTGGGAGCAATGGTCAGCAGTGCGATGTTCCTGCGGCCATGTTCCTGCATATCGTGATACAGCCCGGGGTCTGCGTCTTTTATCCTTTGCAGGAAAGGGTTATTCTTTTCTCTTTCCGCATTATAGATCAGGAAGGCGCCGCGTTCTCTGGCCATTTCCACCGAAGAGCGGTAAGCGGCCAGGGCAAGGGCCTGCTGCACCTTCGTGGAGAAGGCAATGCCCTCTTCACTTCCGTACCGGATGCCCAGGGCCGCCAGCATGTCGCCTTCTGCAGTAATCCCCACACCGGTTCTTCTGCCTTCCCGGGCCTTGTTCCGGATCTCCAGCCAGAGATTTTTCTCTATCCTTTTGATTTCTTCGTCTTCCGGGTCCTGGTCAATTTTATCCAGGATGGCATCAACCTTTTCCAGTTCCAGGTCAATGATATCGTCCATCATCCGCTGGGCCGCGTTCACATGCTTCCTGAACAGGTCGAAATCAAACCGGGCTTCAGGAGTGAACGGGGCTGTTACGTAAGAGTACAGGTTGATGGCCAGCAGCCGGCAGGAATCATACGGGCACAGCGGGATTTCACCGCAGGGATTGGTAGAAACCGTTTTGTAGCCCAGGTCGGCGTAGCAGTCAGGCAGGGATTCCCGGATAATGGTATCCCAGAAAAGAATACCGGGTTCGGCTGATTTCCAGGCATTGTGGATGATCTTTTTCCATAGCCGGTTTGCTTCAATTTCTCTCCAGCTCAGTGGTTTGGAACTGAAGATCGGGTATTTCTGGGTATAGGTGCGGTTCTCTTTTACGGCGCGCATAAACTCATCGTCGATCCGCACGGAAACATTGGCCCCGGTGATTTTCCCGGCTTCCAGCTTGGCATCGATAAAATCTTCGGCATCAGGGTGATTGATGGAAACCGACAGCATGAGTGCTCCCCTGCGGCCGTCCTGGGCTACTTCCCGGGTCGAGTTGGAATATCGTTCCATAAACGGAACCAGCCCTGTAGAAGTAAGCGCCGAGTTTTTCACCGGTGAACCTTTCGGCCGGATGTGGGAGAGGTCGTGACCCACACCGCCGCGCCGCTTCATCAGCTGCACCTGCTCCTGATCGATCTTCATGATACCGCCATAAGAATCCCCGCTGTCGCCTTCATTACCGATGACAAAGCAATTGGAAAGGGAGGCGATCTGGAAAGGATTGCCGATGCCGGTCATAGGACTTCCCTGCGGTACGATATAACGGAAGTCTTTAATCAGGTCGTGGATTTCCTGGAAGGACAATGGGTTGGGGTAAAGGGCTTCCACGCGCGCTATTTCATTGGCGATCCGGTTATGCATATCGGCCGGCGATTTTTCATAAATATTTCCTTCCGAATCTTTAAGTGCGTACTTGGTCAGCCAGACCCTTGCGGCAAGGTCGTCGCCGCTGAAGTAGTCCAACGCCGCGGCGAAAGCCTCTTCGCTGCTGTATTTGCGGGTATAAGTTTCTTGTATCTGTGTATCCATCAGGTAAGTAGTTTTAGGTTTGTGAAGTTATAAAAATATAACGACAGTGGGATGGGGAAGATTCAAAAAATTGCCAGAATTTTTTTTTACCTGCTTTAAAATAAATAAGTTATGTTTTCAAAAAAGGGAAAAAGTTTACAAATTTTGTAAATGTTTGATAGTTTGTGGTTTACAGGATCCGGCTTCCTGTACAATAAAAAAGGCGCAGTACCGAACTGCGCCTGGTTTTTTCAGCTGGAAGATCTCAGTGTTCCCACTTCCATTCTTTTCCTATAATGAGCTCGTTTTTCAGGTTATGTTTAATAAGGAAATCGCGCGTTTCCGTACTGTTAAGTCTTTTTACCGGGAGTGTCTCCTCATTGGCCAGCGCATACAGCATCATGGCCGTGTAGCGTACATTATTGTTGATCTGGTCTTTGTCAATAAGATCAAAGCGGTCGCAGTTGGCATGGTAGCATCCGTAGGCTTTCAGGGGGAAGGAGCCCGACGGTGAACAGATGGGAATTCCGCTTAACATGAACGGCTGGTGGTCGCTGTGAAGTCCTGCACCATTGCCAACGGCATTGGCGTAAGTGCTGTCAACTTTCCGGATGATCATCCCGATCTCTTCCATGCGTTTTTTGAGGAGGTCATTTCCGCCTGCATTGAATCCGCGTACATTATTGACCATGTCCAGGTTCATCATCAGTCCCACGTTCCGGATGTCGCGTGTTTTTTCCAGCTCTTTTACCATATACCTGGAACCCAGCAGGCCCTGTTCCTCGCCCATAAAGAGCACAAACTCTATCGGGCGCTTGGTTTTCAGGTCGAGGCTCTTAAATACGCGGGCAATGTCCATCACGGAAAAAGAGCCCACGCCGTTATCCATGGCGCCGGTGGCCAGGTCCCAGGAATCCAGGTGACCGCCGATCACTATTTTTTCATTTTTATGTTTTTTGGAGGTGCCCGGCAGAGTGGCAATTACGTTACGGGCTTTGATGGGCCGGCTGAAGTTCATCATATCAATGACTGCCAGGATATTTTTCTCCTCCTTTATCCATCTGCGGATACTTTTTCCTGATTCTACAGATACGCAGACAGCCGGTATAGGGATCAGCTCACCGGTTACCGAGGCGGTTCCGGTCAGTAAAACTCCGCCCTGAACCGCATTGGCTATGATTACGCCCTTGGCGCCGTACTTAATGGCTAATTCGGTTTTTTCCGAACGGTGAAGGTTCTTTTTCCCTTTGTTTTTTTCATCCTGGATATTGATGTTAAACAGGGCGACCTTATCTTTAACCTCTGCCTTCACCGCTTCAAAATCGCTCTCCAGGCCATCGCCCACGTCCACAATTTTAGCGGTAATATGGGAAGAGACCGGCGAATGGGCCAGGGCCACTACCTCAAAATCCACGAAATTGTCGCTGTTTTCCGGTACAAGGGTCAGGCTGACCGTATCCCTTGACCAGGCTTCCACATTAAACTCCTGGAAGCGGGCATTGGAATAACCGTAACTTTTAAGGAGGTTCAGGGCATACTCTTCTGCTTTTTTGCCGTTGGGGCTCCCCGTAAGCCGGTGCCCTATGGTCTCTGTGGCGGTTCCGAGCGACTCATAAGCCCGGCCGTTCTGAAGAACATCGGCATTGATACGCTCAAAGACAGGACGGAGGTCGTCATTTTTTACGGTAAATGCGAAGATAGTGGTCAATAGAATGATAACAGGGACCTTCATGTTATACTGATGATTTAGAATTTATATCTTTGTATAAAAATTGTGCCTAAAGATAAGTATTTTGTTTAAATATTTCTTTAGCGAAAAAATGAAAACCAGCATATATGAGGGATACCCTTTCTGAAAAGACGCCCCGGGCGGCACAAAAACCACACGTGATCACTACGCATAATCATTCGCGGACCGACAACTACTACTGGCTTAAAGAGCGGGAGAACCCGGAGGTGATTGATTATCTGAACGCAGAGAATGAGTACCTGGAAAAGGTAATGGCTCCGTTAGAAGGGCTTCGTGAAGAGTTATTTACGGAAATGAAAGGGCGTATCAAACAGGATGACGAATCAGTACCTTATAAAGAAGGAAGCTACCTGTACTACACCCGGTTTGTGAGCGGTGGGGAATATCCCGTGTATTGCCGGAAGAAGGTGGGAACCGATACGGAGGAAGTCATGCTGGATGGCAACGAAATGGCGGCCGGAGCAGACTATTTTCATGTAGGGGGAATGGAAGTGTCAGATAATGAAGAGCTTCTTATCTTCGCTACGGATACGGTGGGAAGACGCAATTACACTTTAAAGGTGAAGAACCTTAAGACAGGAGAAGTATTCTCTGATGAGATCCTGAATACCGAAGGCGGAAATTATGCCTGGGCAGCAGATAATACCACCTTGTATTATGTTTCGAAAGATCAGCAGACCTTGCTGGGCAACAAGGTTTACCGGCATGTGCTGGGTACCGCTGCCTCTGAAGATGTGCTGGTATATGAAGAAACCGACAATCAGTATTATATGGGAATCTTCCGGATGAAATCCCGGAAGTACATTGCCATAGCATCGGAGCATATCGGGGTAGCCAGCGAATTCCAGTTGATTGACGCCTCTGACAGCCGGGCCTGGCCGGTAACTTTCCTGAAAAGGGGAGATCGTCATGAATATGCGGTGGAGCACTTTGAAGACCGGTTCTATATCCGGACCAACCGAAACGGTGCCGGGAATTTTCAGCTGATGGAAGTGAGCGAACCGGCTGCGCATGATCCTTCGGAATGGAAGGTGGTCATACCACACCGGGAAGATGTTTTTCTGGAAGGACTGGAGATTTTTAAGGATTTCCTGGTGGTGCAGGAGCGGAAGGAGGGACTGATTCACCTGCGGATCATGGACCCGCAGAGCGGAGCGGAGCATTACCTTGACTTCGGCGAAGCGGCATATACGGCTTTTATCAGCATTAATCCGGAATTTGATACGCAGCTGCTGCGATTCGGGTATACCTCGCTCACCACGCCCCGGTCTACCTTTGAGTATAATATGCAAACCCGGGAAAAGGTTCTTCTGAAAGAACAGGAAGTGCTGGGAGGCTTCGACAAGAATAATTACCGGTCTGAGCGGATTTTTGTGACGGCGCGTGACGGCGCCCGCGTACCCGTATCGCTGGTGTATCATAAAGATACGTTGACAGACGGAACCGCCCCCCTGCTGTTATATGCCTACGGGTCGTACGGTGCCACCATGGATGCCGCTTTCAGTCCGGCCCGGCTGAGCCTGCTTGACCGGGGCTTTGTGTATGCCATTGCCCATATCCGGGGCGGGCTGGAGATGGGGCGACATTGGTATGAGGAAGGGCGGATGTTCAGGAAAAAGAATACTTTTTACGACTTTATTGATTGTTCAAAGGCGCTTGTTCAATTAAAGTATGCGGCTCCGGATAAGCTTTTTGCTATGGGTGGAAGTGCCGGCGGACTGCTGATGGGTGCGGTCATGAATGACTCGCCCGAGCTCTACCGGGGGGTGGTAGCCGCCGTACCTTTTGTGGATGTGGTCACTACCATGCTGGACGACTCTATTCCGCTTACTACAGGAGAATTTGAAGAATGGGGTAACCCGGCAGACCAGGCCGCCTATGAGTATATGCTGTCTTATTCGCCCTATGATAATGTGGAAGAAAAGGAGTATCCGAATACACTGGTGACCACAGGCCTTCATGACAGTCAGGTACAATACTGGGAGCCCGCCAAATGGGTGGCCAGGCTTCGGGAACGGAAGAAAGACGATAACCTTTTACTGCTTTATACCGATATGACTTCGGGTCATGGAGGGGCATCGGGAAGGTTTGCCTCTTTAAAGACATTGGCATTGGAATACGCCTTTTTGCTGGATTTGGCGAAATAATAAATTATAATTTTGAACAATAATTGCGCAAATAATTTTAATAAAAACTATTTTTGTTCTACTTTTGTGCAGAGCTTAGGAGAGGATAAAGCGGAAAAGTTGATATTTTAAATTAATTTTAATTCACAATATTTATATTACTTACTAACAAAATGAACAAGTTAAGAGGTTTAATTCTAGCTTTCTTTGCTTTCGGTACGTTTGCCGTAAATGCACAGGACTCTTGTCAGGTATGTAAGCCATATCCTTGGGAAATCGGTGTTACTGCGGGCGTTAACCAATACTTCGGTGATATGCACTGTAGCAGGCCATACGCTTCGCAAAACAGCTTTATGGGCGGAGTTTTCGCCCGGAGGCATTTAAACGATTTCTTCTCTTTAAGACCGCAGATTCTGGTAGGTCGTCTGGCAGGACGGGATTTAGACAGTCCGATTGCTCAATGGGACTACAGAAGATTACGCTTTAGTTCATCTCCCTTTGTGGAGGCTGCCCTTCTGGGAGAGTATTATCCTTTCCGTGAACGTCGCTTTACCTGTGACGGCTTCCTCAAGAACGGCCTTTCTCCGTATTTATTTGCCGGTGTGGGAGTAGCTTACTCTAATCCGACCATCACGCAGGAAGCCGGGGCTACTTTCCCCGTGAATGCCTCCCTGCTGGCGCAGGATCGTGAGCACCTGGATAAATTCGGAAACCGTCTGGGAGTAGTATTCCCGGTGGGTGTGGGTGTGAAATACAACATGTCTAACCGCTGGACACTGGGCCTGGAAGCCGGTTACCGTTTCTCTACCTCCGATTACCTTGACGGCCTTTCGCTGGCAGGTAACCCGGACAGGAAGGACGGGTACTTCCTGGGCAACGTGCTGGCTTCTTATCGCTTCGGTGACAAAGACAGCGACGGTGATGGTGTGGTAGATAAATGTGATATGTGTCCGGATGAGATCGGTCTTCCCAAATTTCAGGGATGTCCTGACCGTGACGGTGACGGTATCATTGATAAATTTGACCTTTGTCCTGACGTAGCGGGTTCTCACGGACTTCAGGGATGTCCTGATACAGACGGAGACGGTATAGCTGATAAAGACGATCTTTGTCCTGATGTGGCGGGTCTGGCTTCTTTGCAGGGATGTGCCGACAGAGACGGAGACGGTGTAGCTGATAAAGACGATGCCTGTCCTGATCAGGCAGGAACTGCCAACGGTTGTCCTGATTCAGACGGAGACGGTATTGCCGATAAAGACGATGCCTGCCCTTACTCTGCAGGAACTGCAGAACTGAACGGGTGTCCTGATGCAGATGGTGACGGAGTAGCTGACAGCGCAGACAACTGCCTTAACCGGGTAGGATCAGCCGCCGCAGCCGGATGTCCTGATGCGGATGGTGATGGGGTGCCGGATGTGGCGGATAAATGTCCGAACCTGGCCGGCCTGACCACGAATGACGGTTGTCCTGAAGATTACAGAGACGGTGTGCCTTTGCTGAAAGGATTCAAATCAGCCAGCGGATGTGCCATTACCAAAGATGAGCTGGATATTCTGAGCTATGCCGCACAGAGTATTGAATTCCATCCCGGAACCAGCAGAATCAAGGCGGCGTCTAACGCTCAGCTTCAGAAAATCTGTGACGTGATCAAGAGATGTAAAGATGCAAAACTGACCATCCGTACATACAATGACGGTGCCGCAGATGCCAAGAACCTGAAGTTGGCCACTTCCAGATCAGCAGCGGTATATAACTACTTCCTGAGCAAGAAATGTATTGATAAGTCAAGACTTTCTTATGAAGGAGCCGCCGATGAAGATCCTAACAATGCCTACGTAAACGCGGCAGGTATCAAGTCCGGATCAAGAACTGAATTTATTCTGAAATAAGAATTCTTGACGATAAAGGAAAAGGGAGCACAGGTTGCTCCCTTTTTTGTTTGATTTTTTCGGCAGGGAGATTATTTTTGTGCAATAACTGATATACGTAGCAGGGAAAGATCATGTGTATGATGTATATCAAGCCTGAAAACTATGAATTATTATTATTCGGCATTCGGATTACCGGTGCTTGCTGAGCTGGAGCTTACCGCTTTAATGCCTGCCACGCACAGGGATGAAAGCATCACACCTGTCAGGGTCAGTATGGGTGAGGTTCCCGGAAAGCTTGAAAATCCGCCTTTAGAGTCAAAGCCGTTTTCAGTGTTTAATGAGCATGAGTTCCTCTATTCCGTGCCGGAGGTGGCCAGATATTATGTCCGGAAGGGGGAGACGGTCATTATTCAACCTTTGTGTGATGACTGGGATACCATCCTGCTGTTTTTTTACTCCAACTGCATGGCGGCCGTGTTGTTCCAGCGGGATATTATCCCCTTTCATGTTTCGGGGGTATTTATAGCTCCCGGGAAAGTATTGCTTTTTGCGGCGCCATCCCGTACAGGAAAGTCTACTACGGCGGTGATGCTGGAAGAAAAAGGATACGCGGTTTTTACGGATGATACGGCAGTGTTGACCATAGAGAATGGAAAATGTTATGCCCGCGCTTCTTATCCCGTAATGCGTTTATGGAAAAGTACCGTTGATCAGCAAACTGTTTGGAGCGATGCAGAAAAGCGGGTATTGCGTAATGATATTGAACTGAATAAATACGGGTTCCATTTTCATAACCGTTTTGAGCCGGAGCAGGTAGAAGTAGCCGGGGTGGTATTTTTGGAAGAGCAGGGTACTGAAATTGTTATTGATAAAGTGAGGCCTGCTTTGTGTATGCAGCTTTTGGGAACTAATATTTACAGAGGACATTGGGTTGCAGGAATGAAAAAGCAGGCCTTGCAATTCAGAACACTGGCTGGTATTGTCAACATTTTGCCGGCCTGGAAAGCCTGCCGCCCCAAGGGTGTCCCCACATTTCAGCAAATGGCCGATACCCTGGAGAAAGAGGTAATTGCAGGTCTTTCTGTTTCTGAGCTTTGTTAAACCCCCTGAGTATGGATGCGTGTGAACAGAAGAAGATTGTATGGCTGGCGTCCTACCCAAAGTCAGGGAATACGTGGTTTAGGGCCTTTTTAACGGCATTGACAAACGGAAGTGAACCAGACCTCAACAGCATGAATACAGACGGTATTTTCTCCGGTAAAAGTCATCTGGAGAGTGTACTGGATCTGAATGCAGACTATTTAAATAGCCGCCAGTTGGAGAGTTTTCAGCGGATTACTTTTAGTCACCTGGCAGAAACCGGTAAGAAAACGCTCTTTATCAAAATCCACGATGCATTTACCTTTTCGGAAACTGACGGTCTGGCCCGGATTCCGGAAGATCCAAGCCGGCTTGCCCTGTATTTCGTCCGGAATCCACTGGATGTGGTTTTGTCGCTGGCCAACCATATAGGCAGACCGGTAGATACAGCGATCGATAGATTTATAATCAACCCCGCCGGTACATTTCTGACTAAAAAGGCTGCGCCTAACAACCAGTTTTATCAACCGTTGGGCACCTGGTCCATGCACGCAGAAAGCTGGCTGAATTGTCCTTCCTTCCCGGTGCATTTTATCCGGTATGAAGACATGAAGGAAAAACCCTTTGAGACATTTGGTAATGCTGCAAAAATTTTAGGGCTTGATGCAGGTGAAGAACAAATCAGGCGGGCTATTGAAGAAACACAATTTGAAAAGCTTCAGAAAAAAGAGCAGGAGAGTGGCTTCAGGGAAAAGCAGATCCCTTCTTCCACCTTCTTTTTTAAAGGGCAGAGTGGCAGGTGGAAGGAAGAGCTTACCGCAGAGCAAATTGAAAAAATAAGAAAGGCAAACGAGCCTATGATGCGCCGGTTCGGATATTGGTAAAAACATAAACAAATTAATTATATGCCATATAAGCTGAATGAAGAAAAAATACTCTTCACCCAACTGGGAGATGAAGGTGTGATCTACGACACAGAGAAAAACGAATATGTTTCACTGAATGAAACCTTTTTAAAAATACTGAAATATGTTGACGAAGGATTGGAAGCAGAAGAGATGGTAAGTCGTTTATGTGATGAGTATGAGGTATCTGAAGAAGAATGCAGCCGGGAGGTGAAAGAGGCGGTTGCTAAGCTGCAGGAGCGGAAATACATACTGTTACATGTATAGCGGGAAGCCTGCTGTGGTTTGGTTAACCGGCTTAAGCGGAGCCGGAAAGACCACCACAGCCCGGAGGTTTTCCGGACTATGCCGGAGCAACGGGATTTGCCCGGTGCTACTGGACGGAGATGAAATACGTCAGGTGACAGGACGGGTTGGCTTTGATGAGGAATCCCGTAAGGCACATAATTTGTGGGTCGGACGAATGGCGGCATTGCTGGAACAGCAGGGACACCTGGTGATCGTGTCGATGATAGCGCCTTACGCCGATGTCCGCCGGGAGATACGGAAAATGTGCCGGCGTTATACGGAGGTTTTTATCGATACACCCCTGGAAGTATGCGTACAAAGGGATCCTAAAGGGCTGTACAGAAAGGCGCTGCGAAATGAGATTCGGGAGTTTACCGGTATATCAGCCCCCTACGAAGTTCCGGAAGAGCCGGAGCTTCGTATTGATGCTTCCGCGAAAGACGTGGAAGTATGTGCAGAGTTAATCTGGAACTATTATTGCAGACTGGCGGAGTGAAAGAAAAAGTGTATAGGTTCATTGGTTTGGCTACAAGGAGAAAGCTATTGTTTTTTACCACGGTATTGCTTTCTTTCTATACTTTCGTGCTGATGCGTTATTTCAGGAAAAAGGCCCGATACGAAAGGAGGGCTATGCCGTTTGACACAACTCCGGACAGCTCACTGGTGAAGGATATCCGTTGGGCTATTTTCACGGTTAACAAATATGTTCCATGGGAAAATGTCTGCCGGCACCAGGCGTACCAGGCGATGATACTGTGTCGGCGATACAGGATCCCCTACAGGATTTTTGTTGGATTTCGGAAAAACCCGGAAACCGGTGAGGTGGAAGGCCACGCCTGGACATTGGTTAACGGTGATTTTATAACCGGTTTCTGTACGCCGGAAGAATACACGGTTCAATCGGTATACCCGTAAAATGCACCGGGATTTATTCCTGTTCAGGATCAGTTTACTTGCCATATTATGTCGCTAACCCGGTGATACCATGGCAATACACCTTTAAATTAGCCATGCTTTATTTTGGATTCGTATAATATATGCTATATTTGTATAGTCACTAAATCAATATTATTATGGAGAATGTAAATCAGCATCAAGGGAAAAAATCCTGGGTAAGACCCGAGGTAACTGCAATTGAAATTGTTAATAACGGGGGAGACGGAATAGACGGGGCAGGCGAAGAGCTTAGCTAGTAAGATTAAAGAGATGGGGTAAATGATATTCCCGATGAAGCTTTAAAGCGGGAATAATTTCCCCTCATAAAAAAATCCGATCTTATGACCGGATTTTTTTATGAGCCATATTCAAATACCATCTGAAATTCATATAGCTGTTATAAAAAACATTTTATGGCCGCGAAGGATAAATTCCATTTATACAAATAATGAAATTTACGGTCAAAAAAGGCTGCCTGTTTTCATGTGGCTGAGAGCCCCCGGCTATAGCCGTAGCTGAAGGGCCTGACACACTGAACCCTGAAGTATCTACTGTGCTCGCATGCAGGTAGTTGTTTTCCGCAAAAGTAGGAGTTGCGCTGAAAAGCTGGGGTCGCTCGGTATTAGGCGAAGAAGGCGTCAATTTGGCGGCAGCCTGGGCAATCGCATTATTAAATGCTGCATAGCTGTCTGCAGTGCTGTCACTCGTCCTGATTTTTATATTCCCGGCTAATGAGGTTGCCCCCACCTGGTGAAGGTGTGGAGGCATCTGGCCTTCCGTTAAGGTTATAGTTTCTGCTCCCCCGGCCTGTCCCAGGCTGTAGGTAGAAAGCCCGGAACCCTGGCCGTAACCTATAGGAATACGCGATTGCAGGTTGGGAAGCATAAAATTTGTAGTGCCGTTACCCCCGTAAGTAACGCCTATAATAGAAAACAATGCCTGATATTGCTGTATGGGCAGTGTCTGTCCCTGGCACATCAGATAGTTTTGCGGAGCATAATTCCCGATAAACATTTTGATAACTCCTATGTACTCATCCATGATTATAAATATTTAAGATTGTTAGAAAATGATTATGGGCGTGACGGATAAAGCCCGTTAACACAAATGATAAAATTTACAGTCAGAAATGGCTGCCTGTTTTCATGTGGCTGGGAACCTCCGGCTATAGCCGTAGCTGAAGGTCCTGATACGCTGAATCCTGAAGTATCTACCGTACTGGCATGCAGGTAGTTATTTTCCGCAAAGGTGGGGGTTGCACTGAAAACCTGAGGCCTTTCGGTATTCGGTGAGGAAGGGGTGAATTTGGCGGCAGCCTGGGCAATCGCATTATTGAATGCCGCATAGCTGTCTGCAGTACTGTCGCTGGTTCTGATTTTTATGTTTCCGGCCAGCGTGGTTCCTGCTATTGGATGGATATGCTGTGGCATTTCCATCTGAGATAAGGTTACTGCCTCTACTCCTCCGGCCTCTCCCAGGTTATAGAGGGAAAGCCCCGGCCCCTGGCCATAGCCTAAAGGAATGCGGGACTGAAGATTGGGAAGGTTGAAGTAAGTCCTGCCATCTCCGCCATAGGTAGTACCTATTACGGAGTAGAGAGCAGCATAATTCTGGATATTTAATTGCTGACCCAGGCATAAAAGATAATCGGGATAGGGAGCAAAATTCCCTGCAAACATTTTGATGGTGCCTATGTATTCATCCATAATCATAAAAGTTTAAGAGTTCACTGAAAATAATTGTTTTAAGCGCATATATTAATTACCCTGCCATACGGCCAGGGCCATTAATTCCCGTTCATAAGTACAGACTTGCAGTTTTCTTTGGCAGTTGAGGTGTCTGTCAGATCGGTAAAAGCCGGTTGCAGGCTATCCTGAACATTGTTGTTCAGTGCCGGCATCCGGTAAGGGCTGATACTTCCGGATTAACTTTTGAGAAGATTTTTGTTTATGGTCATACGCTGGATATAAGGTTTACGGTATCGGTTGAACAAAGTAATGCATCCTGATTTTCCGGTTTTGCTACCGCTTAAAGTACAGATAGCCGGTGTCAGATAGAATGAGTTGACCAGAATCTCCACAACCATAACACTACGAAAACGGGCTGTTTTCGTTTACAGGTATTTTTTCATGGCTATCATTTATCCGGTACAATGATATGGTAAAGTGAAATGTATTCAAATTTTTCGTAAGAATTTCTTGCCGGAAATTTATTAAATGGTATGTTGTCTGAAGTTTTTGTTATGAAAATATCAGGAGAATGTGTGCGTTTGAAACCGGTATGCGCAAGGTATTTGGATAGGAGAGCCGGCTTCCGGGCATAAAAAAACCTGAGCGGAAGGTATAGTCCGGTCAGGTTTTTTGTAAAAATCTTCAATGGTTTATATTGGGCCACCGGAGGTTCCGAGTCCGGAGCCGTCAAAATAAGAACCTCCGCCGGCATTGACAGACAATTCTTTTTTTAGGGGCTGATCCATTCTTTTTTTGCCGGTACGGCAGCCTCTTCACGGGCTGAATTTAAATTAGCTTTCATCTGCGATATTAATTTCTAGGGTTCACAGATAGAAACTTTACTATTGTTGAACAAATGTTCAGAATGCAAAAAGATATTTTCAGACCGCAATCAGGGAGAAATGATCCGGGCAAAAATTAAAACACCCGACTGCTCTTTACACAATCAGGTGTCAATACGTTTACGGGCCACCGTATTTTCTTATGGAGCGGAAAGGAAAGAACCTCCGAGACCGGCATCGGGGTAAGGGCCGGGACCTGCTGTAACCGACAGTTCCTTTATCTCAGGCCGGGTCCATTGTTTCTTTCCGGATGCTGCGATCCCTTTGCGGGTTGAACTAATGTTAGCTTTCATATAGGGTATTCAGTTTGGTATATAATTAGTGCATAAAGATATAGGCTTTAAAGATGCGCAGCAAGTGTACTACGCTTTTTTTAGAAACGAAAACGTAATATGGGTGCGTTGAGTTGGCAATAAGATACCTGCCGGAAGTCAGAGCGTGAAAATTATGATAAGGCAGGCAGAAATTTCCCCTGTGCAGTGTATTTTTACCGCTGCTTATGAAGAACTTTCTGAAGAAGCAAAAATATAGCCATAATGCATTATACTTACCAAATCTATGGGAAAACCGTAGTTTCTGAGCTGGAATTGCCGGCTTTGACAAAGGGAGAACCTGCTGAAAATCCTGTTTATATAGAAAGGGGCCATGTTCCGCAGGAATTGAAAGGGCCTGTAGGCGGGCAGTCGCGGTTCAGTGTGTTTAACGAGCACGAATGCCTGACCACCATACCGGGCATTGCCCGTTACTACATCAGTGACGGAAACCGGGTGATAGTGGAGCCGGCAATACCGGAGAAACGGCAAGTCGCACTTTTTATTTACAGCAATTGCATACCGGTAGCGCTTCTGCAGCGTAATCTTATACTGATGCATGTTTCCGGTATCTTTATCAGCCCCGGAGAGGTCCTTTTGATGGCAGGGGCATCAGGAGCCGGTAAGTCTTCCACCGCCCTGATGCTGGGGCACCTGGGCTATCCGCTTTTCACAGATGATACCGCCTTGCTGAGTATTGAAAATGAAAGATGTTATGCCTGGTCTTCGTATCCCGAAACCCGGCTATGGGCAGAGGTAGCAGAAATGCAGGAGGTGTTTCCACAGACGGAAAAAAGGAGAGTAAGGCCTGATATAGACAAGTACGCCTATACATTTGGGAATTCCTTTACCGGTGAAAAGGTAAGAGTGGCGGGCCTCGTTTTCCTGGAGACAAAAGGTCACGAGGTGGATATTGCCGAACTCAATGCAACAGAGGTCTGGAAATATCTGAATGACAATACGTATGTTATCCGGTTTATCAGGGGAATGAACAAAACCAGAATGCTTTTTCATTATACTACCGCGCTGGCCGGTATCCTGCCGGGCTGGAGAGCCGGCCGGCCATCAGGAGTAAAAAGTTATGATACATTCAGCAAAGCCATTGAAAATGATATTATTCGTTGTATCGGGGCCACTGTGCTGTAATATTCCAGTAAACGCCTGATTGATATGAGTCTTATTTTCGGAGTGAGCGGTCCGCCAAGCGAAAAGATTCCGTTTGTTTTAAACAGGATGTATGAGGGGGTTTGCCATATTCCTCATGAGAGGTTTCAGACCTTGAGCCGGGAGCGGGCCGGCTTTGGACATTTGTTAACCTACAATACTCCTGAAGCCCTGTTTGAAAAACAACCGGTTTATCTCACGGAAGATCAGGTATTGATCACTTGTGAGGCACGTCTGGATAACCGGACCTATATTGCCCGGCAGTGCGGAGTAAGTCTTCATCCTGAACTGACAGACGGAGCACTAATACAATATGCCTGGCAAAAATGGGGGAAAGAGTGTGTACATCACCTGCAGGGGGACTGGTCGTTTGCTCTGTATAATGAGCGTGAACAGGAGCTTTTCCTGGCAAGGGATCCACACGGATATACAGCGATCTACTATTACCTTGAGGGAGAAAGGCTGATGTTCGCTTCCTCACCTAAAGCGATTTTTGCCCTGGAAAACTTCAGAAAGCGGATCAATATGCGTTACCTTCTCGGAATGCTGCTGCTTTGGCACGATAAGGATAGCCGGGCTCAGGCGTATGAAGATCTTTACATTGTTCCTCCGGCACATACATTAAGTTTTAAAGAGGGAAACCTGGTGTTATCGAGATACTGGTTCCCGGAGAATATCCCTCCAAGAAAATACAGTAATCCGCAGGATTATGCCGAAGAGCTACGGGAGATTTTTATGGAAGCGGTGAGGGTAAGGCTGCGAAGCCATAAGCCGGTGGCCTCTATGCTGAGTGGCGGGCTCGACTCCGGTTCGGTATCGGTTATGGCAGCATTTCTGCTGAAACAGGAGGGGAAAGAATTGAATACCTTCAGTCATGTACCCCATTTCCGGGAAGAGCTGATTCAGGAAAAGCAGGAAAGAAAACTCCTGGATGAAACCCCCAATATCCGGTCTACAGTACGGCATGCGGGCAATATTGTTCCGGTTTTAATGGATTCAGCACATATAAGTCCTGTGGAAGGCTTTATTGCTGCCGTTGAAAAGCTGGAGACGTATTTTCATGGAGCCGGTAATGCGTTCTGGCTGATAGATCTGCCCGGGGAGGCAGGCCGGAGAGGGTATGGGGCGTTACTTTCTGGTGAAATGGGCAATGCTACCATCTCTTACCCGGGAATAAGTTATCTTCTGCCCTGGAATTACCCGGCTTTCCGGTCATCGGTTAAGGGATTTACAAAACATCTGGTAAAGCCGTGGATACTGAAATATTTCCAGGATTACTATAACCGGAGAAGGCATGGACTCTTCAATTATGTACGAAGCAGTTTTGTCCGCCCCGATATTCTGGCGCAGTGGAATGTAGAAAATGACATGAGAAAGAATAAGCAGGGCTTTACCCGGTATTACCCGGATCCTGCGGCCGGAATGTTACACATTCTGGATGTGGGGGGCAATCCGCGATGCCATATAGGACAGCTCATAGGCGATGAGGCAGGAGTGGAGTTCCGGGATCCTACGGGCGATATCAATGTAATAGAATATTGTCTGTCTATCCCTAACGAAGCTTTTTTTGACGGTTCACTGAAAGGAAAGCAGGTGCTGAAAACCATGATGCATGGCTATCTTCCTGACGATGTACTTTATTGTGAACGGAAAGGGCTTCAGGCATCAGATCTTTATTACAGGATGTTAAGCGATAGCAAGGGAGTGGAAGAAGTATTGCACACCGTTTGCCGTCATCCCGGGGTTGCTGACATATTGGATACGGTCAGACTGCAGAAAGCATGGACCGGCATGAAGCAGGGCGGGCCAGCTATTTCTCTCGGTAGTCAGACGTTTTTGAAAACACTGATGTTCGGCTATTTTGTTAGCCGGGCAGATTAAGAGCTATTTTTCTTCGTGTCCAGGAAAGTTCAGCTGGCCTGGGCATCGGCAAAGAAATCATTTACATTTTTAACCGGCAGCCCGCCGTTTACTGACAGATCGGATAGCTCAGGCGTAATCCATTTTTTCTTTCCAGAAGCAGGCACTCCCTGGGCAGGGGCAGATGTTTTTTTCACAGGTCAGGGTTTTATGGGTGTTATTAATTCTAAAAGCAAACAAATATAAAGGGCATTTACATTATCTCCTGTTCTCTCAGCCTCTGCTTTGCCGCGCGGATATAGAAAAACACTCCCAGCCCCACGATCAGGTAGGGAATTACCAGCAGGTACATGATCCCGAAGTTAAGACCTGTACCGATAGTATTTCTTCCTTCACTTAAATTAGAGCCTACAGTGGCCCGGCACATGGCGCATTGGGCCAGTATATCATTAAGTGCAAATAAGAAGAATAACGCCGTTAATATGAGCTTCTTTTTCATGTTTTTCAGAATGTGTAGTAAGGCTGGATCATCAGGTACGCAATGACTCCGGTAACGGACACATATAACCAGATTGGGTAAGCGTATTTTACAATTCTCCGGTGCCTGTCATCCATACGCTTCCATCCGTAATAATACGCACGCAGCACTAAAGGTAAAACAACAAACGAGGCAAGAACGTGCGTGATCAGAATAAAGAAGTAGAAATACCTTACGGCGCCTTCACCGCCAAAGCGGGTTTCTTCATTACTGATATGATACAATACATAGAAGACCAGGAACAAGCCCCCCAGGAGAAAGCCGGCAGACATGCAGGTCTTGTGGGCTGCAATATTCCGCTGCCGGATAAAGTATAATCCGAGAAGAAGAAAAAAGGCGGTCAGCGAATTGATGATGGCGTTGACAAAGGTCAGTTGTTTTGTCCATTCACCGATATAAGGTTTTTGCCGCATGCCCAGCATGATCATCACCACCAGCACGATCACCACGGAAAGGATGTTAATGGTACGTATCCCGATTTTGTCTTTGATATTGCTCATATATAAGTTAGTTCCGAGTTCCGAGTAGTGAGTTCCGAACAGAGTCCCACTCGGAACTAATTATGCTGACTTAACAGTACTTTAATTTCCACCTTCAGCCGGTCCATCTCGCTCTTTTTTGTACCACTGTAAATCCCCCTGAAATGTCCCTGCTGATCAATCAGCATCACTTTATCGGAATGGATGAACATCTCGTCTACATGGGTGATCCTGCCGTCGTATTCGGAGGCATCGGCTACCGGCAGACGAAAGTCTTTAATGGAGAGATCATAGATATATTTCTTGTCACCGGTAAGAAGGTCATAATGCAGGCGGTCCATGCCCAGTGCCCGGGCGTACAACTTCAGCACCTCAGGAGTATCATATTTCGGATCTACCGTAATGCCGTAAAAGTGTACTTCCTGGTTTTTCTTGAAAGATTCTGCCACTTTTACCATCAGGGTATTGGCTATAGGACAGATGGTGCCGCAGCGTGAGAAAAAGAAGTTGACTACGGTTATGCCTCCGGCCTGTACGGTGGTGCTGTCGCCACGGGTATTCAGCAGGGTAAACGGTGTCATACGTGCAAAAACGGTATCTCCTTCTGCCATCATCACCTCTCCGCTTTCATCCGTTTCCGGGAAAAAGTAGGGGAGATCGAAATTGTTATTACCGAACAACTTCAGGAATATAAATGTCAAGACCGGAATACCCAGTATAGCGAAGAGTATTCCGGCCTTCAGCGTTTTATTCATTTAGAAAAACTTTTCTATACCAAAGTATTCTCCTTCCACAAGAAGTGCCACAATCAACCAGAGTACAAAAATAACAGGCAGTACAATGGTCCATATGAACGCTTTGGTTTCACTGCCCAGGTGCATGAATATCCCTACAATATAATAGGCTTTGATGATCGTCATGATCACAAAAATCCCGATTTTTGTCCATTTATAATGATCTGCATCGACTGTGAATGCTACCACGAACTCCAGGGCAGTCAGGGCCAGCAGAATCCAGAATACTTTCCAGAGGTGTTTGGTGTTCGGCTTTTGTCTTTCTGTTAATGAATGCTCTGCCATTTCAATATTATTTTAATGTTTTAAACCAGATAGAAGAAGGTAAATACAAATACCCACACGAGATCCACAAAGTGCCAGTAAAGTCCTACTTTTTCTACCATTTCGTAATGTCCTCTTTTTTGATAGATGCCGTTCGTGGTATTATAGAATACCATGATGTTCAGCAGCACCCCGATAAACACGTGGAATCCGTGGAATCCCGTGATGAAGAAAAAGAGGTTGGCAAAGTTTGGCGGACCATACTCATTGATGCCCAGTTTGGCACCGAAAATAGTGGTTCCGTCTTCAAGGGTAAGTCCGTGCTCGGTTCCATGAATGAAGTGGGTCCATTCCCAGGCCTGTGAAGAAAGGAAAATAAAACCACCGAGGATGGTCCACAGCATCCATTTTTCCACATCGGCTTTGTCTCTTCTGTGACCGGCTTCCACGGCCAGTACCATTGTCACCGAGCTGAAGATCAGGATAAAGGTCATGATTCCTACAAAAACCAGCGGAAGATCTACGCCGTGGAGAAGAGGTACCGCTTTGAATACCTTTTCCGGAATAGGCCAGTAATGTTGAGAAAACTCAAAGGTCTTGTGGGTCATTCCGGCCACCACTTCGCTGAAAGTAGGATAACCGAAACGGATCAGGCCGTAGGTCACCAGAAAGCCGGAAAATGTGAATACATCGGAAAGTAAAAATATCCACATCATTAATTTACCGTAGCCAGCCTTCAGGGGTTGGGTGCCGCCCTGCCACAGAAGGTGAGGAGGGTTTACAGATGTTTTCTCAACTGCCATAAGTGTACGTTAAAAATTCAAACAAATTTATAAATCTATTACTTTAATTCAAAAACTACTATCTGAAATATATCAGGAACAGGAACAGGTACACCCAGAGAATATCCAGGAAATGCCAGTAAGTGGCGCACACTTCGATCTGGGTAGTGTTTCCCGCACGGATCTTCCCTCTGAATGTGCTGTAAAACGCATAGAGAAGAACACCCAGGCCCGTGATAATATGAAACAGGTGCGTGCCGGTGAGTACATAATAAAACGACTCCGCCGGGTTTCCTTTAACATAAATTCCGGCTTTCTGAAGCTCCTGCCAGCCCAGTACCTGGAGAACCAGGAAGGCGATCCCGCCGGCGGCCGTCACACTGATCAAAGTTCTTAATTTCGAAAGGTTATCACTTTTAGCCGCTTTAACAGACAGGTGCATGGTAAGGCTGCTGATAAGCAGTACGACTGTACTGATATAAAAAATCACGGGAATTTCAAACTCCGTCCAGTTGCCTTCGGCCCGCCTGACCAGGTAGGCGCTGGTGAAGGCGGCAAAAAGCATGATGATGGAGATAATAAACAACCATACGATAAACTTCCAGGGGTTTACGGTATAGATAGGTTTAATATTTTGTGCTTTGGCCATCATATTTTTATACTTTGTCTAACAGATATGCGATTTGTACCACAGGTAAATACAGGAAAGACCCGAACATCAGCTTCAGAGCTGCTTTGTTGGTCCGTTCTTTCATCAGGTGCAGGGTCTGGGTCAGGAACAACACCCCGGACAGCAATGCGATAACGGCCGAATTGATCCCGGTCATGCCAAGGTAGTAAGGCACCCAGCATAACGGCAGCAAAAACAGCGTATAAGACATGATCTGAAATGCAGAAGAAAGATCGCGGCCGCCTTTGGAAGGCAGCAGCTTAAAGCCGGCTTTCCGGTAGTCGTCATCCAGCACCCAGGCAATAGCCCAGAAATGGGGAAACTGCCAGAAGAACTGGATGGCAAAGAGAATGCCCGGCTCCAGTCCGAAATGCCCCGTGCTGGCTACCCACCCGATCATCGGCGGGAATGCCCCCGGTAAAGCGCCCACCGCCACTGCTACGGGACCTACCCGTTTCAGGGGAGTATACACAAAACCGTAAAGGATCAGCGAAAGCAGGGACAGG
Organism: Leadbetterella byssophila; assembly: GCA_040394735.1. Lineage (GTDB taxonomy): Bacteria > Bacteroidota > Bacteroidia > Cytophagales > Spirosomataceae > Leadbetterella > Leadbetterella byssophila_A. The sequence goes on from JBEBRR010000009.1 coordinate 70,999, forward strand.
AGGAAGGCATAAAGGTTAAAAACAGATAGAAGGATACCCAGACCGGTCAGTCCGCACAGCAGGCTGAAGCCGGCAGCTTCCTTCACGGAAAGGCGCCCGGAAGGCAGCGGTCTGTTCCGGGTCCTGGCCATCAGTTTGTCTAGCTCTTTCTCCTTGATCTGGTTGATCACATTGGCCGAAGCCGTTATCAGGAAAGAGGCAAATCCGAAAACGAGCAGATTCAGGGGGGACAGCTCGGGAGAGGCCAGTGCATACCCGAAGCAACTGCTGAAAACCACCGTCATGGAAAGCCTGAACTTGGTCAGTTCAAAATATGCTTTCGCCTTTTCTCCTGCTGATATGTATATTGTACTGTTCATTTGTTGCTGTTATCAGGGTTAAGTGTGAAATACAGGATAAACTGTATTGATACAATTACCACTGAAAATGTAAGATGCAAAGGCTGCAGCATAGCGGGAAAACCCGCAAGGCTCAGCACGGTCCCGGAGAGTACTTCGGTAATAACGAGGATAAGTCCCCATACTGCAAAGCCCGGGAGTACCCGGCTCTCAAACCTGGCTTTTATCATTTTATATATTACACCATGCAATACCAGGATAATCACCGAAAGCACCGCATGAAAAATCACTTTACCTTTTACTTCGTTGATCCACAGGCTCCGGTTATGGTCTCCCAGAAGCCGCTGCGCGTGGTCAATTCCTTCCCTGATCTGTGTTCCGAATACGATCTGACCAATGGTAACAAAAAGTGCCATTACTAACAGGAACTGGATATCGGCTTTCTTTTCAGTGCCCTTTATAAGGGGATGACCGCTGTACGACTTCAGCACGGCCCAGATCAGGAGGGCCAGTATCAGCACGGCTACTACCATGTGAAGCGTGATCAATCCGGGTGCCAGTTCGGAAGCCACCACTTTGGCTCCCAGCCATCCTTCATAAGCCACCAGCACAAAAGCCAGGAGGCAGATGTAGAAAATCTTTTTATGGGTTCTGAAATAAGCCCGGTAGGCCAGGATCACCGTAATGAAAATAAAGATCCCTACAGAAACCCCCACCAGCCGGTTCACATATTCAGTCCAGGTCTTTACGGCGTTAAACTCTACTTCGCCTTTCAGCTTGGCCCCGAAAATTTCCTGGTAATTGGCAGGAAGCTGCTCCACGGAAGTGGGAGGTACCCACATTCCGAAGCATCTCGGCCAGTCAGGACAACCCATGCCTGAACCGGTTGCTCTTACAAATCCACCGACAAATATCAGAAAGATGACGGCGACAATTGTAATGATAGCAAATTTCCTGAATGATCTTTCCACGATCTATAAGACCTTATCAGTCGGGAATTGAATGATCGTACTTAATATTTTCTATCTCCTTCTCTTTTGCGATCAGATCATTTTCTTCCGGAGTATTCGACTCGGGAGTAGCTGAGAACGGTACGTTCTGCGGAATGAAATCATCAGGCGCTCCCGGTTTGGAATAGTCATAAGGCCATCTGTATACCGTAGGAATCTCTCCCGGCCAGTTTCCGTGTCCCAGATCTACCGGAGTGGTCCACTCCAGGGTATTGGATTTCCACGGGTTAGCCGAAGCCTTCTTCCCTTTGAACATAGAGTAGAAGAAGTTATAGATAAAAATAAACTGGGCAAATACGGTGATAACCGCAGCTACCGTGATAACGATATTCAGGTCTGCAAACGTATCAAAAACCTTGAATCCTGACCACTGATAATATCTTCTCGGGAAACCGGCGATACCAATATAGTGCATAGGTATAAATACCATATATACCCCGATAAAAGAGATCCAGAAGTGAATGTAGCCCAGGGTGCTGTTCATCATCCTGCCATACATTTTCGGGAACCAGTGATATACCCCTGCAATCATGGCAAAGAATGCGGCCGACCCCATTACGAGGTGGAAGTGCGCTACCACAAAGTAGGTATCGTGCAGCTGGATGTCAAGAGCAGCATTTCCGAGAATGATACCGGTAAGACCGCCTGAAACAAAGAACGATACCATACCGATAGCGAAAAGCATAGCCGGGGTAAAGATCAGGTTTCCTCTCCAGAGCGTGGTAATATAGTTAAAACCTTTTACTGCCGAAGGAACGGCAATAATCAGCGTCAGCAGCATAAAGATGGAGCCCAGAAAAGGGTTCATACCGGTAACAAACATATGGTGCGCCCATACGATGAAGGCCAGGAACATGATGCCCAGCATGGAAAGGATCATGGCTTTGTACCCGAAAATCGGTTTCCGGGAGTTGGTAGAGATTACTTCCGAAGAAATACCGAAGGCCGGAAGGATCACGATATACACCTCAGGGTGCCCCAGGAACCAGAAAAGGTGCTGGAACAGGATAGGGCTACCGCCCTGGTTAGGCAGCGCCTGACCCTGAATATAAATGTCGGAAAGATAAAAGCTGGTTCCGAAGCTTCTGTCGAAGATCAGCAGCAGAGCCGCTGAAAAAAGTACAGGGAAGGAAAGGATACCCAGGATAGCCGTAAACAGAAACGACCAGATAGTCAGCGGCAGCTTGTCCATTGACATCCCCTTGGTACGAAGGTTCAGGATAGTGGTTACGTAGTTGATGCTACCCAGAAGGCTGGAGGCAATGAATATAGCCATGGAAACCAGCCAGAGTGTCATACCTGTTCCCGAACCGGGGTTGGCTTCTTCCAACGCACTTAACGGAGGATAGATCACCCAGCCGCCACCGGCAGGACCGTGCGGCAGGAAAAGGGAGATAAACATGATAACACCCGCTAAAAAGAACAGCCAGTAAGAGATCATGTTCATAAAGCCGGAGGCCATATCTCTGGCGCCTACCTGCAAAGGAATGAGCAGGTTGGAAAAAGTACCGCTCAGACCGGCCGTCAGTACAAAGAATACCATGATGGTACCGTGCATGGTCACCAGCGCCAGGTAAAAGTTATTATCCAGCTTCCCGGATTCATTGATCCAATGCCCCAGGATAGGCTTCAGGAAAGACATATCCATATCCGGGAAAGCTAACTGCAGACGGAAGATTACGGACATCAGTCCGCCGAGCACCGCCCAGATGATCCCTGAAATAAGGTACTGCTTGGCTATCGTCTTATGGTCAAGCGAGAAAATATACTTACTGAAGAAGCCTTGTTCGTGGTGCTCCTCATGTCCGTGTTCAGCGTGACCGTGTCCTTCTGCTATTGAATGAGCTGCCATATCTATATATCGTAATTTTTAAATTCTTATTTTGTTTCTTCTAGTCCTGCCACTGCGGGTACCGCTACTGCAGCGGAGTCAGCCGGAGCGGCTGCTTCGTCTGTTTCAATGTACTTCAGAGCTCTGGCTTTCAGTTTTTCAGGAACATGAACCAGCAGGTCCGGATTCAGTGTCAGCACGGGCTTCTGCTCTCTTTTCCATTTTTCATACTCTTCGGGTTCATCCACTTTCAGTACCATACGCATACCGAAGTGTGATTTTCCGCAGATCTCGGTACAGGCGATCTCATAGTCAAATTCGGAGTCGTTCAGCAGGGCTTTCATTTCGGCTGTAGACTTGTCAGCAATAAACCAGAATTTGGTAGGCATACCCGGTACGGCGTCCATTTTAACCCTCATGTGAGGAATGAACACGCTGTGAAGTACGTCACGTGCTTTGATCCTCAATAAGACCGGCTTCCCTTTGGGGATATGCAATTCAGTGGAATTGGAAAAATCGTCAAAAGAGTTGGCATCGGCAAAGTCAAGTCCCAGCGGGTTACCGGAGCCGTCATCCATCAGCTTGTAGTTGGATTTACCGAACTCCCCGTCTTCTCCTGAATACCTGACCATCCAGGCAAACTGGCGGCCGGTGATCTCAATCACCTCCGCATCTTCCGGGGCTTCACCGGTAATCTCGTTCCATACTACCAGGCCTGAAAGTACAAGCCCGGTCATCACCACGGCAGGAACCGTGGTCCAGATGATCTCCAACGTATTATTATGGGTATAAAAAGCCGACTTTCTTTTGTTGGAATGCCGGTAGATGTAGGAGAAAAGGAACAGGAATGTATTTACCAGGAAGAAGGCAACGGTGATGATCGCCATGGAAAACCAGAACCAGAAATCGGTTTTTCTGCCGTGTACCGAAGAGGCTTCGGGCAGAAAATACTGCGAATAATGGATATAGGACCAGGTAGTACCCACCACAGCCAGTATCCAGAATACCAGCAGTGCTGCGGCATTGAAGTTATTGGCTGAATCGGCCGCTCCCAGGTAGGAGGGATCGCTTTCGGCGATCTTATTTTTGTTAATAATCTTTCTGGTTTGCGATATAACTTTAAATGTTAGAACTACAAACAGAATGGCCAGTATTGCAATTATGTATATCATCTTGTAATTAATAACGCTTTTTTAAAATTATATATCGTGATGAGTACTCTCTTCCAGGAACGGGTGATTCTTGGCATACAGGTTGGCCTTGGTCAACTGGTTAGCTACAAAATAAATGAACAGGGAAGCAAACGTGAGTGTGGTACCCAGCTCAATAATACCTATTCCGCCCTGATCTTTAGCCACACCCGGCATGATCATCTGGTAGAAGTCAAACCAGTGGCCGATCAGGATAGAAGCACAGGCCAGCTTCAGTAAAGTAAAATTACGTTTTGAATTCCGGGCCATCAGGATCAGGAAAGGAAATACAAAGTTCAGCACCAGGTTAATCAGGAACGGGGCAAGATAACGGCCGCCGTACCCGCTGGTTCTCTCTTCGAAATAAATGGTTTCTTCCGGCATGTTAGCATAGAAGATCAGCAGGTACTGGCTGAACCAGGTATAGGTCCAGAAGATGGAAAAACCGAAGATCAGCTTGCCCAGATCCTGGATAACGCTCATGTTCACCGCCTTCAGGTAGCCATTTTCCTTCAACAGAATTATGGTAAGCATCATGGCAGACAGACCTGCAGCATGCCACGACGCCAGGTGATACCAGCCAAACATGGTAGAGAACCAGTGCGGGTCAATAGACATGGTAAGATCCCATGCTGCAGTAGAAGAAGTTACAGCAAAGAACAAAAGGAACGCTTTGGAGTAAGCGCGGCTTTTGTAATAATAATCCAGGCCGCCATACTGGTCTTCCAGGAGAGAGAGCTTCCGGACCTGAATCCAGAGGAAGTACCAGATCACGAAATAAATGATCATCCGGACCAGGAAGAAGGGGAAATTAAGGAACCAGGTTTTACCGGCAATGATAGCATCAAAGCTAGGCGATGCAGGATCAGTTAAGCCCTCGTGGGTCCAGTGAAAGATGATATGCCGCGTGGACGGAATCAGAAAAAGTACCAGCATGATCACTGAGGGCACAATGGCGAATGCCGGAAATGCCTCTGCTACCCGCTTGATAGACGCCTGCCACCCGGCTTTGGCTACATAGTTATAGGCAATAAAGAACAGCCCCACAAGAGCTATACCTATAAAATATACACTGTTCATCCACAGGTTAGCGATTAACCTGCTGGTCAGGGTTGCTCCGTGGTGGTCGCCGTGGTCTTCCGCATGATGGTCTCCCTCCGAATGGGCGCCGGCATGATCAGCCGCATGCGCATCTACCTGATGCGCCGCTTCGTGGTGATCCTCATGTCCCAGAGGCCACCACCCTTTATGAATAATAAAAGCACCCAGGGCAACCAGGACCACCCCCAGCAATGCTGTTAGAATCAGCTTTTTTCTGAGGGCCGGACTGAATTCAAATGATTCGTCAAGTGAGGGTATATCGTGCTTGTGAGCCATTATAATGTTAACTTATATTCCAATAATAAATTTCTTTTTCCAGTATATATCAGCTTCCTTTCTGCAATTTTTGTACAAAGTGGACAATCTTCCATCTTTCTTCGGGGTTCACCTGCGCCGCGTGCGGCCACATTCTTCCCTTACCGTAAGTGATGGCGAAGAAAATCCTGCCCGGAGGCAGATTTTTAACGGCATCTGAGGTATAGGAAGGTACCCCGTTATAAATATCAGCCACCTTACCGTCTGCACCACCGGTAGCTCCGTGACAGTGAGAACAGTTTCTTTTGTAAAGAACTTCTCCTTCTGCCAGGGTTTGCTCGGTAAGAGGTACCGGGTTTACGAGCGTTTCGGAGGCGGCCTCGTCGTTCCGGGTGAGGTTATAGATCATCAGGTCCTGCACTTCCGTGCTGTCACCTGTTTTAAAGGTAGTATGATAGTTTCTCCTTGACACGGTTCCTTCCACGGGAAGGCGCATATTCATACCGTGCGGGTTAATGGCGTTTTTGTCAATCTGGGTCTGTGCTTCGTATCCTACGGAATTGTACATATTCGGAGCAAATTCCCATCCTGTTCTCTGGGTACGATCACATGAAGTGAGACCGGCAGCGAATGCGGTAAACAGTACTAATCCTGCTAATCTATTGTTCATTTTCATAATTTTATACCTCTTTTACATTCACTTCTTCCGCTCCTGCATCTTTCAGGATCTGCGTGATCTCCTCGTCAGAGATCTTGTTTTTGCTTAAATCTATGGCCATGACAAACTTATCGTCTGTGGAGCGTTCATCAAAAATTACCGGCTTGGCGGTGGGTCCGAGGCCCTCGGTAATGAAAAAGGTAAATGACATACCAAAGGCGGCCAGAAGAACCGTTAATTCGAAAACGATGGGGATGTTGGTAGGGAAAGGAATAAAATTCTTTCCACCGATATTCATCGGCCAGTCCCAGCCTAAAGTCCAGAAGGTAAGAAGAAATGCCAGGGTAGTTCCGGTCAAACCGAAAAAGAAAGCGGGAACACCCATACGGGGCCTTTCATAGCCCAGTGCATGATCAAGACCGTGCACCGGATAAGGACAATACACTTCCTGTATTTTCACTTCCTTCCTCCTTACCGATTCTGCGGCTTCCAGTACTATATCTTCATCTCCGAAGATTCCTACTAAATATCTTTTTCCAGCCATTTTATATTCTAAATAAATTCTTTATGTCTTAAAAATTAATGCTTATCACCGGGTTTTCTTTCAGAAGAAGATTTCAGAACCGCTTTCACCTCCGCCATGTTGATCACCGGGAGGAATTTAGTGAAGAGCAGGAAAAGGGTACCGAATAATCCGAAAGAGAAGATGTAATCACCGATATCTCCCATACGCGGTGTGAAGTAGGTCCAGCTGGAAGGCAGGTAATCCCTGTGCAGCGAGGTAACGATAATTACGAAACGCTCGAACCACATCCCGATGTTTACAATCACGGCGATAACGAATGACAGAACAATGTTCTTTCTGAGCTTGGCACTCCAGAATACCTGGGGAGAAAGCACGTTACAGGTCATCATGGCAGCATATGACCACCAAAGCGGACCGGTAGCCCGGTTCAGGAAGGCGTATTTTTCGTATTCCACACCGGAATAGGCTGCAATGAAGAACTCGGTGATATAGGCAATACCCACAATAGAACCGGTGAGGGTAATGATCTTATTCATCAGGGAGATGTGCTCCAGGGTAATATAATCTTCCAGCTTATATACCACGCGCGTGATCAGCATCAGGTTCTGCACCATGGCAAAGCCGGAGAAGATCGCACCCGCCACGAAATAGGGAGGGAAGATGGTGGTGTGCCATCCGGGAATTACGGAAGTGGCAAAGTCAAAGGATACAATAGTGTGTACCGAAAGTACCAGGGGAGTGGAAAGACCGGAAAGAATCAGGGAAACGTCCTCATATCTTGCCCAGGTTCTGGCTCCTCCGGTCCATCCCAGTGACAGGATGCCGTAGATGGTTTTCCGGATACCGGTAGCACGGTCACGGATGGTAGCCAGGTCAGGTACCATACCGATGTACCAGAACAGACAGGACACCGAAAAGTAGGTAGAGATCGCGAAAACGTCCCAAACCAGCGGTGAGTTAAAGTTTACCCAAAGTGAACCGAAAGTGTTGGGGAACGGAAGTGCCCAGTAGGCGAGCCATGGGCGGCCCATGTGCATGATAATAAAAGAGGCGGCACAGATTACGGCAAAGATGGTCATGGCCTCTGCTGCCCGGTTAACTGAAGTTCTCCATTTCTGACGGAAGAGTAAGAGGATGGCCGAGATCAGGGTTCCCGCGTGACCGATACCTACCCACCATACGAAGTTGGTAATATCCCAGGCCCAGCCTACGGTTTTGTTCAGACCCCATACACCTAAGCCTTCCCACCAGGTTCTGAGGACCCAGAAAGTACCGTAAACCAGTACGATCAGGCTGAGAGTGAATGCTATTTTCCACTCTTTGGTAGGTTTGGCCTCTACGTGTCTGCAAATATCCTCCGTAACATCGTGGTGGGTTTTACCATTCGTTACCAAATGCTCTCTTATGGGTGAAACTACTGATGACATAATTGTTCCCTAAATAAGTTAGGC
>JBEBRR010000010.1:0-72988 GCA_040394735.1 Leadbetterella byssophila
GCTACCCCTATGATAGGATGGGATATTACGGAAAAAGGGACAGTAGCCGGACTGGGAGCTTCGATCATGTATTACGGGGCAGATAAAATTTACGGTGGCGGGCTGTCTGTCGGTCCCAAGGTTTTTGTGCGTCAGGCCATCTGGCGGACGGTCTTTGCCCACGCCGAGTACGAGCTGATGAACTCGTCGCCCTATAATTTCTATGATGTAGACCCTTCTACCATTCAGGGGCTTAACCCTAAGAACAAATGGGGCGGAACAGGGTATATAGGCGCAGGCTTTTACCAGAACGGTATGAGAACGCAGGGGGGAGGCTTCATCTCGGTGCTGTATAATCTTAATGCGCCCAACTCAGGCTATATTAACCGCCAGTCTATCGGTGATGGACGCTTTGTGCTGAGAATCGGTTTTTTCATATAAAAAGCGGAGAACCCGGCCTTCTCGTCCTTTGTGAAATATCTGTTTGCACAAAGAACACAAAGTAAAGGCACAAAGAGCATCTACAAAATCACGGTCCGGTTCCCGTAAATAAAGACCCGGTCGGCAAAAACCAGCCGCAGTGCTTTCATCAGGACCCGGGTTTCTACGTCTCGGCCGTCGCGGGCCATATCAGAGGCCGAATAGCGATGATCCACATCCTTGGTGTCCTGGGCAATGATGGGCCCCTGGTCAAGGTCGTCGTTCACGAAATGCGCCGTGGCACCAATGATTTTTACCCCCCGGTCATGCGCCTGCCGGTAAGGATTGGCGCCGATAAACGCCGGCAGGAAAGAATGATGAATGTTAATGATCTTGTCCGGGTAGTGCGCCACAAATTCCGGGGAGAGGATACGCATATACTTGGCCAGCACCAGGTATTCCGGTGCGTAAATATCGAGGGTTTTTAAGATAGCAGCCTCGTGCTCCCCCCGGCTTTTCCCTTCCGCATCAATATAATGAAAAGGTATGCCGAACTTGGATACAAAAGGCTGCAGTATATTGTGGTTACTGACCACCGCCAGCACGTTGGCGTTGATCTCGCCGAACATATACCGGATCAGGATTTCCGACAAGCAGTGATGCTCTTTGGTGCAGAACACCACCACATTCTTCTTTTTAAGGAAATCCAGGCGGAATTTCACCTGTTCATCCGGGATACGGTTTCTCAGGTCGGCGAGGATTCTTTCTTTGTCCAGCGTGTCACCGTTCTCAAACTCGGTACGCATGTAAAAGCGCTTGTCGGGGCTTACATATTCGGTCTGCTTGATAATATTGCAGGTATTATTGAACAGCACGGCACTGACATGGTAAATCAGCCCTTTGGCGTCCGGGCCTTCAGTGAGGAGAATATGACTGGCCATATTATTTTTTACGAAAAAAAGTGGTTATGGTCACCCCTTCAAACCCGAAGTGCTCACGGATCTGGTTCTGTAAAAAGCGCTGGTATGACTCCTTGACGTACTGCGGAAGGTTACAGAAGAAGATAAAAGTGGGCGAGGGCGTAGGCAGCTGCACAATGTACTTGATCTTGACGGTCTTCCCTTTGATAGAAGGCGGCGGAGTACGTTCGATGATCGGCAGGAGCACGTCGTTCAGCCGTGAGGTGGAGATCTGCTGCTTTTTGTTTTCGTACACCTCCATGGCCGCTTCCACTACCTGGAAGATCCGCTGCTTGTTCAGCGCCGATGCAAAAACCACCGGCATATAGTTCATGGGAGCTATCCTTTCCAGGATCTCTTTCTTCAGGGTGTCAGCCGTTTTGGAGTCTTTTTCCACGGCATCCCATTTATTGATCATCAGTACAATGCCTTTTTTGGCATTATGCGCCTGGGCAATGATGCTGATGTCCTGTGCCTCCAGTCCGCGGGTGGCGTCCAGCAGGATAATACACACATCTGACTTGTCCAACGCTTTGATGGAACGCAGCACTGAGTAAAACTCCAGGTCTTCATTCACCTTTGATTTTTTGCGTATCCCGGCCGTATCGGTCAGGATAAAGTCTTTTCCGAACATTTTATAGCGGGTATCAATCGCGTCACGGGTGGTTCCGGCAATATCGGTTACAATGCTCCGGTCTTTACCCAGGAGGGCATTCAGGAACGAAGATTTACCGGCATTGGGTCTTCCCAGGATGGCAATACGCGCTATGCCCTCTTCGTTGGCTTCTTCCGTGTCATCTGCCAGGTGTTCGATCACCTTATCGAGGAGATCGCCCGTGCCTGAACCGTCAATGGCGGAAATAGGGTAGACATCCCCCGGAAGCCCCATGCCGTAAAATTCGGAAGCGGTAAGATTGGCCCGTTCAAAGGTCTCCGCTTTATTGGCTACTACCAAAAGGGGTTTTTTTGAGCGGCGAAGCACCCCGGCAAATTCCTCATCCAGTTCGGTGAGGCCTTCTTTGGCATCTACCACGAACAGGACTACTGTAGCCTCTTCAATGGCCAGCTCCACCTGGCTCCGGATGGCCTCTTCAAACGTATCGTCTGAACCCACCACGTATCCGCCGGTGTCAATCACGGTAAAATGCTTGTCGAGCCAGAAGGCGTTGCCGTAATGACGGTCACGGGTAACGCCTGGCTGATTATCGGTAATGGCAACCCGCTCTTCAATTAAACGGTTAAACAGGGTGGATTTCCCTACGTTCGGTCTGCCTACTATTGCTACTATATTGGCCATAATTTCTTTTTTTAAACACTTCCCCGGCCTTATGCTCAGGGAAAAAGGTCACAAAATTACTAAAAAAATCGTAAAGTAGTTGATTTTAAACAAATAATGAGTTCCAGGAAATAAACAGGATGGCCAGGATAGCCAGTCCTAAGCCTGCCTGGTTCAGCCGGCCCAGTTTTTCCCTGAAAAACACCAGAGATACCAGTGCAGACACCAGGATAACGCCCATATTATATAGCGGATAAACGAAAGCCCCGCTGCTGCCGTAATGATTCAGCGCCAGGATCAGGAAATAAAAAGAAAGAAAATTGGGTATGCCCAGGGTGACCGCTGCCACGAGGTTCTTTGCCCGGAAAGTATCCTGCCCTTTCAGTAGCTGAAATCCCCACAGGACAAATCCGGAGATCACCGCTCCCAGCACCATAATGAGCATCACCGGAATGGCGCCGGGGCTGTTCCGGATAACATGGATCTGGATATAATTAATGGCAGTGTTGGTAATACCGTATAAAAGAAAAACCGCCAGGGCCAGTCCGCCGCTTTGAAGGAAACCCTCCTCCCTCTGTCCATTATCTGCTTTCCAGGAAGCAATGGCCACCGCCACCAGGCCCAGGGCCAGTCCCAGGTAATTAACCGGGCCGAACGCCATGGAATCCGAACCGAAAATAAAAAGGCTGAACAGTACGGGAATCACCAGCGAAATATTATTGGCCAGGGAAGTGAGGGTCATACCGATCCGCTGGGTGGCCGTACCGCTCAGGATAAACGTAACGATAAAGCCCGCTCCCAGGGCCAGGCAGTACCAGGTCCAGCTTTGCGTCAGATTCAGCGTGAAGGTTTCTTCTTTTTCCATAAGAAGATAACCCAGCAGGAAGCAAACGGGATAGTTAAAAACAATGGCCTGGAAGGTATGGATGCCGTAACGGGGAAACAGCCGGAAATTTACGAGTAAACCCACAGAAAGCACAATGCTGAGAATAAGATAGATCATCAGGCAGCGATTTAATGATGGTGTATAGCTTAAGCGGCGCAAAAAGCGCGTTGAAAACCCGTTCCGGAACAAAAACAAAAAACCGTTAAAAAATGTTCAGGGCCAAAAATGGCCTGTTCAGCCGGATTACCGGAATTTTATAGCATAATCCTTTTACCTTTGCACCGGTGAAAAGCCACAAGCCATCTGCTGCCTGCTATCAGACTGCCTGTGAGCAAAATGCCGCGCGTTCCGGACAAGCCGGGCTGCCGCGGTAACCCGACTCGGAAGTAAGTACTCGGAACTCGGAACTTTTACACATGAAAATCTATATGCGGATATTGGGTTTCGCAGGAAACCTGAAAAACTTTATCGTTCCCTTCGCTTTCTTTTCTCTGATTGCGGGAGTGTTCGGGGTTCTGAACCTGGCCCTCCTTAAACCCCTGCTGGATGTGCTGTTTGACCAGGTAAGTCCCGAGAAGATGCAGGAAATCCTGCAAAGTGATCCCCGCTGGTATGATGTTATCGGCCATTTTTATAAAGGATTTGCTGAGAACGCCATCGCTAACGGCAAGCTGGCCACCCTCCGGTTCGTGGTTTTTGCCGTGATACTGGCCAGCCTCATCAATAATTTCGCCAGATACCTGAGCGTACGGGTGCTGGAGAAATTCAAAACTTCTATGATCGCCAATCTGCGTAACCGCGTCTTTTCACACACACTGGGCCTCCACCTGGGTTTCTTTACCAATGAAAAAAAAGGAGAGCTGATGTCACGTATTACGGGGGATGTACAGGAAGTGGAAAACTCCATTGCAAGCTCCTTCTCCGCCGTGATCAAAGAAAGTATATCACTGGTATCCTTTATAGTGGCCCTGGTGGCGCTATCATGGAAGCTTTCGCTTTTTGCCCTCCTGCTGGTGCCTGTGATTTCGGGTTTTCTGGCCTATATGATCAAAAAACTGCGGACCAACGCCACCGACAGCCAGCAGCGGCTGAGCAATATTGTCAGTGTAATGGAAGAAGCTTTCGGAAGTATGCGGGTAGTGAAGGCGTTCCGGGCAGAGAAATATGTGTCAGATAAGTTTTCCAATGAAAATGAACAATACCGCCGGGCCGTGTACGGCTATTCCAAGAAACGGGAGCTGGCCAGTCCGTTTTCCGAATTTTCGGGGGTGACGGCAGTTGCCGGACTGCTGTATTTCGGCGGAGCGATGATCCTGAACCAGACGGGTGGCCTGGAGGCTTCCGATTTCATTACCTTTATTGCCCTGTTTTCACAGATCACACGCCCTGCGAAAGAGATATCCAACGCCTTCGGGCAGGCCCAGCGGGGCATCGTGGCCGGTGCCCGGATCCTTGAACTTATGGACAGGGAAGTGGAGATACCGGAAGGTACCCGGAATATGACATTCGACCGGGAAATTGTTTTTGATCATGTACATTTTTCCTATAATCCTGAACGCGAGATCCTGAACGACATCTGCTTCCGGATCCCCAAGGGGCATACCGTAGCGCTCGTAGGAGCTTCCGGCGGGGGCAAGTCTACCCTGGCCGACCTGCTTATCCGGTTTTATGATGTGACCCGGGGAAGCATTACCATTGACGGGATCAACATCAGGGAACTGAAACAGGACAGCCTCCGGAGCGGAATGGGTGTGGTAACCCAGGAGCCGATGCTTTTTAATGATACCATTGCCAATAATATTTCTTTCGGCCGCGAGGTATCGGAAGAGGAGATCATCCGGGCCGCAAAAATTGCCAATGCGCATGACTTCATCCTGGCGCAGCCCCAGGGATACCAGACCCAGATAGGTGATCGGGGCTCCCGGCTTTCGGGAGGACAGAAGCAGCGTTTGTCGATAGCCCGGGCCATTGTTCAGAATCCGCCCATCCTTATCCTGGATGAAGCCACATCTGCGCTGGATACCGAGTCGGAAAAGCTGGTTCAGGAAGCCCTGACCGCCCTCATGAAGAACCGGACCACCCTGGTGGTGGCCCATCGCCTGAGTACCATTCAGAACGCCGATAATATCCTGGTGATCAATAACGGGAAATTGGTAGAGGCCGGAAGGCACGATGAGCTTATGCAGAGGGAAAACGGCTACTACCGCAAGCTGGCCGGCATGCAGGAGCTGTGATTTTGCTGTACATCCGGCTTCAGAATACAAAAAAACATCCGTTTACTAAAATTTTAATAGCGGGTTAGCAGTTTATCATTCCGGAAAGGGTTTATTTTTACGATGAAAAACGGAATGAAGATCATGTATGCAAGAAGGAGATGGACGCTGCTGGTATTTCTTACAGCAGCAATAGGGTTGAGCTCATGCGAAGCGCTGACAGAGGTTTCAAAAATAAAGGACGGCACAGACGGAACCGGCACGGGAACGCTCCATCCGTCAAATAACGGGCTGAGTAATCAAACTGTTAATAACTGGATCTATGACAACATGAATGCTTATTATCTTTGGGGCGACAAGATGCCCTCCAAAGCCAATAGCAGCCTGGGAAAAGTACCGGACGAGTACTTTGGGTCACTCCTTTACCAGTACGGTACCGTAGACCGGTTCTCATGGATAGAAGAAGATGCCGAGGAACTTTTAAAAAGCCTGCAGGGAGTTACCAAATCCAGCGGATTCAGCTATACGCCTTTCCTGGCAGGAGCCAACACCAAGGATGTCATATTTGCGGTACGGTACAGCATTAAAGACTCACCGGCGGCCAATGCCGGACTTACCCGGGGCGATATCATTTCCAAAGTAAACGGGGTCACCATTGACACCCTGAACTACCGTACCATTCTTGCTTCAGACAACCTGGTATTTACCCTGGCCGAACGTTCGGGAGGGTCGTTTGTACCCACAGGAAAGACCATTTCGGTGACCAAACAGGTCATTCAGAACTTTCCGGTACAATTCTATAAGATTATTGAATCGGGGGATAAGAAGATCGGCTACCTGGTATACACCCAGTTTATCCCGGGAATTACCACCAACGGGGCTACCAATGCACAGTTTGATAATGAGCTTCGTGCCCTCTTCGGGGAGTTCAAAGCCCAAGGCGTCAGTGAGCTGGTACTGGACCTCCGGTATAACGGTGGCGGATATATCAGCTCTTCCGATGTGCTGAGCGCGCTGATTGTTAAAAACCTCCGTCCCGGAACATTAATGAGCAAGCAGATCTGGAGCGACAACGCCCGGAAAATTTTTAACGACCCGGAGTCAGCCTATGAAAGCTACTGGCGGAGTGAGGCCAATAACCTGGGTAACCTTAACCGGGTGTTTATCCTGACTTCAGGCAGTACGGCATCTGCCAGCGAGCTGGTGATCAATAATCTCAAGCCGTTCATGGAAGTGGTCCTGGTGGGGGGAAACACCTATGGAAAAGATGTGGGCTCGGTGACCATTGACGACTCCAGAAATAACTACCGCTGGAAATGGGGGCTTCAGCCTATTGTTCTGAGAACGGTAAATGCCCTTGGCGAAGCTAATTACGGCACCAAATCCGGATTTACGCCGGACTACCCCGTGAATGACAACATACTGCCTTACCAGCCCTTCGGAGATCCGTCAGAAACCCTGTTGAAGGTGGTGCTGGAAAAAATCACCGGCACGTCTTCCGTGGCTTCGGCAAGAGCGGCGGCAACCCTTGCCCTACCGGCACTGGAAAAAGGCGGCGGCTTTGATAACCCGAGGAACAATATCAGGGATATGTACCTGGAAAGCCCGAGGAAATAAAACTGTATTTCATTGTTTTAACAACAAAATATTATTGGTAACTTGCAGATCATTAAACAATCTTAAGATGGCAACACAAACATTGAACTTCAACATCACCAGGGTTGAAAAAAGCAGGATAAATCAGTTGGATCCGCAAAATATTGTCTTCGGATCACTTTTTACAGATCATATGCTGGTGGCCGATTATATAAATGGCGAATGGCAGACTCCTGAGATTCTTCCCTACGGTAAAATGGAGTTTACTCCCGCCCTGGCCTCTATCCATTACGGTCAATCGATCTTTGAAGGAATGAAGGCTTTCAAATCGGAGGAAGACGAGGTGTTTATGTTCAGGCCATTGGAAAACTTCAGGCGGTTTAATATTTCGGCAGAGCGGATGAGCATGCCGGCGGTTCCGGAAGAGATCTTCATAGGAGGACTGGAAGAGCTGCTGCGTCTGGATGCGGCATGGGTGCCCAAAGGAGGAGATAATTCGCTGTATCTCCGGCCTTTCATGTTTGCCACAGATGAATATCTGGGCGTACGTACGGCCCTGAATTACCGTTTCATGATCATTATGAGCCCGGCAGGTTCCTACTATTCCAAACCTCCCAAGGTAAAGGTGGAAAAAGAATTTATACGGGCCGCCCCCGGCGGAGTAGGATTTGCCAAATGTGCGGGTAACTACGCGGCTTCCCTGTACCCTGCCAGGCTGGCGGCTGATCAGGGCTATACGCAGTTGCTTTGGACAGATGCGCTGGAACATAAGTATTTTGAGGAATCGGGTACCATGAACGTGGTATTTGTAAAAGACGGAAAGATCATTACCCCTGCTGTAAGCTCTACTATTCTGAAGGGTACTACCCGGGAGGCCCTTCTGCAGATAGCGCAAGATAAAGGATATGAGATAGAAGAAAGAAGAGTATCGGTTGAAGAGATTATCGAAGGGCTGCGGAACGGATCCGTTACGGAGGTTTTCGGCGTCGGTACCGCGGTAGTGGTATCTCCTTTCTCGGCTGTGGGCTATGAAGGAGAAGACCTGCCTCTGCCGGAAGTGACGGAATCATCGGTATCGCAGATTCTCAAAACATCATTGAATAATATCCGTACGGGTAAGGAAGAGGATAAGTACGGATGGGTATGGCGGGTGTAAACCTGTTTTGCTATCTTTGTAAGGCTACCTCATACAGGTAGCCTTAATTTTTGATAAGCTATGCGAATTCTACTTTTACTCCTTTTGTTTTTCCGGGCAAACGCACAGGAAAAGGTCTATCTGAGGGTTAACCAGCTGGGTTATTTACCGGAAGAGACCAAAGTGGCCCTTTTATTTTCCAGGGCCCCTGTGAGCCAGAAGGTGAAAGTAGTGGAAGCGGAGACCGGCCGTTCTGCCGCCTCACTTAAGCTTAAAAAAGTTACCCATGGCAACTGGGGCGTATTTGAACACTATTACGAAGCGGATTTCTCAAAAATCACCCGGCCGGGCCGCTATTACCTGGAGACCTCCGGAAGCGGGGAGCGTTCTTCGGCTTTCAGCATAAATAAAAACGCTTATAGCGGCCACCAGGAAACGCTTCTGACCTTCATGCGGCAGCAGAGATGCGGCTATAATCCGGCGCTCGGCATTCATTGTCACCAGAAAGACGGTTACAGCTTTTACGGTCCGGTAAAGGATACCACTTTTGTAGATGTGACCGGAGGCTGGCATGATGCAGGAGACCAGCTGAAATACCTGATTACCTCCAGCTATGCTACGGCGCATATGTTAAAAACCTGGGAGTTATACCCCCATAAATTCAGAGATAATGTGGATGCCCTTGGTCACCCCGGGCCTAACGGTATTCCGGATATCCTTGATGAAGCCAAATGGGGGCTGGACTGGCTCCTGAAGATGCACCCCACCCCCACTTCGCTGATTCACCAGGTAGCCGATGACCGGGATCATAAAGGGTATAAGATGCCGGACAATGATAATTCGGATTACGGGTGGGGCGCCAACAGCTTCCGGCCGGCCTACTTTGCCAACGGAAAGCCGCAGGGCCTCAGTAAGTATAAGTCGTCGGCTACCGGGCTGGCTAACCTGGCCGGCCGATGTGCCGCGGCTTTTGCTATTGCAGCCCGCGTATGGAAATATGACGAAGCCTTTGCGCAAAGGTGCAAAGAAGCCGCACGAAGTGTTTACGCCCTGGGAAGGACCATGGAAGGCTACCAGCAGGGGAATTCCTACAGTGCGCCTTACCGCTACAACGAAGACACCTGGAACGATGATATGGAATGGGGAGCTGCAGAAATGTACCTGCTTTCCCGTGAGCCGGAATACCTCGACCAGGCCAAGCAATACGCCTTGAAAAGTAATACGGTCGACTCCTGGACCGTGAAAGATACCGCTGATCATTACCGTCTTTATCCTTTCCTGAATTTCGGACATTATGTACTTCATGGCCTGGTAGATGAAGATTTTCAGAAAACCCTTGAATCCTATTATGAAGAAGGGATCGAATATACCCTGGCGCGCGCCCGTAAAAACCCGTACAAGATAGGTGTGCCTTTCATCTGGTGCTCCAATAACCTGGCCACCAGCCTGGCGGGACAGATCATTTTGTATCGCAGCATGGTAGGATCACGAAAGACAGGAGCACGCCGAAACGGACCGGGAAAGTACGACAGCTACCTGGCGCTTCAGCGCGACTGGCTGTTCGGACGTAATCCGTGGGGAACATCCATGTTTACCGGTATGCCGGTAAACGGCGAACACCCGCGGGAGGTGCATACCAGCCTGTACGCCCTCAGGAAAATGGAAATTCCCGGCGGACTGGTGGATGGCCCCGTATACGCCTCGATCTATAATAACCTGATCGGGATTCACCTGGTGTACCCGGATGAGTTTGCGGAAGTGCAGAACCATTTTGTGACGTATCACGATGACCTGGGCGATTACAGCACCAACGAACCTACCATGGATGGTACCGCAGGATCCTTACTGATGATGGCTTATTTCAGCGATAATTGAGTTTACGGTAGTTTTTGTGAAGAGCACCCATGTTCTGTGGTGCATTCCCTATGTATATTTGCGCAATGGTAGAACATTCATTCTTTACGGGGAACCCGACCGAGCTGGCCCGCTTCCTGGACCGGCTGGACAATGACCCGGCGATTGTTATCACTTTCCATCAGAATCCAGACGGGGATGCTTATGGTTCCTCTCTGGGACTGAAGTTCTTCCTGGAAAGCAGGGGGCTTAAGCGGATTACACTTATTAGTCCCACAGAACCGGCAGAATACCTGAAATGGATGCCCGGTGCGCAGGAAGTAAAGGTGTGGCAGGAAGGGGCAACGGAAGCACTGATTTCCGCTGCAGACCTCATTTTTTGCCTTGATTTTTCGTCTGTCTCCCGCCTGAAAGATATGAAAGGTGCCGTGCTGGGGGCTTCCGCCCTGAAAGTGGTGATCGACCATCATGAGCAGCCTGAAGCTTTCGGTGATCTGTACTACTGGAATGTAAAAGCTTCTTCCACGTGTGAGCTGGTTTTTAACCTGGTCACCGACCTGGGAGAAACGCAGCACATCCGCCAGGAAGGAGCGGTTTGCCTTTACACCGGGCTGCTGACCGATACGGGCTCCTTCCGTTTCGACTGTACGACGCCGGCGGTGCACCGTATGGCTGCGGTGTTGCTGGAAAAAGGCGTGGATCCTTCTGCGGTACACCGGAGCCTTTTTGATAACAACCCGTATGAGAAATTACAGTTTCTGGGTTACGTACTGAGTAATAAGCTTGTTTATCTCCCGGAATATCGGGTAGCATATATGGCGGTTTCAGCGGAAGAATTAAAACGGTTCAACTCGAGAAACGGCGACACGGAAGGTTTGGTGAACCAGGGCCTCACCATTCAGAACGCAGTGATGTCGGTTCTTTTTACTGAAAAGGAAGAGCAGATCCGTATATCTTTCCGGTCAGTTCACGACCTGTCTGTGGCTGATTTTGCGAGAGAGTATTTTGAAGGGGGCGGGCATAAAAATGCTGCCGGGGGGAGAAGTCAATTATCTTTGAATGAAACTGTTGAAAAATTCCTAACTTTGCTCCCCAAAATAAAAACCGAGTTGCTGAGGCAGCCCGCGTGAAACCAATTACGTAATTATAATTAAGAAAAGAATGAAATTAAAACTATCGGCCCTGGTACTTCTTACTGTAGGAATCATCTCGTGTAATAAATATAAGGTAGTCACTACGGAAGACGGTGACCGGCTGCAGGTTCATGAGAAGGGGAAATCCGGGAAACTGGCAAAAGACGGAGACATCATTAAGTTTGATCTCGTCATCAAAACCGCTGCTGACTCGGTGATCAAGAGTTCGTATGAAGAAGGAACTCCCTTTACCGTTCCTATTCAGAAGGGATATTTTAAAGGGTCTTTTGAAAATGCCCTTTACCATATCGGAGAAGGAGACAGCACTACCGTACTGGTAAGCGCAGATACCCTTTTCAAAATGATGGGTCAGCCGGTTCCGCCGGAGGTGGGGCCGGGAACAGACATCCGGTTTATAGTAAAAATGCACCAGATCCGAAGTATGGAAGATTATAAAAAGGAGGCAGAAGAAAGAAAAGCCAATGAGCCTAAGATCATCCAGGATTATGTGGCGAAAAACATGAAAGGTGCCCAAAAGACCGCTGAAGGAGATATTTATCACGTTCAGACGGCTCCCGGCTCAGGAGATCTGATCAAAGACGGAGACGAGGTTAAAGTGAAATATGTAGGGAAGTTCATTGACGGCGAGAAATTTGATTTTTCAAAAGGAGATGAGACCATAGGTGTAAAAGTTGGAGCCCACGGTGTAATACCCGGATGGGAAATAGCGTTAAAAACGATGAAGAAAGGCGGCAAGAGCACCGTGATTATTCCTTCGGCTATGGCTTACGGAGAGCAGGGAGGAGGTCCGATTCCGCCAAATTCACCACTGGTCTTTGATATAGAGGTGGTTGATGTGGTAAAAAATTAAGTTTAAATATGTTACGAAAAAGTTTATTAGCGGTTGTTGCGGCAGTAGGATTGACATCCTGTTTAAAGGATCCTGTAGACTCTGAAACCACGATGTTGGGGAAAGAGCAGGAAAAGATCATGGAGGAGTATGTGACCGCCAATGGTCTGACGGCGAAAAAAGAGGCTTTGTATGATTACGCAGGAAATTATTTTCCGGTTTACACCATCGTGGAAAATAAAGGAGACACCATTACAAAGTATGAGAAAAATGAGGCGATATGGGTAGCTTACACCATCAGAACGCTGGATAACAAGGTAGTAGAGACTAAAGCTGCAGCCGACTCCATCCTGATCTATGAAGGAGGATATTCGGGCAAAGTCCTCGGACTGTCTGTAAGTGCTGGGTCTTTCCTGGGGAAAGGAGGTAAAGGCAGGTTCCTGGTGCCTTCTACTTTAGGCTACGGTAAGAATCCCCCGGGAGGAGTGGAGTACAATGCGATCCTGATCCTGGATGTGGAAGTGCTGGGCCGGTTGAGCGAAGATGCGCAAATGCAATGGTACATCAAAAGAAATAATCTTAAGGATGTTCAGACCACCAGCAGCGGGCTGATGATCAGCAAGACAAAGGTTACAACAGACAGCCTGATCACCGGCACCACAGCCAGTGTCAAGTTTTCAGGAAATTTCGTGAATGGATTTGAGTTTCAGAAAGAAGCCAGCGGTACGAACATGGTGCTGGCAGAATACATCCCCGGATTTTCTGAAGCGGTTAAACTCATGAGAAAAGGGGAGAAAGCGGTTGCTCTTATGCCTTCGAGAATAGGTTATGGCGAGAATGGCGGCGGAAAGATGCCGGTGTATATGCCTTTGATTTTTAACCTCGAGCTTTTAGACAATAAGTAAAAGTATTTAAAATAAAAAAGCCGGCCTGATATCAGGCCGGCTTTTTTATTTTATCCTATTCTTTTCAGGATCTCTTCCCCGATTTCCACCGTTCCGAGAATCTTGTCTCCGGGCGTATTTTCATCGGCAATGTCACCTGTCCGGAAACCGGCTTTTAATACCTGGTCTACCGCGTTGATGACGGCTTGTGACTCTTCTTTCAGCCCGAAGGAAATATCCAGCAGCAGGGCCGCCGAAAGTACGGAGGCCATAGGATTAGCCAGGTTTTTTCCGGTTATGTCGTGCGCTGAGCCGTGAATAGGTTCGTAAACACCTGTGCTCTCCCCTACACTGGCCGAAGCCAGCATTCCCATCGAACCGGCAATCTGCGAGGCTTCATCGGTCAGGATATCCCCGAAAAGGTTGCCCAGAACCACCACATCAAAGCGTTTAGGGTCTTTGATCAGCAGCATGGCCGCGGCATCAATGAACTGGTGCTCAACGGTTACCTCCGGGTAGTCTTTGGAAACTTCCTGGATCACTTCCCGCCATAGCCGGCTGGACTCCAGAACGTTGGCTTTATCTACAGACATAAGCTTCTTTCCCCGGGTCATCGCCGCTTCAAAGGCTTTACGTGCTATTCTTTCCACCTCATATTTATGATAGATCATCAGGTCAGAGGCGGAATCTTCCGTGCGTTTTTTCTCTCCGAAGTATACGTCGCCGGTTAACTCTCTGAAAAAGAGAATGTCAGAACCTTTCAGGATTTCCGGCTTAATGCTGGAAGAGCTCAAAAGTTCGTCAAATAACTTTATCGGACGTAGATTTGCGAAGAGACCAAGTTCTTTCCGCATCTTTAAAAGACCTTGTTCCGGCCGCACTTTGGCGTTCGGGTCATTGTCGTATTTGGCGTGTCCTACCGCACCAAAAAGAATGGCATCCGAAGCCCGCATTTTGGTAAGGGTTTCTTCCGGCAGCGGGTCACCCGTAGCCTCGATGGCCACGTGGCCGATCAGGGCTTCGTCGTAGGTGAATTCATGGCCGTATTTTTCAGCAATACGCTCCAGCACCTTTTTTCCCACCCGGGTCACTTCCTGGCCGATCCCGTCACCGGGTACTACTAATATATGTTTTTTCATTGGGTTATATTTATCGTTTTTGTTATTTACCTGGTTGCTCCCGGACTGAAGCCCGGGGTGATATGATCTCCTTACGGGCTCTCACCCTCCGCTACTCGCTACCCGGCACTATATATGGATCAGGTTGAGCATCTTCTGCGTGGCTTCTATGGCTGAAACCGTCTGGTCAGAGTCCAGACCGCGTGTTTTGGTGCTCTTGCCCTGGATGTTCCACGTAATAATGGTCTCACAAAGGGCATCGGTTTTTCCTCCCGGCGGTATGCGCACCGAATAGTCCAGCAGGACAGGCACTTCAATACCTTTTTTGCCCAGTGCTTTTTTGAGGGCATTCATAAAGGCATCATACTGTCCGTCACCCTGGGCATTTTGCTCAAAAACCTCCCCGGCAATCTGGATCTGAAGGGTAGCGCTGGGCTGAAGCCCGCGGGAATGTGTCAGTACATAATTCAGTATCTTCACATTTTCCGCTACGGCATTGCGGTCCAGTACGTCTGATATGATATAGGGCAGGTCTTCTTTGGTAACGGTTTCCTTGCGGTCTCCGAGGGCAATGATCTTTGCTGTCACTTTTTTCAGATCCTCTTCGTTCAGCCGGATTCCGAGTTCCTGGAGGTTCTTTTCAATATTCGCTTTCCCGGATGTTTTTCCTAAGGCATACGAAGTTTTTCGCCCGAAACGCTCCGGGTTGAGCTCGCTGACATACAGGTTTTTCTTTTTGTCGCCATCTGCATGCACACCGGCCGTCTGGGTAAATACATTCTCCCCTACAATGGGCCGGTTTTCCGCGATCCGGATCCCTGAAAAGCTTTCCACGATCCTGGAGATGGAGTACAGGGATTCTTCCACTACGGAAGTGGTGACCTCCGGCAGGAAGTCGTTGATAACAGCTACTACGCTGGCCAGCGGAGCATTTCCGGTACGTTCACCTAACCCGTTAACGGTCAGGTGGATGCCGTGGGCTCCGGCTTTGAGAGCGTTCAGCACATTGGCGGTGGCCAGGTCGTAATCGTTATGCCCGTGAAAATCAAAGTGAGTTCCGGGATAACGGCTTACCACCTCATGAACGTAAGTGTACGTCTCATCAGGCGTAAGTATCCCGAGGGTATCAGGGAGCAGGACCCGTCTGACCGGCTGCTGTGTCAGGAAATCAAGGAAATCAAAGACATACTCCCTCGAGCTCCGCATTCCGTTACTCCAGTCTTCCAGGTAAACATTTACGCTAATACCTCTCTTCTGCGCTTCGGAAATCACAAAAGCAATATCTTCAAAATGCTGTACAGGCGTTTTTCCAAGCTGATGGATCAGGTGATTCAGCGAGCCTTTGGTCAGAAGGTTCATCACTTTGGCGCCGGCTTCTTCCATCCATCGGATAGACGCCAGGCCGTCTACAAAGGTCAGTACCTCTATCTTGTCCAGAAAGCCGTTCTCCTCTGCCCAGCCGGTAATGGCTTTTACAGCATGGAGTTCTCCTTCGGAGACCCGTGCAGAAGCTACTTCCAGGCGATCAGCCTTCACTTCCTGGAGAAGAAGCTTTGCGATGGTTAATTTTTCGGAAGCGGAGAAAGACACACCGCTGGTTTGCTCACCATCACGGAGCGTCGTGTCCATTACTTCTATTCTTCTCACCGTTAAATGCGTGTTTTTTCAAAAGTTCCGATCTCTTCCCTGAGCGATAACAGGTAATCGATATCATCGTAGCCGTGCAGAAGGTTATTTTTCTTATAACCGTTGATCTGGAAACTCTCGCTTTCTCCTGTTAACACCAGGGTTACTTTCTGCTCGGGAAGGTTGACTTCCACTTCTGTTTTCGGGTCTGTCTCAATGGCTTTGAAGATCTTGTCCAGGAATTCAGGACTTACCGTCACGGGCAGAATACCGATATTCAGGGAGTTTCCTTTAAAAATATCTGCAAAAAAGCTGGAGATCACGCAGCGGAAGCCATAGTCGTAGATGGCCCAGGCCGCATGTTCACGGCTCGATCCGGAGCCGAAGTTTCTTCCCGCCACGAGGATTTTGCCGGAGTAGGTAGGGTTATTCAGAACGAAATCCTCTTTCGGGGTATCATCACTGTTGTATCTCCAGTCGCGGAAAAGGTTATCGCCGAACCCTTCCCGTTTGGTTGCCTTCAGGAAACGGGCCGGTATGATCTGGTCGGTGTCCACGTTTTCGAGAGGAAGCGGAACGCACGTGGAAGTTAATATATTAAAGCTATCGTAGGCCATTTTAAGTGAAAAGATAAGAGTGAAAAACTAAAATTAAAGGAACAGCCGAGGGCTTAATCCTGCAGCAGTTCGCGCGGGTCGGTTACCACACCGGACACCGCTGCTGCTGCGGCTACCAGCGGCGAGGCCAGCAGGGTTCTTGAGTTCGGACCCTGGCGACCCTCAAAGTTCCGGTTGGAGGTAGATACGGCCAGCTTACCCGAAGGAATCTTGTCGTCGTTCATGGCCAGGCAGGCGGAGCAGCCCGGTTGACGGAGCTCAAATCCTGCTTCCGTAAGAATATCGTATATTCCTTCTTCACGGATCTGCTTTTCCACAATATGTGAGCCGGGCACTAACCAGGCTGTAATATGGTCTGCTTTTCTGCGACCTTTGACAATGGAGGCAAACGCCCGGAAATCTTCAATCCTTCCGTTGGTACAGCTTCCGAGGAAGACATAATCTACTTCCTTACCCAGCATGGTTTCACCTTCGTTGAAGCCCATATAGTTCAGTGATTTCTTATAGCTGGCTTCCCCGTCCTTTACTTCGGCTGAGCCGGGTATACTCTGTGTGATCCCTATCCCCATGCCCGGATTGGTGCCGTAAGTGATCTGCGGTTCAATGTCTTCGGCCCGGTAGTTAAGCTCCAGGTCGAATTCCGCGCCTTCTTCGGTTTTTAACTCTTTCCACTGCTCTATATAATTGTCCCATTCTGCACCTTTAGGGGCTTTTTCCCGGCCCTTCAGCCAGTTAAAAGTGGTTTCATCCGGAGCGATCATTCCGCCCCGGGCGCCCATTTCAATAGACATATTACATACGGTCATCCGTCCCTCCATGCTCATATTCTCAAAAACGTCACCGGCGTATTCGGCAAAATAGCCGGTAGCGCCTGATGCGGAGATCTGCGAGATGATATAGAGCACCACGTCTTTGGGTGTTACGCCTTTTCCCAGCTTCCCGTTAATGGTGATGCGCATCTTTTTAGGCTTGGGCTGCATGATACATTGTGAAGCCAGTACCATCTCTACTTCAGAGGTACCGATACCAAAGGCAATACAGCCGAACGCACCGTGGGTGGATGTATGCGAATCACCGCATACAATGGTCATGCCCGGAAGGGTAATACCGTTTTCAGGCCCAACCACGTGCACAATTCCGTTTTTGTTATGCCCGAGGCCCCAATGCGAAATCCCGTATCTGGTGGTATTGCTTTCCAGGGCCTTCAGCTGATTGGCCGAAAGCGGATCCTCTACCGGCAGATGCTGATTTACCGTAGGGGTATTATGATCGGCCGTGGCAAATGTTCTTTGCGGATACATTACGCCGATGCCCCTGTTCTCTAATCCGAGAAATGCCACGGGACTGGTTACCTCGTGAATAAAATGCCGGTCAATGAACAGGACGTCCGGCCCGTCCTCTACATGCTTAATTACGTGACTGTCCCAAACTTTGTCGAAAAGCGTCTTTTGTGCCATATGATACCAGGTTGTTTATAACAAGAATCCAAAGTTGAACCAAATTTTAGGTTTTTTCAACAGGATAGCAGTTCAAATAATAACGAAATTAGTCCAAATGGATTGTTTGGGCTTTATTTAAACTCTTTCTAACAGGAAATGCTATCCGGTGGTAAAGCTATTTTGCCACTTAACCGGGAGGTCTTGTGTATTTCATAAAATGGACTATTTTTGATAGGAAACCATCCAATCATTCACTCTTAAACACGATACACATATGTTTACATTCCTTCTTATTCTACTTCTCCTCACCGTGGTGCTTTTCGCTCATTTTGCAACGCGCCTTAAGGTTTTTCAGTGGGTTTACGATGCCGGTGGCGGTCGCCGGCTGAAAGTCAACTATAAGTTGCTGGTAGGAACCGTAGTGGCATTTTTCGTCATTCTCTTCCAGCCCTATGACCTGGTCAGGATCAACGCGGGTGCTGTAGGGTTGAAAGAGTCGCTGATCGGTGATAACCGGGGCATCGGCTCCGTAAAGCTGGTATCGGGTTTCCAGATCTATAATAAATACTTTGAACGGGTGTATGAAATAGAAACCGACCAGAAAAACGTGCATTATGAAACCCTGGGGGTGATTGTGAAAGGCGGGTTCAGCTGCAAGATCAAACCTACATTTAACTACAAGGTGAAGCCGGAAAACGCCAACCAGCTTTTTGTGGAACTGCGCCAGACGTTCAAGCAGGGCGGACTGAAAGCAGTGGAAACCACCTGGCTGGAAACGGCTATCCTGGGGGGCGTGAATGATGTGTCGAACCGCTTCGCAGTAGATTCTATTTTTAACCACCGCGAAGCCTTTGAGCAGCAGATCGGGCTGGAAGTAAATAAGCGTGTGGGGAAATATTTTGAAGTGACCCAGCTTCGTACCAATATTCTGCCGCCGGAGTCCCTGCAGAAGTCTATTGAGGGAAAAACCAAGGCTATACAGGAAGCCGAAGAGTTTGAGTTCCGTGCCAAACGGGCTGTGGCGGAGAACAAGGAGAAGGTAGCCCGGGCACAGGGAGATTATGAAGCAGCGCTCCTGGAGGCCAAAACCAAGGAAGCGCTTTCCCAGCCCAAGATGCTTGAGCTTTACCGGGCTGAAACGGAAAGAACCTGGGCGGAGAAAGGGGTAAGTCCTTACGGGTCCAATAACACCATTATTGTAGGGAAACCGGACCAGAACCTGCTGCTGAACCTGAAGAAATAGCGGAATGTAAACGACGCAGATTTTATGATTACATGCCACAGATGCACAGATCTGTATTTGTGCATCTGTGGCTACAACATTTAGGCATTCTGCTTGTCATAAAATCTGCGTCGTTTGCATTTCAAAATACTCATAGTTTCCCGCCCAGCTGAAAGATCAGGTAAATCACCGGGATAACGTACAGCGTAAACAGGAAAATATAAAAACCATACAGGGCCCGGGTAATGGTACTGTTCTTCATGACTGCCGCATTCCCCAGCAGGAAAGGTACTATGGTGGCCAGTAAGCCCGGGAAAATGTAAATGGCTTTCATAAAGACGAATGTCCGGCCGAAGAGGGAGAAAAGAACGGAAAAGCCCAGGAACCCGGCAATGTACAAAAGGTAAATCCAGGACTCATCCCGTTTAAGGTTCTCCCACCCTTTAAAGAGGTTCTTAAGAAGTAAAAAGAGACCGATGAAAAGAAGAAGAACAGGAAGGATGCCTACAGCAAGCGAAATACGGCCTACCACATTGATCAGTGGGCTGTCTGTTCTCCACTGGGCCGGCCAGTTATCAAACCCGAGAAAATAAAAGCGGCCGTACACCTGGGAAAAATGCGAATGCATATGCTGGAACCGGAGCTTACCGGTATAAGACAGATGCGGATTACGGATCAGGTCAAAGTAATGAAACTTAAAATATCCCGAGTACACAGACCGGATACCCGGTATATACACCATATCGAGATGATAAAGGTGCGGCAGCTCATAGGTGGGCGTATTATAGGTGAACAGCTTCCCGTTTTCCTTGTAATCCCGGATATAGCCGTTAAAAGAAAGGAAGGTGACGGCGCTCAGGAGTAAGCCTGCAAGGGCCGTTCCGAGGTAACCTTTTTTGAGCGAAAGACTGTAGTTCCGGTGAAGTACAGCAAGTACAATGAGAACGATCATTGTGGCAATAAAAAATACCCCGAAGTTAAGCTTGGCCATAGACCCCAGTACCAGCGAGGCAATAGTGATCAGCGTATATTTCAGGGAAGGCCTTTTGAACAGGTTAAGCACCGAATAGAGATTGATGGTTCCCAGGAGGATAATCAGTGCATCATTGGTCGCCTGGCCCGAAATGGCGATCAGTCGCGGATTTAAGGCAAAAAAAGCGAAAACCGCCATTTTCAACGTTTCCGGGAAGTTCAGCGGACGGATAAACCGCATGAAGAGGTAAACGGTAGCACAGCCGGCCACCGCGCTGAAAAGCTGGGCGGAGATATGCTGATAATACGGGGAGGTAATGCCCAGCAGGTTCCAGGTCTCTGCCACCAGGAAATGGTAGAGCTTGGGGTGGTAACATTGCCAGCATTGGGTAGACTTGGGCAGAATACCGAACCGGGCAATCAGCTCGATGACCGTAAAATGGTCATCGTTTGCATAGCCCCCGTTAACGAGTGCAAGAGACAAGATCAATAACCAGGACAGCCCCAGAATTATTTTATACCCGTTTTTTTGAAACATAATCAGTTGTTAATCTTTCAAAGTTATTGAAATTTCTTCAGACTAAGGGAGCCTGAAAAAGAGAAACAGGAGCAGATAGTCTGCTCCTGTTTCCGGAAAACAAAGAAAATCAGGGTTGTACCAGGTCATATACCCGCACGTAATCTACTTCAAACTGTGCAGGGAAAGCCTGATCATCAATACCCTGCTGACCGCCCCAGTCACCTCCGATGGCCAGGTTGATCAGCCAGTGAAATTTCTTGTCAAACGGCCAGGCTTTAAAGTCGCGCTTTTCATTGGAGAAGCTGAAAATCCGGGCGTCATTGACATAACCGTTAATGTAATCGGGGGTCCAGTCTATACGGTAGAGCTGAAATTCCGTAGTTACATTTTCAATTTTTTTGGTAGCGGTCTTCTGAGTGCCGATAGAATGGTGATAATCTTTGGTATGAACGCTGATATGCACCACATCGGGATCATAGCCTACATGTTCCAGGATATCAATTTCTCCCGAATTCGGCCAGTCGCCGTAGGTCCAGTCGGTAGGCAGCATCCATACCGCAGGCCAGGTACCCCGGCCCGAAGCGGCTTTGGCGCGTACCTCAAACCTGCCGTACAGAAAATCCCCCTTTCCTTTGCTGACCAGCCGGGCAGAAGTGTAGTCCAGGCCTTCCATTTTTTCCTTTCTTGCCGTGATCTTTAAGGTTCCGCCTGAAACATGCACATTTTCTTTGCGGGCTTCCGTATAATACTGGAGCTCGTTATTTCCCCAGCCGTTATGGGGTGAGCCCACATCATAACTCCATTTGGAAGGGTCGGGAAGGCCCTCATAATTGAATTCATCGGACCAGGACGGCGTATTGCTGAACGCATATTCCACTGGCTGAGGTTCCGGAATATTCGGTTTATTGTTCTCAGACGGCGCACACGTAACCAGCAGGGGTAAAAGAAGAATGGCTTTTCTCATGAAATAGCTGATAATGTCCATAAACAGAATTTTAGAAAGAACGCAAGGTGAATGTCCACCAGGCGTCACCACCGATATTGACACCTACTTTCAGCAGATCATAGCCTTTACCACCCGCATTTTTCGTCATCTCGAGGATATCGTACACAATGGCATCTCCTACCGGTCCGGAGGGGGTTTCTCCCCCGTTATGGGCTTTTTTCACCCCGATATGGGCTCCTTTGCCGATCAGCTGAAGTTGCCCCAGCTTTCTCGCCCCTGTGCCTTCACTTACTGAAAAGCGGAAAGAACCGGATTTCCATAATGCCTGGTTGCCTGTAAGGTTACCTTCCGGCTCACAGCCCGAACTGTTCTTTCCGAGGTAGCCGTCAGCAAAGAAATCGCCTTTGTTATCGTAGACAAAGGTACCTTCGGAATTGAAATGAAAAGTAAATTCGTCATTAAATTCACAGGCACGGTCTTTCACCGCACCGGCATCGCTGGCCCACCAGCTGCCGTCATCCGTTCCGGGCCCCACCTTAAAGGCGCCCGGCTCAGGATTGAGCTTCCATTTTTTCTGGGAACATCCGGCAATAAATCCGAGGGCGCGGGTATCGCTGCAGGCATCAGGGTCATTCTGGCTTACGTTTACCGGCTTGGTCACCGAGGTCATGCCGCCCTGGGCCACTATATCAAGCTTCACATGGTAGGAGCCTGCAAATATAAGTCCTACTTCCACCTCATTGCCCTGGAACTTCTGGCCGCTGTTCACGATTGTCCAATGGGCAATAGATGGCCCGGAAGTTTTGTTGACCAGCTTAATTTTACCCGGAGCTACTTCCGTGGCTTCAAAATCAGCCTGTGGAAGAGCGTTTAAGGTCAGGTCATCTCCCTCTACCTTACAGGAGAGAAGGCTTAGCAGCACACCGCTCATGAGGTATGCTCTTAAAGTGCTTTTATATTGGGTCTTCATTATTGTTCTGCTCATTTGGTTCCACCATATTCTTTGTTCTGTTCCAGTTTGGTATTGTCCAGTTCCAGGAGAGGGATAGGCAATACTTCGTGTTTCCCGGCTACAAAGCCCCGGTCGGCAAGATGGGTGGCTGCGTCCCCCCACCGTACAATATCAAACCAGCGCTGGCCTTCGCCTGCCAGCTCCAGACGCCTTTCCTTTTTAACATTATCAAAGGTGGCTGCCACTGCCGGAAGCCCTACCCTGGCCCTTACCGCATTGAGAAGAGCCGCTGCCCGTGAGGCATTCCCGCCGCCGCGTACCAGGGCTTCTGCTTCCATCAGGTAGGTGTCTGCCAGGCGGATCTCGTAAATATTCTGGGGGAAGTTCAGCTCAAAAGTTCCGGCACCTTTCCAGCGGTTGGCTTCACGGCCGGCATATTTTTCCAGAAAATAACCTGTGTCCATATAGCCCGGAGTATAGGTGGCCTTTCCTTCCGCCTCCAGTTTTTTCATGTCAGCTACGGTGTAGGGGTACCGCGGGTCTCCCTGCAGGGCATTGACCAGGTTCTCGGTTAGGGGAAGGAAACCCCAGCCGGAAACATAGTCCGGTCCCGATGCGCCCGCGCTGTAACCCCGGGGTCCGATCATGATGTTCAGGATATTCCCTTCCGTACAGTTGATGCAGCCCCAGTCACCTACCGATGTATTGGTGAAAGAGAGCTCCAGAATAGATTCACTGTTGAACTTATTATCTACTTTGAAAAGATCACCGTACTGAGCAAGCAGGCGGTAGCCGTAGCGGCTGGTCTGTCCCGGCTCACCGTTGACGTCCGCCAGCTGCTGGGCTGCCTGCTGGAATTTCTCCTGCTGAAGAAATACCTTTCCCAACAGCGCTTTGGCTGTACCCTGCGAAGCCCTTCCGGCCTCGGTTTCTGTGGCAATTCTTTCGGGCAGGTCTGCAGCGGCCTCTTCCAGGTCTTTCTCAATAAGGGCATACACATCGGCCGGGCTGGCCTGCTCCACCTGGTAAATTTCATCGCCGGTCAGCGGCTGGTCAATCAGGGGGATATTTCTGAAATAACGCACCAGGTCAAAGTAGAAGAATGCCCTCAGGAACTTGGCTTCCGCCGCAAAGCGTGTTTTTTCACTGTCACTCATGGGAACATCCGGGAGCTTCTGGAGCAGCACATTGGCCCGCATGATACCCATGTAATTCCGGTACCAGAGATCGGCCTGCGGCCCTACAGCCGGCGTGAGCGTGTAGTTGGACCAGGCCTGCAGATGCGGGAGATCGGAAGAACCGCCGCCTCCGGCATAATGATCGTCTGATGCTGCAGAGGTAGCCAGGATCTTGGTGGTATAGTTAGAAGCCTGGTAACCCAGCACATCGTAGATCGCCACCAGCCCGTTATAGGCTTCCTGGCGGTTTTTATAATAATTGCTTTCCAGGTCTGTACCCCGGGGTTTCAGCTCCAGGAAGTTGTCTTTACACCCTGTTAACCCGGTGAAGAGCAGGATGAAGGCAAGGTGATTAAAATATCTTTTCATTTTTTGTGACCGATTAGAATGTAACATTTAAACCTAACATGAAGGAGCGGGCCTGCGGGTAAACTCCGCGGTCAATGCTCATGATACCTCCGCCGATTTCAGGATCAAAGCCGGAATAGCGGGTAAATGTCAGCAGGTTTTCTGCCATAACGTATAGCCGGGTCTTCTGGCTGCCGATCTTCTGTGTAAGAGAAACAGGAAGGGTATAACCCAGCTGTACGGTTTTAAACCGGAGGTAGCTGCCGTCTTCCAGGTAAAATTCCGAAGGATTGGTAAAGTTCCGGTTCGGATCGTTATCGCTTAAACGCGGATAAGTATCGGAAGAGCCTTCTCCTGTCCATCTTCCCAGGGCTTTCCGGGAGTAGTTGGCATTGTTAATGTCCAGGCGTCTCAGCCCCTGGAATATTTTATTCCCGGCCACACCCTGTCCGAACACTGTGGCGTCAAAGTTTTTCCATGCGGCTGAAACCGTAAACCCGAAAGTCCAGTTCGGGGTAGGGTCACCGATAAAGGTACGGTCGGAAGCATCGATGGTTCCGTTTCCGTCCAGGTCGGCCCATTTGAAGTCGCCGGGCTGGGCATTGGGCTGGATCAGTCCGCCCTCGCCGTTGGTATAGGCTTCAATTTCTGCCCTGTTCTGGAAGATGCCCAGGGTTTTGAACCCGTAAAAGGAGTTATAGGCCTGACCCGTCATGGTTCGGGTAATGCTGTAGGAAGAGGCCTGGAAACCGGCGCCGTCCAGGAAGTTCACTCCCGCACCGATGTTGGTCACTTCATTCTTCAGGTAAGAAACGTTCCCGTTGACGGAGAAGTCCACTTCTCCCAGGCGGTTATGGTATCCCAGTTCCAGTTCCACACCGGTGTTCCGCATATCGGCCACATTGGCTGCCGGGTTCCCGATAGCCCCCACATAGGCCGGAATTCTCGGGTACTGGAGAATGCCGGTGGTTACCTTATTGAACCAGTCAAAGGTTATGCTGATCTTATGCAGCAGGTTCATTTCAAGACCCACATTGGTCTGGCTGGTCTGCTCCCATTTCAGGTCAGGGTTGGAAGGCGCATTCGGGCTGTAGCCTACCGTATACGTATCGGTTTGGCCAATGGTATAGTTACGTCCGCCCCCAATGGTGGATAAATAGGCAAAATCATTGATGTTGTCATTTCCTACCACACCGTATCCGCCCCGCAGCTTCAGCATTTTGATATAATCATGTCCTTGCAGGAAAGCTTCCCGGCTCATGAGCCAGCCTACGGAAAAGGAGGGAAATACCCCGTATTTGTTATTCGATCCGAAACGCGAGGAGCCGTCTCTTCTAACCAGGGCTTCCAGCATATATTTCTCCTGGTAATTGTAGTTTACCCGTGCAAAAAGAGAAGAAACGGTATGCCCGGCGTTTTCATAACC
Source organism: Leadbetterella byssophila (assembly GCA_040394735.1). GTDB lineage: Bacteria > Bacteroidota > Bacteroidia > Cytophagales > Spirosomataceae > Leadbetterella > Leadbetterella byssophila_A. Next base: position 25,550 of record JBEBRR010000010.1, read on the forward strand.
CGAGGAGTTCCGCTGGTCGGTTGGGATATTATAATTCAGCGAAGCATCATCAAAATTATCTACAGGAAGGCCGAAATACGTTACCGATATGCCTCTGGCACGGTTATCGTAGTAGGCCCCCTGACCCAGCAGGAGGGTGAGGTTATGGTCACTGAAATCCCGGGTATAAAGGATTGTGTTTTCCAGGTTCCAGTCAAAACCCCGGTTAGTTCCGCGGGTAAAGTCGTTCTGCGACCGCACATTCACAGCGTTCAGGTAAGCCACGGGAGAGAAGCTCTCATTCCCCCAGAAAGAAAGCTTGGAGCCCAGGGTAGAGCGGATCCGCAGTCCCTTTACAGGGGTTATTTCGCCGTAAACATTTCCCACAATGTTATCAGACCAGCCGTAATTTCCCAGGCGGGTCTGTATATAAGCCAGCGGGTTAGTCATTTCCTGGGTAACGTACTGGGAAATGCCATAAGGGTTTCCGTTGGCGTCTCTGACCACCGGGTTGGCGCTGTACGGCCTGCCCGGTGAATTGATCACTGCCGGATCGGTTTCTACCACGGGCGTGATCGGGTCTAAGTTGATTGCCGAAGAAAGCGGCCCTCCGAATTCACTGTTGGTATTGCCCAGTCCCTGACTTTTTTCATGCGAATAGCCCAGATTCTGACCCACCTTCAGCCAGGAAGCGATCTTGTGTTCGGAATTCAGACGGATGTTGGTCCGCTTGTAGTTGGAAATACGGGAGGTGATTACCCCTTCCTGTGACAGGTACCCGAAAGAGCTGTAAAAAGTAGATTTTCCGTTTCCGCCGCTGAGGCTGAACTCATGATTCTGTCGCAGGGCACTCCGGTTAAACACCTCTTCCTGCCAGTCAGTGCCTTCGCCCAGCGCCGAGGGGTCGCTGAAAGGCAGTGCATTGCCGGCAGCCAGAGCTGCTTCATTTCTTAAAGTAGCATATTCGCGGGCGTTCAGCAGGCTCAGTTTCCTTGCCGGTGCAGATACTCCTGCAAAGGTGTTGTAATTTACTTTTAAACCTCCTGAAGCGCCTTTTTTGGTGGTTACCAGGATCACCCCTGCGGCCGCCCGGGCCCCGTAGATGGCCTGGGAGGAGGCATCCTTAAGCACTTCGATCGACTCGATGTCCGACTGGTTCAGGTAGCTGATTCCGCCGGCGTCTACTACCACTCCGTCTACTACCCATAGGGGGTTATTGTTCCCGAAGGTAGTAAACCCGCGAACACGGATGGTGGAGGAAGAGCCCGGCTGCCCGGAATTGCTGGCAATGGTCAGGCCGGAAGTTCTTCCCTGAAGTGACTGCTCCAGCCGGGTTACCGGCATAGTCTCCAGGTCAGAAGCTTTCACGCTGGTGATGGCCCCCGTAACCACGCTCTTTTTCTGGGTATTGTAGCCTACTACCACCAGCTGGTCCAGCTCGTTCATGTTATCTTCAAGCGATACGTCATATACCCCGCCTGAGCGAACGATCACTTCTTTGGAAGCCATTCCCACCTGTGAAAAAATTAAAGTGGCAGAAGTGCCCGGAATGTCCAGGCTGTATTCGCCCGACTCGTTGGAGAGAGTAGCGGTGTTCCGTCCCTGAACGGAAATCGTAACCCCCGGCAGGGGCGATCCGTCGGAAGCAGAGGTCACACGCCCTTTCACCTGCAAGGTCTGTGCAGCGGCGTGCAGTGAAGCACCCCAAACACAGAGAAATACAAATGCATGTAAAATTCTGTTTCTCATACTGGTTGAATTTTGATGGTTGAGGAGCCAAAAGTAGATGTACAGATTGCCAGATCCATTTTTTGACAATCTACATTTACCACTACAAAAAAAACAAATGCCGGCTTTTTAAACTGCAAAAAGCACTACAACACCTCTACACAGATTTTGTAAATTCCTGAGGTACAGGAATTTATTTTGGATCAGAATAAATTGAACGAATGGTATATTTTTTTGGACAACGGCGGGCCTCCGGCCCGGTCAGCCCGGGTTTTCGCCCGGTGATGATCCGGCGGGGGCCGGATTTGTCAGGTGATTCCGGGTGTACCGGGAGAGGTAATCGTGCAGGTTTATTTCGGGCTCGAGCTTCAGCTTTTTACGGAGACGGTAGCGGCTGATCTCTATGGCTTTTACCGATACGTGCATAATCTGCGCAATTTCTTTGGAAAGCAGGTTCATCCGTAAAAGCGCACACAAACGGAGCTCATGCGGGGTGAGATCAGGATGCTCTTCTTTCAGCAGGAGAAAGAAACCCTCATGCGCATTGTTGAAGTTACGGTTGAATTGCTCCCAGTTTTCGTTGGTTCTTTCAGCATCTTTGATCAGCCGCAGCAGTTGCCTGAAATTGAATTTTGTGGCACTTTGCTCCTGCTTTTTGAGAATGTCGGCCACATTTTCCTTGATCTTCGAGAGGATCTCCCCCCGCTGTACCAGGTGCATGGTCATATTAGCCAGCTCTTTGTCTTTGAAATTGATGTCCGCTTCCAGCTTGTCGTTCCGGAGCTGCATCACTTCCTTTTCTTTCTTTTGTAATTCCAGCTGCTGAAGATGAAGCTCATGGTCATGCTTTTGTTTCAGTTTCCGGTTCTGTAACAGGAGCAGGTAATACAGAAGCAAAAGAAACAGGATCAGGTAAACAAAATAGCTGAAAGTAGTGGCAAACCAGGGAGGATGAACGGTGAACGGGTAGGTGACCACCTCCGATTCATTACCGATACCGTTCCTGGATTTTACCTTAAATACATAATGGCCCGCCGGCAGGTTGGTGTATTCTTTTTCACTCCTGTTGTTCCAGGCTGACCAGGTTTTGTCTGAGCCTTCCAGCATATAGCTGAACAGGATGTTGTCCTGCTGGTCATATAACGGGGCCGTAAAGGTGAACTGGAAGGAGTTAAAGGTATATTTCACGCTGGCTTCTCCGGAAGCCGGGCCGGGGTATCCGCCGGATAATATTTTTTCCTGTCGCTGGTGGTCGATGGCCCTGACGCTTCGGAGGAGCACATTTGGCTTCCGGTTCTTCTCCTGGTAAAAGCGGTAGTTCAGTACAATTACCCCTTTTTCCGCCCCGAAGAAAACATTTTCGTCGTTATAAATGTAAACCGACTCAAATCCGCCGAGCACCTTGGCGTTCAGTTCAGGGAAATAAATCACCGAGGGCCGGATTCCCGATCGGCTGAAATCAAGTACCCCGGGTTTTTTATGGGTAATAAACCATACATTTCCGTCAGGCCCTTCCGTCATGTATTGTATGGCCAGGCCTTTCAGGGCATCGTAAAGCGGTGCCGGTTTAAACGTATCAGTGGCTTTGTCGTATTCAAAAACACCTTCCGGGTGCGTTACCAATATGGTATTCCGGATGTAAAACAGGTAATTATGAAGTACGGAAGGCAGCCCTTTCCCGGTCGAATAATCGGCTACCCGGGTGACCTCTTTGAGATCTTCTGAAAGCTCGAGCCGGAATATCCCCCGGTTGGGATGAGAGGCCCAGACCGAACGGCTGGGTTCATCGTAATGAATAAAACGCAGCGACTCCGATGAATTGGCGATGTGCCCTTCATGCGTAAAGCGGCTATCGGAGAAGGAGGTGAGGTTCAGGCCGTTGTAGGTTCCGGAAATCAGCTTTTGGATCGGAAGGATCCGTGAAGTACCCCGGAACTGCCAGGTACCTATTCCCTTGTAAATAGGAACGACCGAATGTTCATTTACCTCAAATCCGCCATCCTCATGGCTCATAAGAAGGTGGTTGTTAACTTCTCCGAGCCCCCATACCTGCCCGTCGCTTCCGGTTACTTTCCGGAAACGGGAGTCCGGCTGCCGGATCTGCCCGCCGGCGTCGGTGATGACCGGAGTAGAATAAAGCCCGCTTGACGTGGCGATATAAAGGTTCTGCTGAAAGATGCGGACCCCGTAGCTGCTGACAGGGTTTTCTTTGTCGGGGTAAATGTAATGGATGGCGCTGTTCAGCGAAATGTAATCTATTCCGTAATCCAGCGCCAGCCAGAGATTATTATCCCGGTCAAGAAAGATATCCCTGATATAGTTATTCTGGAGGCCCTGCTCATAGGTGAATTTCCGGGAGACCCGCCCCCGGTGGTCGGTAATGAGCAAACCTGATGAGGTGGTACCGAAGGCCAGGCGGTCCTTGCCCAGGTCACGGCTGCAATATACCCTGTGGGCGTACAATTGGGGATCGGCCTCCGTCTTAAACGGAATGAGGCGGTCTCTGACAAGATGAAAAAGGCCGGCTTTCAGGGTCGTGACCAGCAGGGTATCTTTACTGTAGGGGAGGATAGAAGAAACCGTATGCTCTTCCAGCAGCGGATGACGGGCCAGGGGCTTCCACATTTGGTTTTCATACACGAACAGGCCTTCCGACCCGTTCTGAGCATATATCTTTTCACCGGCTTTGCCCAGGAAATGCCAGGTGGTAGGCGTTTTATCTACCAGTACCCGGCCGTTAAAATAATGCAGAATGCGGGTGGTGGTCCGGAAAAATACGTTTTCCCCCAGTATCTCTATATCCCAGACGTCTGACAGGGAACGCTCCGTTTCCGGGAGGAGCGGAATAAGAGAATGATAGGTAAGAATGCCCAGCTCGTCGGGGGTGAAATAACCGATCTCGTCCTGTCCGCCGACATAGATAGTGCCGTCACCGGCAATGCAGACGGACCGTACCACGGTGGCATTCGGAAGGGGGTAAAGCTGCCAGTAACGACCGTCGAAAGTCAGCAGCCCCTCATTGTTTCCGAAATAAAGGATACCGTCTTTGTCCTGGGCAATGCTCCAGTTCTGCCGGCCGCCTTTGTAGGTGGTGTTATTGTAATTGATGATATGCGGAAGGCCAAGGGAGTTTTGAGCGACCAGTTCCCTGCCCCCTGTTAAAAAGAATAATACAGCTGCAAATACATGTCTTATCATAAAGCTGCGGCTGCAACTAGGGTGTTGCAGCCGATGAATCCTCCGTAAAGATAAAAATTTGGCGGGAAAACGCAGTGCACTCCGTAAAAACAAGGCCGTGGGCTTATTCAGAGAGCGGGCCGGCAGATCACACCTTAGGCGGCAGCAGCTTATACATCACCGGGGTGACAATCCGCGTCAACACCAGTGAAGAGATCAGCCCGCCGATGATCACCAGGGCCAGCGGCGAATACAGCGGCGAGTGCTCCAGCACCAGCGGCATCAGCCCACCAATGGCCGTTAAAGTGGTCAAAACAATCGGAATAAATCGCGTTTTCCCCGCTTTCTCTATGGCTTCGTCAATGCTCAGGTTTTCTTCCTTCCGCAGGTAATTGGTATAATCCACCAGCAGGATGGAGTTTTTTACTTCGATACCTGCCAGCGCGATGATTCCTACCACGGCCGTAAAAGACATCGTATTGCCGGTCAGGAACAGGATTCCTACCGCACCGATTACCCCCAGTGGGATCACAGACAATACTATAAACGACGACTTAAACGTTCTGAACTCCAGGATCAGCACGGCCAGGATCCCGAAAATGGTGATGATAATGATGGTGCCCAGTCCGCCGAAAGTCTCTGCCTTTTGTTCCTCTTCTCCCGCCAGCTCATAGCTGTAACCCTTCGGAAACTTCATCTGGCTAAGTTTCTCATTGAACTTTTTCAGCGTCTCCGCCGTGGTATAGCCTTCCTTTACAAAAGAGGAGACCGAAGTGTACCTTTCCTGGTTATAGTGCTGGATGCGATTCGCCGAGCTCTCAAACTCAATGGTCGCCAGCTGGCTGAGCGGGATCTGCGCCCCGCTCACCGATGGAACATATACTTTGTCAAATACATCTGCGCTGACCGTTTTTCCCCGTGGCAGCGATAGCAGGATCTCGTTATTTTCCCCGTTCTCATCCCGGAAATTGCCCAGCGGGAACCCCGAAATGGCCATCCGGATATGACGGTCGATCTCAATAGTGGGAATGCCCAGCAGGCCGGCCTTATCGGTATTTACTTTTACCCGCAGGTCGGTTGATTTGTTGCTGATGGGGTTATTCACGTAAATGGTGCCTTCGGTCTCCTTATAAAGCTTCTCCACCCGGTCGGCCAGCGTTTTCAGCGAGTCGAGGTTCTCGCCGAAGACCCGGATAGTAAGCGGGGCTTCCACCGGTGCGCCCTGCTCAAACTCCAGGGCTTTGATGCGGGCGCCGGGATAGCGGTCCAGCTTCTCGCGCAGCTCATTGATAAATTCTGTCCGGACGGGAACCTCCGTGCCGTCGTGAAGCTGTACAAAGATCTGGGCGTAGTTGGTGGCATTCCCGCCCCGGGGGATCACATTGTAGTAGATACGCGGGTTATCTTTCCCTATGTTGGATGCATAATTCCTGACCAGCCGGCTTTGGGAAAGCAGGTTTTCGGTATAGCGTACGGCTGAGTCGGTTTCTGCCAGGGAGGTGCCCAGCGGCGTCTCGATGTTGATGAGGAATTGGGGCTTTTCCGATTTCGGGAATACGGTGATGCCGATCACCCGGATCAGCAGCAGGCTGCCGGCAAAGAGAGCTACCGCCACGATCAGCGTTTTGAACGGGTTCAGTAGCGACCAGTGCAGGATCTTCTGGTAAGAGCCGTCAATGGCCTTGTTCATGTATTGCAGCACAATATTGCCGTGCTCCTTCTCCTCCCTCGGCATCAGCAGGCTGGCCAGGAAGGGCACAATGGTCAGCGACACGAACAGGGAAGCCAGCACGGTAGTGATCACGGCCATGGGAAGGCTCCGGATAAAATCGCCGGAAGCTTCCGGCAGAAAAGTTAAGGGTAAGAAGGCCAGGATGAGCGTAGCCGTACAGCCCAGCACGGCCATGGAGATCTGCTTGGTACCCTGAATGGCCGCATCTTTCCGGGAATACCCCTCGCGCAGATAACGGGAAATATTTTCTACCACCACGATGGAGTCGTCTACCAGCAAACCGAGGGAAATGATCAGTCCCACTACCGACAGCTGGTTAATGGAATAACCCATGAGGTCGATCCCCGCCAGGCCGATGGCCAGTGACAGCGGGATGGAGATCATTACAATGACCGATGCCCGGATACCCAGCGGGATGAGCGTGATCAGGACCAGGAAAATGGCAATCCCAAAATCCCGTGCGAGACCCAGTAGCCGTTTCGATACGCTGCTGGCCTGGTCAAAGCTCTTTTCGAGGGTGATATTAGGCGGAAGGCTCCCGGAAAACGATTCAATGATAGGGGTGATCTTCGAATCGATTTCAAAGATGTTGGTGCCATATTTCTGGCTAGCGGTCAGGAAGATTCCTCTTTTGCCGTTCAGCCGCGCCAGGTAATTGTTTTCTTCGTAGTCGTAATACACTTCGGCCACATCTTTCAGGTAGGTGATGTTCTGCCCGGAAGAGCTGACTACCGTGTTGCCGATTTCCTCCAGCGAGCCGTAGGAGCCCGAGGTTTTCACGTTGATCCGGCGGTTACCGATCTCAATGGCCCCGGCAGGGATATTCATGTTCTCCGATTGAATGACCTGCATCAGGCGCGACAGCGGGATATTGAAGCCCGCCAGCCGGTCGGTATTCAGGTCGATACGCACCTGGCGGTTGGGCACGGCATGGATATCGATATCCTTGATCCCCTTCACCTTTTTAAGTTGATCTTTGAGGGCTTCCGCCTGCTGGTTCAGATCATAGTACGAAGCGGATTCCGAGAGCAGGGCGCACTGGATAATATTGACCGTTTCCGGGGTTACTTTGACTACGTCAATGGAATAGATATCCTGCGGGAGCTTATTTCTCAAGGCATTGATCTCGCGCAATACTTCGTTATTCTTCTCCTTTTCATCTGCCCGGAAATCAAACTCCACCACGATGCTGGCCACGCCGTCAGCGGCATAGGAAACGATCTTCTTTATTTCACCCAATGACGATACTTTGTCTTCAATGGGGTCCACCACCAGCTCTTCCATGTCTTCCGGGCTGGTGCCGGGATACACCACGATGATGGAGTTAAACGTAGCCCGCATGGCCGGGTCTTCGGCCTTGGGCATGTTGAGCAGGGAGGTGACGCCCAGGGCCATGATCATCACAAAGATGATAATGGTAAACTGATGGTTCTTTACCGAAAATTCTGTGATCTTCATGGCTTATGGGTTATTGACCGTCACCGGGTCACCGTCTGAAACAAAACCACTGCCGGTGGTGATAAAGATATCACCGGCCTGTAAACCGGAGTTTACGGCCACGTAGCCACCGTATACTTTACCGATAGTAACCGGCTTTTTGAGCGCTTTTCCGCCTGAATAAAGGTAAATATCGGCTGAAGCGCCGTGCGCATTCACCAAGGCCTCTACGGGTACGGCCAGGGTGGTGGCCGACTTCCGGGTATGGATGGCCACCCGGGCCACAAAGCCCGAAATGAGCCTTTTCCCGTTAGGTGCGATCTCCACCTCCAGCCCGTAGGTACCTGTAGACGGGGTGATCATCTGGGCTATCTGCGTCACTTTTCCGTGGAAGACCTCGTCCGGGTAGGCGTCGAGGCTCACCTCCGCCTTATCGCCCAGGGAAACCTTTACGATATCGCGGTCGGTCAGGCCTACGTTCACCAGGTAGGCCTGCTCGCCTGTACCCAGGATGAACATGGGCGCAAACGGCCCGATCAGCTCGCCCTGCTCGGCCAGCTTCATCAGGATCCGGCCTGAAACCGGTGCGTAGATACGTGATAACTTTTGGTTGAACTCGGCCGCGGTCAGGGTCTGGGTGGCGATGTCCAGGCCGCTTTTGGCGTCATTCAGGGTGGTACGGGTCACGGCCTCTTCCTTGTACAGGTTTTCGGCGCGGTCGTAGTCGCGTTTGGCCTTCTCATAGCCGGTCCGGGCCTGGTTCACCTGCGCTTCGATCTCCGACAGGTCAAGTTCGGCCAGCAGCTGCCCGGCTTTCACGTATTGCCCCTCGCTGACATACGACTTCCGGATCATTCCGCCGGTCTTAAAGGCCAGCTTGACCTCTGATTTGGAGGTAAGCATGCCCGAAGAGCTTACGGTCTCGTGGAAGGTATGCTCTTCTGCCGCCGCGGTTTTAACGGCAAGGGCTACTTTCTCCGGAGATTCTTCTGCGGCTTCTTTTTTAGAGCTGCAGCCCCAGGCCATGACGGCCAGTAATACAATTATCTTTTTCATCGATGTAAAAAATTTTCAATACCCTGAAACTTTCTTTAATTCCGCATATTTCAGCCACACGTCCAGCCGGCCCAGCGAGTGGCCCAGTTGAGAGATCAGCTGATCGTTCTGTGCTTTATGTACCTCCAGCGGGATCGCCGCCCCGTTTTTGTAGCGGCTGTTCACCAGCGCAAAGATCTTTTCAGTTTTGGCCAGGTCGCGTTCCTTGCTTTGAAGGGCGCTGACGGCGGTTTCCAGCTCCCTGAAATTCCGGTAAACCTGTATTTCCACCTGCTTTTTGACTTCTTCGGTCTTGGTGCGGAGTATTTCACCCGATATCCGGGTCTGCTGTATCTTCATTTTCTTCTCGCCGGCATGGAAAATGGGCCAGGTCATTCCTACCTGGGCCACCATGTAGGCCTGGTCTCTGAAGGTATAGCCGAATCCCTGGAAACCGGTATTGGCGCCCAGGAAAACCTGGGGCAGCAAAGCGTTTTTCTCCTGCATCTGAAGGAGGGTCTGCGTGGTTTTCAGGCCGGCATTCAGCTGTTCAAACTCAGGCCGGTTCCGGAACGAGCTTTCCGTGTAGTCTTGCAGCGGCATCACGGCAGGGAGAGACTGGAAGAGGGCGGTGTCGGCTTGAACGGGCTCTTCAAGGTTTCGGTTGAGCAGGAAATTGAAGTAGGCGCGGGCTACCCTGCTGTTTTTCTCCGCTTCGGCTTTCCCCTGCTGCACCTTGCTTAATTCGTATTCGGAAGACAGCACTACGTCTTTCAGCGCTTCCTCGTGCCGCACCAGCTTTTGGTTCAGATTGAGGGAGCTTTCCAGTAACTTTTCCGAATTTTCATAGATCTTTACAGCCTCCAGGCTTTGCAGGTATTGATAGTAAGCCGCCTCTATAGCGTGCCGGAGCTCATATTCCAGGAATTTTCTTTTGGCTTCTTCCGTTACCAGCAGGTCTTTTTGCAGGGCTACATTATAGCGGATGTCGGTATTGAAAAGTGGCATTTTGATCTCCAGCTTGGTATCGTGGAAATTCATGGGGGCCAGCTGCTCACTGGCATTCTCCACCTGGGGGAAGGCATTGCTTCCCGTTAGCTGGTTCAGGGTGCTGTAAACCGGATTCAGGAGATCGCCGATCGGGATCTCGATCTTCCGGCCGCCGAAAGCAACGGAATACGTGGGTGCGAAATTGACCAGAGGAAAATAGTTGGTTCGGGCTATTTCTATCCCTTTTAAGGCTTTTTCGATCTCTAAATTCTGTTGTTTCAGCGACAGGTTTCCCGTAATGCCTTCTTCCAGGTAACGCTGCAGAACCGGGGATTGGGCATTCAATGCGATGCCGGCTCCTGACAAAAGTAATAAGAGTAACAGCTTTTTCATTTGTATAAATATTAGTTCCGGGCAGTGAACTCCCCTCGTTAATTGTCCGCTAATAATTTCTCAGCATCCGGATCAGGCTCTCCAGCCCGCCTTCTATCCGCGAATCGCGTTCATTCTCGTCAAACATGGTGCACCTTTTCCGGAGGTTAATGGTCACCAGTCCGTGCACCGTGGCCCAGATCATCATGGAAAGCTCCGAAACGTCGGCGCCCTTAAAATGACCGGCCGCCTGGCACTGGGTGATCAACGCCTCCAGGGCCATATAAACCCCTTTGCCGTCTTCCCACACATCCTCGCGGATCTCCAGGGTCTCCATAGGTGCGGTCAGCAGGAACATCAGCTCATACAGCTCCGGGTTAGCAAAAGCAAACGCCAGATACTCCCGGCCCAGTGCGATCAGCCTTTCGAAAGGGTCGGCCAGGTGGGCCACTTTCTCAAAGGTTTTGGCAAACTCCACGAAAGCCTCCTGGTGCAGTGCAAACAGCAATTCATTCTTGTCCTTAAAATAGAGGTAGATCGTGGCCGGGCTGTACTCAATGTCCTCCGCTATCCCCCGTACAGAGGTTTTTTCATACCCCAGATCCAGGAACAGCTTTTTCGCTGATTCCAGGATACGTCTCCTCATTTCTTCTTTTTCTCTTTCTTTTCTGTCTGATATACCCATTACCCAAGATTATTAACAATGCAAATATAATGAACGGTGTTTATTAAATTATCAAAGGTTATTATTTTTTTCATGTTTACCGGTTTGAGTGCAATAAAAAAGGCCGCCTGAGTAAAATTCAGACGGCCCACAGCTATAAAGTGTACCCGGCTTATTCCCATCCGCCACCCAGGGCTTTGTAGAGGTTAACAGTAGCGGTTAATTGCTGCATTTTGGTTTCTACCAGTTCGAACCGCGTTTCCAGGGCCTCTCTCTGGGTGAGCAATACCTCCAGGTAGTCGGCCCTTGCATTTTTAAACAGGCTGTTGGAAATGGTGATGGACTGGGCCAGGGCATCCGTTTCCTGCACCTTCAGCTGGTAGGTGCTATCCAGGTTTTTGATTTTGGCCACCTGGTTCACTACCTCGATGTACGCATTGAGAATGGTTCTTTCGTAATCAAAGACCGCCTGGATCTGCCGTGCATTGGCGTTATAGTATTCCGCTGTAATGGCCCGCTTATTAATTAAAGGGGCCACCATATCGCCCGCCATATTGGCCAGCACCGACTGGGGCTTTACCAGGTAAACTGGGTTAAAAGCCTGCAGGCCCACACCAGCCGTCAGACCCAGCGAAGGGTAAAACCGGGCTTTGGCCACCAGAACATCCAGCTTGCGCGCCGCCAGCTCCAGCTCGGCCTGCTGAATATCCGGCCGGTTTTGAAGCAGCTCGGCCGGTAAGCCCCGGTGAACTATCTCAGGGCTCAAATCTTCAAAAGCGCCTGAGCTTCGCTCCACATGTTGCGGATACCGGCCGAGCAGGAAATTGATCCGGTTTTCGGTTTCCACTGTTCTTTGCCGTACCTCGTATTGCAGGGCCCTGGTTTTGAGCAATTGTGCCTCAAAGCGCTTGACCGCCAACTCATTGGAGCGCGTGGAGATCTTCAGCAGCCGTGCTACGGTCAGCGCATCGTTCTGGATGGAAATATACTGGTTAATGATCTCCATCTGCTTGTCGAGGGCCAGTAATTCATAATACGAATTGGCGATCTCCGCCACCAGTTGGGTTTCCATAAAGTTTTTGCCTTCCGTAGTGGCCAGGTATCGCTTTACCGAAGCCTGCGTAGCATTTCGGAGCTTGTGCCAGATATCCAGCTCCCAGGTGGCATAGGCTCCTATGGCAAGGTCAGGCATGGGTTCGGGAATTTCCTTGCCGGGTTTGATTTCTGCGTGCTCTTCCAGTGCGCCTTGTGTAGTGTAGCGGGCTCCTTTGTCAAGGCCTATTCCGCCCCTGAGGTTCACAAAAGGAAGATATTCCCCTTTTCTGGCCTGGATTTCGTTCCTCGCGATCGCTATTTCCTGAAGCAGTACATTGAGCTCCTGGTTATGGGTCAGCGCGGTGTCGATCAATGCACGCAGGTGGTCGTCTTTGAAAAATTCCTTCCGGTTAAGCTTCGCGGAATTTTGTGGCATGGCCTCCGGTTCGGCATAGGCCATGGGGAGATTTATTTTCTCCGGTCTCTGTGTTAAAACAGGTGTTTTGCAGGCCACTATAGTAAGAAATATACAGCAGATAGCGATATATTTCATGGTTTTCATCTTATTCATGATCAAAAAAGTCTTCTGTTAAAGGTCCTTCCAGCTCATCCTGGATGATTTTCCGGCCGTCGGCCATTTTACCGAAAATGTAATACAGCCCCGGGATAATGATGACCCCGAAAATGGTGCCTGACAGCATGCCCCCCATAGCAGATGAGCCTATGGTACGGTTTCCGATGGCTCCGGCTCCGTGGGAAACCACCAGCGGAACCAGGCCCGCCACAAACGCGAAGGAAGTCATCAGGATAGGCCGGAAACGTACTTTGGCCCCTTCAATGGCTGCATCCAGAATGGTGTAACCGGCCTGTCGTTTCTGCACGGCAAACTCCACGATCAGCACGGCGTTTTTCCCCAGCAGACCTACCAGCATGATCAATCCTACCTGTGCGTAGATGTCGTTGGCCAGTCCCATGGCTTTGAGCATAAAAAATGAGCCGAAGATACCTACCGGCAGCGAGAGGACCACTGCCAGGGGCAGAATGAAGCTCTCATACTGTGCTGCCAGCACCATGTATACAAACATCAGCACCACAGCAAATACATAGACCGATTCATTGCCGCGTATGGCTTCGTCGTAGGAAAGCCCCTCCCAGGCAATGCTATACCCTGAGGGAAGCGTCTGGGCCGCCGTTTCTTTTATTGCAGCGATGGCGTCGGCAGAGGTGTAGCCCGCAGCCGGGAGCCCCCGGATGGAAGCCGAGTTGTACATGTTGTAACGGGTGATCTCATTGGGGCCCTGTGTTTTCTTCAGTGACATAAAGGCCGAATAGGGCACCATCTCATCCCGGTCATTTTTAACATACAGGTTAAGGAGGTCAGCCGGAAAGCGTCTGAATTCCGGTGCGGCCTGCACATACACTTTAAAAAACTGCCCGAAACGTATAAAGCCCTGTTCGTAATCACTGCCGATCAGCAGGTTCAGGTTCTCCATGGCCCGCCCTATCGATACCCCTTTCTGCATGGCGGCTTTGTTGTCTATCACCAGCTCATACTGGGGATAGTTGGCAGCAAAAAAGCTGAAAATCCCGGTCAGCTCTTTCCGTTTTCCCAGGTTCGTGATAAATTCGGTATTGACTTTGTCAAAATCATGATAATCTGTAGAGGCGTTTTCATCGAGCAATCGCAAAGAGAACCCGCCTGATGACCCGAAACCGGGTATGGCCGGAGGCTCGAAATACTCTATCGTAGCACCTATATCTTTCGATTTTTCTTCCAGCTCTTCCATGATTTCAGTCACAGAATGGTGCCTTTCCGACCAGTTTTTGAGGTTGATAAGGCAGGTTCCGGCGTTCGAACCGCGGCCTTCGGTCATGATCTCATACCCGGCCAGCGAGGTAACCGATTCCACTCCGTCTACTTTTTCGCATATCTTCTGGAGCTCACGTGAAACCTGGTTGGTTTTTTCAAGGGTAGTACCCGGCGGAGTCTGGATCACTGCATAAATGGTCCCCTGGTCTTCTCCCGGAATAAAACCCCCGGCAAGAAACCGGTTCTGCACGAAGATACCGGCGCAGAATATCAGTAAAATGCTCCAGGTGACGGATTGCCGGTTAACGATTTTCCGGAGGAGGCTGGCGTACCGGTCGGTAAGCCGGCCAAAAAGTACATTGAAGCCGTCTATAAAACGGGAAAACAGGTTTTCCTTTTTCTTGTGATGGTTCTTAAACATCATGGCCGACAGCACCGGCGTAAGCGTAAGGGCTACCAGGGCGGATATAATATTGGAGCTTGCCATGGTAATTGAAAACTGCCGGTAAAATGTACCCACAGGTCCGGTCATAAAGGAGATGGGCAGGAATACGGCCACTTTTACGAGGGTAATGGCGATAATGGCCCCGCCGATTTCCTGCATGACCACTCTTACCGCCCGGTAAGGCGTCAGGTGCTCTTCGGCCATCTTGGCGTGAACAGCCTCTACCACTACGATAGCGTCATCGACCACTATACCGATAGACAAAACCAGGGCAAAGAGCGTCACGAGGTTGATAGACAGTCCGAACATCTGAATCACAAAAAAAGCGCCGATGAGCGACACCGGAACCGCTAGTATGGGGATAAGCGTAGACCGCCAGTCGCCCAGGAACAGGAATACCACCAGAGCCACCAGGATAAATGCATCACGCAAGGTGTGAATCACCTGGTCAATGGAGGCATCCAGGAATTTTGACACATCATAGCTGATCTTGTAGTCTACCCCCGGAGGAAAAGATTCCTTCATTTTTGCCAGCTCTTCTTTTACCTGCGCAATTACCTCATTGGCGTTGCTGCCGTAGGTTTGCTTGAGAACAATGGCTGACGAAGGGTGGCCGTCCAGGTTAGAATAAATATCAATAAATTCGCTGCCCAGCTCTACCCTGGCTACGTCTTTTAAGAGGATGGTTTCACCATCTGCTTTGGCCCGCACAATAACGTTTTCGTACTCCCGGGGTTCGTTGTACTGGCCCTTATAGGTGAGTACGTATTCCAGAGACTGGGCCTGAATACCGGAGCTTTGCCCCAAACGCCCCGGCCGCCCTATGATACTCTGCTCGGCCAGGGCTTCCATAACCTCTTCCCCTGAAATATTGTAGGCCCGCATCCGGTCCGGATCCAGCCAGATCCGCATGGCGTACCGGCGGCTGCCCAGGATGTCCGCTTTGGCAATTCCCTTGATCCGGCTGATTTTCGGGATGATGTTAATAGCGGCATAATTGTACAAAAACTTCTCATTCATGCGCTCATTCGTGCTGAAAAGGTTAACGTACATGAGCATGCTGGGCTGAATAGGCATTACGATCACCCCTTCGTTCTGCACCAGCTTCGGAAGCATGGTCATTACCTGGTCTACCCGGTTTTTGACCAGCACCATGGCCTCATTGGGATCTGTGCCCGGTTCAAAGATTACATTGATGGTGGCTTCGCCGGCGCTGGTAGCGTCAGTAGCCATATACCGCATGCCCGGCACCCCGTTAATGGCGTTCTCAAGCGTGATGAGCGAAGACTTTACGAGCACATCAGCGCTGGCTCCCGGGTAGGCCAGGGTAACGCTGATAGTAGTAGGAGCGATTTGCGGGAACTGGGAGATCGGCAGCTGCTTGATGGCCAGCATACCCACAAAGATGATAGTGACCGATAACACGATGGAAAGTACCGGCCGGTGTATGATTTTACTAAACATGATTTTACTCGGAATAAAGATGTAAACCGGACATCGCCTGCGAAGGAGAAAGCGTTCTGAATTTGATCTTCTCGTTTTCCTTCACCATTTTTACTCCTTCCAGCAGAATTTTTTCTTCAGGTTCAAGGCCTGAAGACACCACATACAAATGAGGCAGCTCTGCGGCCAGGGTAATTTCACGGGAATGAACTTGATGATCCTGATCTACCACAAAAACGTAGCGTTTGTCCAGCACTTCGAAAGTGGCTTTCTGCGGAATCAGCAGGGCACCATGCAGCGGTGTAGTGATGACAATGCTGCCGGTTTGACCAAACCGCAGCAGGCCACCTGGGTTGGGAAATGTAGCCCTGAACGGAATATTACCGGTTTCACTGTCAAAATCAGCTTCAATGGTTTCTACTGCTCCGGTATGACCGAACAGCTTTCCGTTAGCCATTTTAAGGTCAACGTGGCTCAGTATTCCTTTGTTGGACTTATCCATAAAAGTCAGGTATTCAGTTTCCGGAACATTGAAGTACACCCACATTTTACGGTTATCTGAAAGCTCTGTCAAAAGTTCTCCTTCTTCGATATAGCTGCCGGTGCGCACTTTAAAGCTGTTCAGGATGCCGTCAAAAGGAGCCCGGATCTCTGTCAGGCCCAGGTGTGTTTTCATAAGATCCAGGTCTGCTTTGGCTTTATTGTATTTGGCTTTAGCCATGGCCAGTTCATTGGGAGAGACCACTTCGTTTTCTACCAGCGTTTTAGTGTTTTTCATCTCAATGTCCGCATATTCTGCTTCTGCCTGGGCTTTGGTTACTTCCGCTTCATAAAGGTTAGGCATGATCTTGAAAAGGAGCTGGCCTTTGGTAACATGCTGGCCTTCATCGACATAAATTTTTTGCAGATAGCCTTTTTCCTGGGCTCTGATTTCGATATGATTGATCGAGCGGATCTGGCAAACGTAGTCTTTGGTAATAGTGGTATCCGCCAGGACAGGAGTAGTTACCAGGAACTCCTTCTCTTCTTCCCGGGCTTCTTTGGGTGGTTTGCAGCTCGTATAGAACAATACGAACGAAACACTCATAAAAATGAGATTTCTCTTTGACATAAAGATTAAGAAATTAAATATGAATGAGTTAAGAATGCATAGGCGTAGCCTGATAAAACCTGTTTTTATCAAAGGGAATTATACGGGTACGCCGCGAACCGCAGTATCAAAGACGGAGAATACGGATGAGGAGGTAAAGGGCTTCGCTGAAATGAGTTATTAAGAATGGCTTTTGCACAGACAGCCGTTTACTTAATAATTTAAGATAGGAATTCGTAAGATCATGGAGGCCGGATAAAGAAAATACCTCACCGCCGGCCAGGTCTTTCTGAAAAGAATCGGGAGCATGTTCAACTATTTCCTGGACCGGCCTTTCACCGGAATGATGCTGTTTACTCCTGGAATAATGGTGGCTTTGCGCTGAAATGTGGAAGGCCTCGTCAGCTGTCCGGTGCGCATATGGGGTATACAGGCCACAGAACAAGACGATTAACGGCAGAAACAGATATTTCCCGGTGAGTCCCTTCATTTGGAGGCAAAGCTAGAAAAAAACATAATCATGCCGGCTGACGATTTTCGTTAAAAATTCCTAATTCTTTCCAGAAATTAAAATAGTTATATTTCTTCGCGGTTCTGTCCGATTTTCTTCCGGGTTTTTTATCAGAGGAAATTACGGGGATGCAGGATCCTCTTCATAAAACTCAACCTTTGTAATAATTTAATATTCCTTCGTTAATAGTGTAGATGATTTAGGGTAAATTCACAGCGTAATAGTAAAACAGATATGGGAAGTGTGACCGAGGGCGTAACCTCGTTTTTTAAAGAGTTGCTGAGCTTTGAAATGGGCAATAGCGAGTATGACTATAACCCATCCGTCAAAGATCAGAAATCGGACAGTGACATCGAGCGGTCCGACTTTATCAGTCGTGACCTGAGCTGGATGAAATTTAATGAAAGAGTACTGGACCAGGTCAGGAATCCGGACCTCAATATTTTCGAAAAATTCAAGTTCCTGGCGATTACGGGCTCCAACCTCGATGAGTTTCTTACCGTTCGGGTAGGAAGCCTTTATAACTACCTGGATTTTGGTAAACCCCGCATGGATTATTCCGGGCTCCGGGAGAATGCCTTCAAAAAAGCTCTTCTTAACCAGATCAAAAAATTTTCCGATGAGCGCAACCGGCTGTTCCGTGAAGAGCTGAAGCCCATGTTTGAAGCCAATGAGTTCAGGATAGTGGAATTCAGGGAGCTGACCAAAGAGCAACGCCACGAGGTTAACCAGTTTTTTGATAATATGGTATATCCCATGCTGACGCCCATGGTGTATGACCATACCCATACCTTTCCCATATTGCTGCCCAGAAACCTGGTACTGGGTGTGGTCTCCGTCGATACCCAGACTACCCTCTTTACCGAAACGGAAGATATGAGGAAATTGTCTTTTGTGCAGATTCCTTCCAACCTGCCTAAATTCTATGAGTTTGAAGACGAGGGCATGGTGCTCTTCCTGCCTGTTGAAGAAGTGGTGCGCAGCAATATACATAAGATCTATAAGAATGTCAGAATAGAGTCGGTAGATCTCTTCAGAATTATCCGGAACGGTGATTTTGAGATTGAGGATGATGAGCTCGATGAAGATTTTGTCAATGAAATGAAGGAGAAGATCAGGGGCCGGCAGGCGGGCAGGGTAGTGTATATGGTCATTGAGAGTTCGCCTTCGGAATACATGATGGACATCCTTAAAAAGAAATGGGATATTGACAAATATAACATCCAGATCAATAATGAGCTGATGGATTATACCCGCCTGTGGCAGATTGTGAATCATGAGGATTTCAGGGGCTTTCTGCCGAAGTCGGCCAGTTCCATACCTCCTGTCAACTATAATAAGGATCAGTCGATTTTTGAAAACATCAGGGAGCATGATATCCTGCTGCATCATCCTTACAACAGCTTTGAGCCGGTTCTGACCCTGATCGAAAAAGCGGCGGAAGACCCTAATGTGCTTTCCATTAAACTGACCATTTACCGGCTGGCTAAAAATTCAAGGATCACGGCGGCCCTGCTCCGTGCGGCAGAAAACGGGAAGCATGTTTCGGCTCTTTTTGAGATCAAAGCCCGGTTCGATGAGGAAAATAACATCCGGGAAGCGGAAAAGCTGCAGAAGGCCGGGTGCTTTGTGATTTACGGGATCGGCTGGCTGAAAACCCATACCAAGCTGATGCTGATTGTCAGGAAAGAAGGTCAGCGGGTGGTGCAGTATGCACACCTGGCCAGCGGGAACTATAACGAAGACACGACCAAGCTCTATACGGACATCAGCCTGCTGACGGCTAACGAAGATTATACCCACGACATCGCGGAGTTCTTCAATGCCATTACCGGGCATTCCCAGCCCCAATCGTATATTAACCTGATCACCTCTCCTGGAAATATGCGCAAGGCCATGGTGGCTATGATCAGGAGGGAAGCCGAAAATGCAGAGAAAGGGAAGGCGGCCGGCATATGCCTGAAGGTAAACTCACTGGAAGACAAGGAAGTCATTGAAGAGCTGTACGCGGCGTCGCAGGCAGGGGTAAAGATCGAGCTGATTGTACGCGGAATATGTTGCCTCAGACCCGGAAGACCCGGCCTGAGTGAAAACATAAAAGTGCGTTCGCTGGTAGGAAGTTACCTGGAACATGCACGGATACTCTACTTTCATAACGAAGGACGGCCGGAGTTGTACGTGGGGAGTGCCGATATTATGGTACGCAGCTTCGACAAGCGGATCGAGTCATTGTTTAAAGTAACCAATGAACGCCTCGAAGGACAGCTGACCCATATTCTCAAGGCGAACCTGGAAGATAATTATAATGCCTACGAACTCCTGGAAAACGGAGATTACGCCAAAGTGGAAAATGACGGAGAGCATGTGCTGAATGTGCACCGCTATTTCTTTGAAAAAGATCAGCAGGATATTACCACCGATAAATTATTCTGAGCCGTGAGAAAACATGCGTTCATATTTTGGATATTTTTGCTGGTAAGTAATGCGGCATGTTCGCAAAAGACCAAAAAAGAAGCAATGAGTAAAGATAATTTAGAAACCGCTGTGCTGGCCGGGGGATGTTTCTGGTGTACAGAAGCTGTTTTCCAGCAGTTGAAAGGGGTGGATCATGTGGAGTCAGGGTATACCGGCGGGAACGTGGCCCATCCGAC
This sequence comes from Leadbetterella byssophila, assembly GCA_040394735.1. Lineage (GTDB taxonomy): Bacteria > Bacteroidota > Bacteroidia > Cytophagales > Spirosomataceae > Leadbetterella > Leadbetterella byssophila_A. The sequence continues at coordinate 45,649 of JBEBRR010000010.1, forward strand.
CTATGAGCAGGTATGTACAGGCACCACAGGGCACGCTGAAGTAATAAAAATATGGTACGATCCGCAGGTGATTAATTTTGAGGGGCTCCTGGAGGTATTCTTTAAAACGCACGATCCTACTTCGCTGAACCGGCAGGGAGCCGATGTGGGTACCCAATACCGTTCGGCCATCTTCTACCGCAATGAAAAGGAAAAGGAAACTGCCGCTGAGATCATCCGGGAGCTGAATGAGTCCGGGTATTATTCAGACAGGATCGTGACTACCCTGGAGCCACTGGAGGCGTATTATGCGGCTGAAAACTATCACCAGGACTATTTCAGGCTGAAAGGAGATCAGAATCCCTACTGCCAGGTGGTGATCCGGCCCAAGCTGGAGAAGTTTGAAAAGGTATTTAAAGACAAGATCAAAAACTAAGCATGGCCACTATATTCGGTAAGATCGTTTCGGGGGAAATTCCGGCCCATAAAATTGCGGAAAATGATGAATTCCTGGCTTTTCTTGATGTCTTCCCCTGCCACGAAGGCCATACGCTGGTGATTCCGAAGAAAGAAACTGACTACCTGTTCGACCTGGACGATGAATCTTATGGTAAGCTTTTCGCCTTTGCCAAAACCTTGGAGCCGGCCATCAAGGAAGCCGTTCCCTGCACAAAAGTAGGCCTGGCCGTGGTAGGTTTGGAGGTACCCCATGTGCACGTGCACCTTATCCCGATGGATCATATCTCGGACATGGATTTTACGTCCAAGCTGAAGGTTTCGCAGGAAGAACTGGCGGCTACGGCTGAGCGGATCCGGTCGTTTTTGTGAGCACTATCTTTGTGGCCTTTGTGAAAACAACCTGGTGTTCTTTGTGAAAAATTACATTGCACAAAGTAATTGCAGTAAAGAACACAAAGAAGAAACGCAGGCCTTAAGCTTTGAAATTGCCTGACGTAACCTTTATCAGGCAGGAACCGGCTTTTTTTTCTCCATCGTATAAATAAGTGCCACAAATACGGCGCAAAGAAGCCCCTGCAGCAGCAATGACCGCATGAGTTGACTGTTATCAGCAAAAGAATACCCCCAGATGATGACTGCCGCCACCACCAGGTAGAACAGCACCCGCCCCGTTTCGTAAGGAATGGGGTAATATTTCTCGCCGAGAATATAACAGGAGGCTACCATCAGGAAGGAAGACACCGCAAATGAAATGGCACATCCCATAAACCCGAAGTGGGGAATCAGCAGCATGTTCAGCAGTACGGTAACCGCCATGGCTCCTACTGTAATATAGGTGCCGAAATACGTTTTGTCACTGAGCTTGAACCAGATGGTGAGGTTACTGTACAGGCCGATAAAGAGATTAGCGAGCAGCAGGAGCGGCACAACGAAAATTCCCTGGCGGTAGTTTTCACCCAGAATGAGCCCGATCCAGTTAAGGTTGAGGCTCACTGCCACCCAGATCACAATGCAGGCAATGGTAAACCACTTGGTACTGAGTGCAATCATTCGCGGAGAATTGTGGTCATCCATTTTAGAAAAAAAGAGGGGCTCTGCAGCATAACGGTAGGCCTGAACTACCAGGGTCATGAAAATAGACAATTTATAAACGTTGGTATAAATCCCGAAAGCCGTATCCACATCCGGAAACGCCGGGTAGAATCCATCCGGAAGAAACTTACGGAAAAGAAGGCGGTCAGCCGTAAGGTTAATGGACCCGGCCAGGCCCATGATCATCAGCGGCCAGGCATATTCCAGAACCACTTTAAGCTTTTCCCACATCCATACCAGCCGGAAGCCGGTAAACTCTTTCCAGAGCATCAGCAGAGTGAGCAGGCTGGCTACATAATTGGCATAGATAATAAAATCGGGACCTTTTTCCACGCTGTAAAAAGTGGAAATAAATGACTTGTATTCCGGGAGGAAGCGGTCAGTAACAATGCCGTGACAGAAATAAATAAAGAAAAGCGTGGCAAAAATATTGATGAGAATATTGGCCAGTTTGATAGCCACAAATTTCTTGACCCGGTTGTTTGCCCTAAGCCTGACAAACGCAATGGCACAAACGGCATCGGTGAGCAGGATGACAGCCAGAAGCGTGATCAGGTGTTCGGAATGCGGGAAATTCAAGGCGTTGGCCAGGGGAGTGGCAAATACAATGATGAGACCGGAAAGAGTAGCCCCGAAAACGATAATAAAGCTCAGGATCAGATTAAAATACTCCTCCTGGTTCTCCTTCCTGGAGGCATACCGGAAAAAGGCGGTTTCCATTCCAAAGGTAAAGAGAATGTTCAGGGGGATCATATAAGTGTAGAAAAGGCCGTTCTCTGCCAGCATTTCGGGCTGGTTAAAGGCACGGGTGTGGACGGCCACCATGAGCCAGTTCAGCAATCTGCCCACGATGGTGCTCATACCATACAGCACGGCATCGCCGGCCAGCTTCTTTAGAAAACTCATTTCCTGATTTTTGTGACAATTTTCAGAAAAATAGCCGGTTTTTCAAAACAGCCCGTAATTTGAAAAATATTTTCCCGGAAGATTTGCACCATTTGAAAATAAAGCCCTACCTTTGCAGCCCGAATAAGACAGGTATATTTTTGCGGGCGTGGCGGAACTGGTAGACGTGCCAGACTTAGGATCTGGTGCCGCAAGGCGTGGGGGTTCGATTCCCTCCGCCCGTACTTCTGACCCTTCAACCGTCTTGGTTGAAGGGTTTTTAAATTTTAAACGTCAGTTAAATGCAGACAAAATTCGATAAAGTATCTTCTACGCTTGGTCAGCTTCACGTGGAAGTAAGCGAGGCGGATTATAAACCTTCGGTTGAGAAAAAAATCAGGGAATACGCTAAAACAGCACAGGTGAAAGGTTTCCGGCCCGGACACGTGCCCATTCCCTATATCAAAAACCTCTACGGGAAGAGCATTCTGGTCGATGAGGTGATCCGGGTGGCCAGTCAGGCGGTAAATGACCTGATCAAAGAGCAGAACCTGAATATAGTAGGGGAGCCTAAGCCGAAAGAAGATTCATATAATATCGACTGGCATGCGCAGAAAGATTTTCAGTTCAATTATGAGATCGGCTTTGCTTCTGATTTCACGGTAGATCTTCAGAAAATCCCGGCTATTGTCCAATACGAGATCGAACCTTCGGAAGAACAGGTGAGCAATTCTATTGAAGACCTGAAAAAGCGTTTCGGGGTAGATAAGGAGCCTGAAGTTTCGGAAGAAGGAGATATTATCTTCGGTAAGCTTCAGCAGGAAGCCACTGAATTCTTTTTCCAGTCGGGAATCCCTACCGATAAAGTGAAGGCTGATGCCAAAACACAGTTTATCGGTGTGAAAAAAGGGGATAAGCTGAAATTTGATATCCAGTCTGTTTTTGAAACGGTGAAAGAGCTGGGTTTTGCCACCGGGAAATCGGATGAAGACGCCGGCCAGCTGGAAGGAGAATTTGAGTTCGAAGTAGAACGGATCAGCCGTGTTGAACCTTCTGAATTAAACCAGGAATTTTTTGATAAAGTGCTGGGCGAAGGGAAAGCCAAAGACGAAAAAGAATTTACCGAACAGGTAAGAAGCATAATCAAGGATAATTACAGAAGGGAATCAGACTTCCTGTTTGATTTTGAAGTGGAAAAAGCCCTGTTGGAAAGCGTGGCCATCGAGCTCCCTGAAGAATTTCTGAAAGCATACCTGCTGGAAGTAAATGAAGGGAAAGCTACGGCAGAAGATCTTGAGAGAGAATTCCCGGCTATTATGAGAGGAATCCGTCTTGACTTCATCCGTTCACAGGTAGCCCGTGATAATGAAGTTAAAGTAGAGTATGACGATATTCTTGACGAAGTAAAAAGCGAGATTCGCGGCTATTTCGGCGGACAGGGCGGTTTTGACGGCATGGAAGAGTTTATCGACAACATGGCTAAAAAACAGCTGGATGGCAATAAGGAAAATACCAGGAAATACTTTGACCGCGCCTTTGGCCGCAAAGTGCTCGGCTTTGTGAAAGAAAAAGTACAGAGAAATAATGAGCCGGTATCTGTGGAGAAATTCAACGAGATTGCTACCGAGTCATATAAGAACTAATTCCGGGTACGGAGAAAAATCGGGTAAGGGGTCTCTCCTGCCCGATTTTTGCGTTTTTTCGCATTGAACTTTTATAGGACGTTTCATTGTTTTCTTTCAATATAAAGATTAATCATACTATGAACTTCGGAGAAGAATTTAGAAAATATGCGGTGCACCACGCAGGCATCAGTGGCCTGACCATCGATGATTACATGAAGCACAACATAACGAACATGACCCCCAATATCATTGAGGAACGTCCGATGCGCTTTGCCGCCATTGACGTTTTTTCAAGACTGATCATGGACAGGATCATTTTCCTGGGTACGGGGGTAGACGACCAGATCGCCAACATCGTGGTGGCGCAGCTGCTATTCCTGGAATCGGTAGATGCCAAGAAAGATATCCTGATGTATATCAACAGTCCCGGAGGTTCAGTGTATGCCGGCCTCGGTATGTATGATACCATGCAGTATGTACGTCCGGAAGTAGGTACCATATGTACTTCACTGGCAGCCTCTATGGGCGCAGTCCTGCTGGCCGGCGGAGCGGCAGGCAAGCGTACCGCTCTTCCGCATGCAAGAATAATGATCCACCAGCCCAGCGGCGGTGCCCAGGGGCAGTCGAGAGACATGGAAATTACCGTAAAGCAGATCATTGAAATACGTAAGGAACTATATGAGATTCTGGCGCAGCATACCGGCAAAAGCTATGAGGAGATCGACAGGGACTCTGATCGCGATTACTGGATGAAAGCAGAGGAGGCCAAGGCCTACGGCCTGATCGACGAAGTGCTTTACCGGGATAAAAACTAACCCCCCCCGGTTGAAATTATATGGCAAAACCAAAAGAACAGAACTGCTCTTTTTGTGGCAGAACAAAAAACGAGGTGGAGATCCTGCTGTCAGGACAGAGCGGAAATATCTGCAACAACTGTATTGAACAGGGATATGAAATGATCCAGCGGGAAATCTACGGGATAGATGTTTCCAAGCCCAAGAAGAAGGGGGCTCAGCCTACGGCGAAGTTTGAGCTGAGGCCGCCGCAGGAGCTGAAACAATACCTGGATAAATATATTATCGGGCAGGATGAAGCCAAAAAAGTGCTCACTGTAGCGGTATATAATCACTACAAGCGGCTGATGCAACCGGCCACGGATGACGATGTGAACATTGAAAAGTCCAATATCATCATGGTCGGTGAGACCGGAACAGGAAAAACTTACCTGGCGCGGACTATCGCTAAAATGCTGCAGGTTCCTTTTGCTATAGCGGATGCTACTGTTTTAACGGAGGCCGGTTATGTGGGCGAAGATATCGAAAGCATTCTTACACGTTTGCTTCAGGCAGCCGACTACAATGTGGAACAGGCCCAGAGGGGAATTGTGTACATCGATGAGATCGATAAGATAGCGCGTAAATCGGATAACCCCTCCATTACCCGTGACGTGAGCGGGGAAGGGGTACAGCAGGGGCTTCTGAAGCTGCTGGAAGGCTCAGTAGTAGGTGTTCCGCCGCAGGGAGGCCGCAAGCACCCGGACCAGCAGCTGGTTCAGGTAAATACCGAGAATATTCTTTTTATCTGTGGCGGGGCGTTTGACGGTATTGCCCGGCATATTGCCAAACGCATCAATACTTCGTCTATCGGTTTCCGGCAGGAAGGAAAGGGTGTGGACCTCAATAAGGAAGAAAGCCTGATGCGCTACGTGACGCAGCAGGATCTGAAGTCGTTCGGACTTATACCGGAGCTGATCGGGCGCCTTCCGCTGCTGACCTACCTGAACCCGCTCGACAGGAATACGCTGAAACGAATTCTTACCGAGCCGCAGAATGCACTGGTGAAACAATACCAGAAGCTCTTCAGGATGGAAGGAATTGAGCTGACATTTGAAGAGAATGCATTGGATTACGTGGTAGACCAGGCGGTTAAATTTAACCTGGGCGCCAGGGGGCTCCGCTCCATCTGTGAAGCCATCCTGACGGATGCCATGTTTGAGCTGCCTTCTGATAAAGCAGTGAAGAGCTTTGTAGTAACAGAAGACTATGCCCGCTCGAAATTTGAACATTCGTCACTGTACGAGATTAAAAAGGACGCGGCGTAAGATGATGTCGCGTGAAGTAAGGGCGTTGCATGCAACGCCCTTACTTTTTGTACTTTCTGTAAATCTCCATTACTTTCTCCCTGGGTAAGGCCTCCACCGTTCCCGAAGCCCCTTTCATAGTTTCTGCCATAAAAAGAGAATTCAGAAGCGCTTCTTCGGTGGCTTCGATAACCGCCAGGAATAACGGGGATACATCATCATTCCGCAATTCAGACACTTCATATGTGGGAAAAGAAGAGGAATGAGCCACCCGTAATTCCGGAGCAGTTGAAAATGCGATGACATAATCACCGCTGCCGTTAGAGGCTATCCCGCCAGTTTTGGCCAGTCCCAGCAGGGCCCTTTTGGCCAGTCGTTCGAGATTACGGGAGGTGAGCGGGGCATTGGTAGCCACTACGATCATGCAGGAACCGTCTGCGGGGTCATTGAGCTGATCGTGCAGAAAGTGCTTTCCCAGCTCCTTACCTACAGGTACACCGTTTACTTCAAGCACCCCTCCGTAATTGCTTTGAACCAGCACTCCCACCGTATATCCGCCCGATTTCCGGGGAAGAACCCGGGATGCCGTGCCAATGCCCCCTTTCCATCCGAAGCAAACGGTTCCGGTGCCGGCACCTGTGTTTCCCTCCTGCACCGGGCCGTCAGAAGCACTGGACAAAGCCTCCAGGATATCCTGTTTTTTTACATGCCTTCCGGCAATATCATTAAGATAACCGTCATTGGTTTCGCCCACCACAAAATTGACCGACTTTACCTTTTCATTTCCTTTTTGCGATAGAGTATGATCAATAAGGGCGTCGGCAGCTGCCGGTACAGACATCGTATTGGTCAGCACGACCGGCGTTTCAAGATTTCCGAGCTCCTGTACCTGGCTGATGCCGGTCAGCTTTCCGAAGCCATTGGCCACATAAATGGCGGCAGGTACCTTTTCCTGGAATATATTTCCGGGATGAGGGAGAATGGCAGTGACCCCGGTACGGACCTTTTCCCCTTCTATACGTGTTTTGTGGCCTACTCTGACCCCGGGCACATCGGTGATGGCGTTAAGTTTACCGGGAGAAAGCACTCCCACCCGGATACCCAGTTCTCTTACCCGTTGGGCCGGCAGCGTGAGCGGGAGAAATATAAGAACCAGTATTTTGAGAAAAATTTTCGGGGCCATAGATTATAAAGGTAAAAGTTACGGGCAAGATAACCCAAAAACTAGTGATTTTCAACAGGCCGCTTGGGGCCTTACATAAAATGCTTTATTTTCGTAGGAAATCAACCTTGGATATGAAAAGTAAACTTTTATTCTTCTCTTTACTTCTGACAGCAGGTGTTTTTGCGCAGGATCAATGGCAGGTGGTGCACGGTAAGCCTGTTACACCATGGGCAGAGAAGGTAAGCCCGGGGAAGCCCTTGAACGATTACCCCCGTCCCCAGCTGGTAAGAGAAGGCTGGCAGAACCTGAACGGGCTCTGGGAGTACGCCATTACGCCGGTCAATGTCCGGCCACAGGCTTATGAAGGAAAAATCCTGGTGCCTTTTGCCGTGGAATCGGCTCTTTCGGGAGTAGGCCGGAGAGTGGGGAAAGACAGCACACTCTGGTATAAAACCACGATTGATATAGACAAGGCCATCCGGGATAAGGAGGTGATTCTGAACTTTGGGGCAGTAGACTGGAAAACCGAAGTTTTCATCAACGGTCAAAGTGTGGGAACGCATGAAGGCGGTTATGATCCTTTTTCTTTTTCCATTACACCTTTCCTGAAAAAAGGAAGTAGGCAGGAGATTGTAATTTCGGTGTGGGACCCTACCGATGAGGGTCCGCAGCCTAACGGCAAGCAGGTAAATAAGCCTCATGGGATCTGGTATACACCGGTGACCGGTATCTGGCAGACCGTATGGCTGGAAGGCGTACCCCAAGCCCGTATTACCTGGACACGGCATACCCCGGACACAGACCGTAAAATACTTACAGTGCAGACCGGAACGGCCGGGACCGAAAGCGGGGATATCGTAAAAATAGAAGCCTGGGATAGAAACACGAAAATAGCCGAACAGGAAGTAACCGCAGGGAATACCGCGGAATTAACGATAGCTGGTCCCAAACTATGGTCGCCGGGAAGTCCCTTTCTGTATGACCTGAAAGTTTCCCTGATCCGTAAAGGGAAAGTGCTGGATGAGGTACGGTCTTATTTTGCTATGCGGAAAATATCGATGCAGGCCGGAGCCGACGGAATTCAGCGCATGTTGCTGAATGACCGGTTCCTCTTTCAATACGGTCCTCTGGACCAGGGCTGGTGGCCTGATGGGCTCTATACCGCACCCACTGATGAAGCCCTGAAGTTTGACGTGATAAAAACCAAAGAAATGGGTTTTAACATGATCCGCAAACACATTAAGGTGGAGCCGGCCCGCTGGTATTACCATTGCGACCGCGAGGGGATCCTCGTATGGCAGGATATGCCAAGTGGTGACCTGGGCGGAAATGCCTGGGATATGCGGCTGGGTAACATCACAGGCAAAAAACTGGAAAAAGATCGCACTTCGGCATCGGAAACCATGTACCGGAAAGAGTGGAAAGCCATTATGGACGTCCTCTATAATTTCCCGAGTATAGTGGTATGGGTGCCGTTTAATGAAGCCTGGGGACAGTTCAAGACAAAGGAAATAACAGAATGGACAAAAAAGCATGACCCTACCCGTCTGGTGAACAGCGCCAGCGGCGGGAATTTTTATCCGGTAGGAGATATCCTGGATATCCATCATTATCCTGAACCGCAGATGCCCGATCCCCAATACTTCGGGAAAGCCCAGGTGCTGGTGCTGGGCGAATTCGGCGGCCTGGGCTTACCGCTGGAAGGCCATACCTGGCAGGATAAAAACAACTGGGGCTACCAGAGTTTTAAAAACAGGGAAGACCTGAAAAAGCGTTATGCCGAGTTTATGCAGTCACTTAAAACATTGGTTCAGCAGGGCCTGTCAGCGGCGGTGTATACCCAGACCACGGATGTGGAGATAGAGACCAACGGGCTCATGACCTATGACCGGAAAGTGATCAAAATACCGGAGGCAGAGTTAAAAGCCATGCATTCGGAGTTGTACGAAGTGAAGTGACCGCTTGAGAAGCCGGAAGGCCGGTTATGTAAATTTTGAAGTAATAAGGTTTTTTGCATTGTATCTTTAAAATAAAAGAGCAATGAAAAAGTACGAGTATAAAATTTTTAAGACAAAGCCCGAGGGCTTCTGGGGTACCAAAGTAGAATCAGAGAAACTGGAAACAGAGATAAACAAACTGGGATCAGAAGGTTGGGAGCTCGTTTCCACGATAGATACAAATGCCGGTTACGGTGCTACCCAGGAGATAATCCTTTTTTTCAAGAGGGAGAGCCGTTTCTGACATATTGTTGCCGGGGCACAGGATAATCCTGTGCCCCGGCAACAGACTTCTACCGCAAATTAAATGTCAGGCGTTTACCGCTTTCATCAAAGAAAAATTCGCCGTTACTGTACTTTAATTCTCCTGAAACGAAGGTTTTGAGGATAGTGGTGCCGAAGGTTTTTCCTTCAAACGGAGACCAGCCGCAACGGTATTGCAGTGACTCCCGGGTTACCGTGAAGGGCCGATGAAGGTCTACCAGCACCAGGTCGGCCCAGTAGCCTTCGCGGATATATCCGCGTTCTCTCACTTTGAAGCAGTCGGCCGGAGCATGCGCCATTTTTTCCGCCACTTTTTCCAGGCTGATCTTTCCCTGCAGGTAAAAATCCAGCATCACCTGGAGGCTGTGCTGCACCAGCGGAACTCCGGAAGGAGCAGACCAGTAATCCGTACTTTTTTCTTCTCGCGTATGAGGCGCATGATCTGTGGCGATAATATCCAGCCGGTCATCTAAGAGCCCCTGCATCAGTTTTTCGCGATGATTATGTTTGATAGCCGGGTTGCATTTGATCTGGTTTCCAAACTGCCGGTAATCTTCTGCATCAAAGTACAGGTGATGTACGCATACTTCTGACGTGATCCTCTTTTGATTCAGAGGGAGGGAATTGTCAAACAGCTCCAGCTCATCACCGGTGGAAATATGCAGAATGTGAAGCCGTGTACCGCTTTTTCTGGCCAGCTCTATGGCAAACGAAGAAGACTTGTAGCAGGCCTCTTCATTTCTGATGAGGGCATGGATATCATAGGGAAGGGTTTTGCTTTCGTATAAGGCTTTATAATGGGCCAGGTTTGCCTTTACTGTGGCTTCGTCTTCGCAGTGGGTAGCAATCAGCCCTTCAAAATTGCCGAAAAACCGGTTCAGTGTATCTTCATTGTCTACCAGCATATTCCCGGTAGAGCTCCCCATGAAAAGCTTGAGGCCGCAAACTTTGGCGAGGTCGGTTTTCATGGCTTCCTCGTAATTGTCGTTAGATCCGCCCATGAAAAACGAATAATTGGTCCAGGAGGTTTTTTCGGCTATGGCATATTTTTGTTCCAGTAATTCCTGGGTGAGGGTATTGGGAACCGTGTTGGGCATTTCCATGAAGCTGGTGGTACCTCCGGCCAGTGCGGCTTTGGATTCGGTGGCAATACAGGCCTTATGGGTCAGGCCGGGCTCCCGGAAATGCACCTGGTCATCAATCACCCCCGGCAGGAGGTAAAGGCCTTCCGCATCGATCTCTTTGTGATTAGTGAGCTTGTAGATCAGCGGGGCGATCTTTTCAATCCGGCCGCTCTGGATGAGTACGTCCTGGTGAGTGATCGTGCCTTCATTGACGATAGCCGCATTTCGGATAATATAATTTTTCATACGTATAACAGTTTTCAGCCCTCAGCCGCCAGCTTTGCTCATCAGTGGAAGGCTGATGGCTGCAGTGACACAACCCTTCCCTTTTCTGAAAGCTGATTTCCGAAAGCTGCATTCAGGTTATTTTCTTTTGTTCTTCTTTCGCCGTGGCAATCAGCCACAGGTATTCACCGTATTTAAGACATTGCTTATAGTAATTCCGGGCAGCGGCCTTGTCACCCTCCTGTACGGCGATCCTTGCCAGGCCAAGATAGGCAAATGCCACATATTCTTTGGTATACCGGTCGTTGTATTTTATGGTAAGCGCTTTCTGATAGGCCGCTTTTGCCTGTGGGAGATTCTTATCACTATGTTCTTTGATGTAACCGTCAAACACAAAATACGAAAGGCTGGCCACTGAATTGGACACCGGTCTGAGGCCTTCGTTCAGTTTTTCCGCCTCATCAAACTTCATATTGAGCAGTAAGCACTCAATTTGCCCGATTCTTAAAACAAAGTTATTGGGATAGTCACGGTAAACCTCAGAAGAAAAGTGCAGGGCTTTACCGAAGTTGGCTTCGTATTTAATATAAATGTCCCGCAGATACATTGCAGCTTCCGTCCGGCTGAACACCGAGTTGCGGAAAGACCTTTCCAGTTCGGCCAGCCCCTGTGCTTTATTTCCGGCATCGAAAAACACCATGATAGGTTTAACAATAGGCTTGGTCTCTGGATACCGTTCCCGGTAGTAATTATACAGGCCGTTGGCAAACAGGAACTCCGCATTGCTGTTTTTGTATTTTTTACCCTCCTTAAAATATTTCAGGGCTTTGCGGGCTTCCTGGGTGGCATTCATGAAGCTGCCTTTGTAATTTTCGGCCAGCGCCAGGAAACCATGCCCGGCCAAAAGAAAAAAGGTACATTCCATTTTGTAGGCCGGTTTTTCATAATACCGGTGGCTGGCTTCCACGCATTTATTCAGTTCGCCCAGGTAGGAGCTCAAAGCAGCGCTATGCTGATCAATAGGAATGTTCTTCCACTGGATCTGCAGGGCATTCAGCAAAAACTTTACGGGGTGATCGGCGTATTTGGCCTTTACCGAAGCAAACTCGGCCTCGGCCTGGGCGTGCTGCAGGTTATATAGATAATCGAGCCCTTTCAGTACCTGTGCCGTACTTTGTTTATCTTCCAGGAACTGCGCATAACCGGGGAGAAAAAAGAGGTTCAGAAAGAACAGAAGAAGTGTTTTTTTCACGATAATCATTTTTTAATGGCCCGTATCACCTCCCTTTTATGGGGTGGCCCCGGGTGTTTTTCCACCATAAAGCCGGCAGATCGCAAATTCCTTTGTACGGAACTTTTGGAACAATACGTAGTAATAACCCCGCCCGGATGCATCATGTTCCCCACTTTTACAAATATATCCGTTGACCAGAGCTCGGGCTGGGCATCCGGTGAAAAGGCATCAAAATAAACCAGGTTAAACGCAAATGAGCTGTAAAAATCTTCCAGTCGTACTTTGTTCTTTACAACGCTGAACCCAGGGGAAATGGTGTGTGGCTCTTCCCAGGAAAACCGGTGCAAAGGGAGAAGTTCGGATGGGAGCATTTCGTATTCGTCTGCCTGAAGCGGGTAGGCCTCTATTCCGGTGTAATGTACTTCCATACCGGATTCTATCGCTTTTTGCAGGGTAAGCCAGGCATTCAGGCCTGTTCCGAAACCCACCTCCAGGATATCAAGACACGGGAACAGGGTAGCGGCATAATTAAAACCGAGTTCTATGAACACCCGTTCTGACTCTGTCCTTGCACCATGTACAGAGTGGTAGGTCTGACCGTATTTTTCCGAGAAGAAAGTTGCCGAACCGTCCGATGTTTCCCGAATACCCAAATCCTTTTCCAATTGAAAGACAAAGATACAAATAAAGAGGCAGCTGAAACTGAAACCGGCGGCGGATTGTTTTAATCTGAAAACATCGAATAATTGCAATCTGAAATTAAAAAGCTGCCTTTTGAACAGGTGGCACACTTCCCGAAGCTGTTTTTGGATTATGTAAACCGCCGTGAGGAGTTAAAGCCCCTGTACGGATATTTTCCGGCCATTGACGGGTTTGAAGCACAGATAAAACAAAAGAAGTTTTTGTATCGCGCAGTCCTTACGGAGACGCTGAAGCGCCAGTACGCCGGTATTCAGAATGCACCGGAGCTGGATATCCTCCTGAAGGAAAACACATTTACCGTCACTACGGGGCATCAGCTCAATATTTTTACCGGTCCCTTATATGTGATCTACAAGATCGTAAGCACCATTAACCTGGCAGCGCAGTTAAAGAAAGCTATGCCGGGATATAATTTTGTGCCTGTATACTGGATGGCCACTGAAGACCACGACTTTGCAGAAATAGCTTCGTTTAATCTTTTCGGCCAGAAATATACCTGGGAAACGGATCAGAAAGGGGCAGTTGGAGAAATGAACCCGGAGGGAATTCTGAAAATCTTTGAGGAACTGAAAGACAAACCGGAGGTCTTCCTGCGTGCTTATTCAGACAATGATACGCTGGCCGGGGCCGTTCGCCAATACATGCACGAACTTTTCGGAAAGTACGGCCTGGTTTCTATAGACGGGAATGACCGGGAACTGAAACGGATTTTTGCCCCCGTAATGTGGGACGAGCTGCAAAACAGGTCGGTGAAAAAGGCTCTGGATGCCAATACCGTTGAACTGGAAAAGCTGGGCTACAAACCGCAGATCAACGGCCGGGACATCAACCTGTTCTATAAAGATAAAGGGTTGCGTGAGAGAATTGAATTCAGTGACGACAGGTACACCGTGGTAGACAGTAACCTGAGCTTTTCTCCGGATGAAATGCAGTCCCTTCTGGAGGAGCAACCCGAGAAAATCAGTCCCAACGTAGCCATGCGGCCCCTTTACCAGGAAACCATTCTCCCGAACCTGGCTTACCTGGGCGGGCCGTCTGAGCTGGCCTACTGGTTGCAGCTGAAAGGAGTTTTTGATTATTATGCAGTAGCATTTCCGATACTGCTTCCCCGGAATCTGGCGCTGATAATTAACGGCGGCCTTAAAAAACGGATGGATAAGCTGAGCGTAAGCATCGAGGAGCTCTACCTGGAGGATACCGTCCTTAAAAAAGCATTTGTAGAAAAAAATTCAGAAAACAGCCTGAGCCTGAAAACTGAAGAAGCAGCCATTGCAGAAGCATTTGCAGCCATAGTATCCAAAGCCCGGGAAGTAGACCCTACACTGGAGGGGGCCATTGAAGCGGAAAAAGCCAAAATGCTGAAAGGCCTTAACCACCTGGAAGCCCGGATCAAAAAAGCGGAAGAAAGGAAGTTTGATACATCGATCAACCAGCTTATGGGTTTAAAAGACAAGCTTTTCCCCGGCGGAAGCCAGCAGGAAAGGAAAGATAATTTTCTGAATTTTTACCTCAATGAACCCGGCTTTATTGATCAGCTCTTTGGGGTTTTTGATCCGTTGGATTTAAGGTTTAATGTGGTATATATTTAATGATCAGGCAGCAGACCGTACAGTATCTGCTGCCTGAACCTTCGTAACCCGCAGAACTCCCCGGATTTTATAATTTGAATTCCTGCAGGCATAATTATTTTTCTTATCTTGCCTCAAACTTTCAACCTGAATTATGAACAGACGTCAGGCCATCGGACTGGGAGTAGGTGCAGCCATTGCCATCCCGGCCGGATTTGTATGGTGGAACCGGTCAACACTGGAGGGCACTTCTACCTTATTGAACGAAAACAGGCAGGCCATTCTGGCCGCGGCCGTAGATGCCATCATTCCTGAAACCCGGACACCGGGAGCAAAATCGCTGGGAGTGGATGTATTTGTAGCCAGGATGGTGCAGGATTGCCTGGACCCTGAAAAGCAAACGCTCTTCGGGAACGGGCTGGTGGAACTGGACAAAGCAGCTAAAAGACAGTTCTCCAAAGCCTTCAAGCTTCTTTCACCGGCTGAACGGACAGAGGTTCTGAAATCTTTCCCGGATGAAGACGGGTTTGCTGACCTTCTCAAAGGACTGACGGTTCGCGGCTATAATACCTCCGAATATGTAATGAGTAATCTCCGGCACTATGAATTTATCCCCGGCCGTTATGTGGGCTGCGTAAACCTTGACAACCATGCCTAATATCAATATTGATTCTGTTAAAGACCGTACTTTTGATGCCATCGTTATCGGCTCAGGAATCAGCGGAGGCTGGGCAGCGAAGGAACTTTGTGAAAAAGGGCTGAAAACACTGGTGCTGGAAAGAGGCCGTGAGGTAAAGCATATTACGGATTACCCCACCACCAATAAGATGCCATGGGAATTTGAACACCGTAATCAGCTTACCCGCGAGATGAAAGAGGCTAATCCCATTGCGAGCCGCTGCTATGCTTTTTATGAAGGTACGGAGCATTTCTTTGTAAAAGATAATGAGCACCCGTATATCCAGGAAAAACCGTTCGATTGGCTGCGGGGCTACCAGACAGGAGGAAAATCGCTCCTGTGGGCAAGGCAAACCCAACGCTGGTCAGACTTTGATTTTGAAGGACCTGCCCGCGACGGATTTGCGGTAGACTGGCCCATCCGTTATGCCGATATCGCTCCATGGTACAGTTACGTAGAGCGCTATGCGGGGATTTCCGGGAACCGCGACGGACTGAAAAACCTGCCGGACGGAGAATTTCTTCCCGCACACGAAATGAACTGTGTGGAATCCTATTTCCAGCAGCAGGTAAGTAAACATTACAAAGACCGGAATATTATCCAGGGTCGCTGCGCTCACCTGACCGATAACCGCCAGATTTACCTTGATCAGAGCCGGTCCAAGTGCATGCATCGTACTATTTGTGAAAGAGGATGCCCCTATGGCGGATATTTCAGCAGTAACTCCTCAACGCTTCCGGCGGCAGAAAGAACCGGGAACATGACCCTGAGACCGCATTCAGTGGTACATTCCATTATTTATGACGAAAAGCTGGGTAAAGCCGGCGGAGTAAAAGTCATAGATGCAAATACCAAAGAGGAAATTGACTTTTTTGCAAAGGTAATATTCCTGAATGCGTCAGCCATTAATTCCAACCTGGTGCTTCTGAACAGTATCTCTTCCCGTTTTCCGAACGGCTTGGGAAATGATAATGGCCTCCTGGGTAAATATGTGGCGTTTCATAATTATAACCGGACAATTTCTGCGGAATATGAAGGCTACCTGGATAAGACCACGGAGGGTAGAAGGCCGAATTCTCCGTATGTTCCACGCTTCCGGAATGTGGATAAGCAGGAGACCGATTTCCTGAGGGGCTATGCTGCCGGCTTCCAGGCGTCACGAAATCCGTATTACAGTGGCGAAGGCTGGGGCGAGGAGCTGAAAAACGGGCTGGACACCCGGAAATACAACGATTACTGGTCGGTAGGGTCACACATGATGGGCGAAACCATTCCGAAAGAAAGCAATTATGTGGCATTGGATTCAAAGGAAAAAGACGCCTGGGGTATTCCGCTGCTGAGAATTTCCATCGATTACGATGAGAACGATAAAAAAATGGAGCAGGATTATATGGATCAGTTCAGCGAAATGTTTGAGAAAGCCGGTTTCAAGAATGTTAAAACCCATGAGTCCAAGCGGAATCCGGGTAACGACATCCATGAAATGGGAGGTGTCCGGATGGGGCATGATCCGAAAACGTCGCTTCTTGATAAGTGGCATGCGCTTCATCACTGTCAGAATGTTTTTGTAACTGACGGCGCCTGCATGACCTCCACTTCTACCCAGAACCCGTCGCTGACCTATATGGCGTTTGCTGCCCGGGCGGTAGACTATGCCGTGAAGCAAATGAAGAAGGGAGAACTGTAACGTGCATAGTGTTACGGGCAGTTTGTTTAACTTTGTAATATGGAAAACACAGCGCTTTTCATAGATGTGGTTCTGCCCGTACCTATCCCTCAGTATTTCACCTATCGGCTGCCGCGGGAAACTGCCCCGCTGGTAAAAGCCGGGGCCCGTGTGGTGGTGGAGTTCGGCAAGTCGCGGGTGCTGACGGCACTGGTGGTACGGCTGCATAACGATCCGCCGGAGAAATACCCCGCCAAATATATCCGGGAGCTGCTGGATACCGAGCCCGTGGTCACCCGTGACCAGCTCTGGCTTTTTCAGTGGGTGGCAGAATATTACATGTGTACGGCAGGAGAAGTGCTGAATGTGGCTCTCCCCTCAGGCCTGAAGATCAGTTCCCAATCGAAGATTCAATACAATCCCGACTTTAATCATCATGAACTCCTCAATGAGCTGGAAAAATCATTTCTTGACGTCCTTATCCGGGAAGATTCGCTTTCTTATGAAGAATCAGCCCGGCTGATCGGTGAAACTGACCTGGCAAAATTTATCAAGGGACTGGTGGCCAAGCACGCCGTGGTGCTTTATGAGGAGGTAAGCGAACGCTACCGCCCCAGGCTGGTCAGGAAAGTCAGGCTGGGAGAAGAATATGCTTCCGATGAGAGCGCATTGCTGCTGATTGAAAGCCTGAACAAAGCTAAAAAACAGCAGGAAGCTGTTTTGAAGTATCTCAGTAATATTCCGATCGAAGATCTTCCTTCCCGGAATACGGAAGGAATGGAAAAGAGGCTCTTTAAGGAGCAGGGAATTTCAGATACTGCAGTAAATACGCTGCTGGAAAAGGGTATTTTCGAACAGTTTGAGGTTCGTGTGCCAAGGTTTGGCAACGAGAATCCCGGCTCTGAAGCTGAAATAATGCTTTCAGAAGCACAGCAACAGGCATCAGACGGGATCATGGCCGGTTTTGCGGAAAAAGAGGTAATGCTCTTCCACGGAATCACCGGCAGCGGCAAGACCGAGGTGTACATTGATATTATCAGAAAAGCATTGGATTCAGGCGCCCAGGTACTGTTTCTGCTACCGGAGATCGCACTGACTACCCAGATTGTTCGTCGTCTGAGAAAGGTATTCGGGGATAAGATGGGGGTATATCATTCCAAATTCTCTGATAATGAACGGGTAGAAGTCTGGCGGGGAGTGCTGGAAAAGAAATTCCAGTTTGTGGTGGGCGTGCGTTCTTCCATTTTTCTGCCTTTCTCAAACCTGGGGCTTATCATTGTGGATGAGGAGCATGAAGCTTCGTATAAGCAGTTTGACCCTGCGCCCCGCTATCATGCCCGCGACGTAGCCATCATGCTGGCACAGAAAGTGCATTCCAAAGTATTGCTGGGCTCCGCCACTCCTTCCATAGAGTCTTATTACCAGGCGCAGAGCGGAAAATACGGACTCGTCACCCTTTCTGAACGCTTCGGTGATGCACAGCTGCCGGATATTCAGCTGGTAAACCTCCGTGTGGAAAGAGAAAACAAAACGCTGCAAAAGGAATTCAGTTCGTTGCTGCTTGAAGGCATACGCGAAAACCTGGAACGTAAAAAGCAGAGCATTATCTTCCTGAACCGGAGGGGGTATGCTCCCTACCTGAATTGTCAGGAATGTAACTGGATACCGCATTGCAGCCAGTGTTCGGTGACGCTGACCCATCACCTGCATGAAAAAACCATGGTATGTCATTACTGCGGTTATTCGGAAGCCGTACCCAAAGTGTGTCCGGCCTGCGGCTCGCCGCGGGTGCGTTCAGTGGGGGTGGGCACAGAGCGGATAGAGGATGATCTCCGCGAGTTTTTCCCGGAGGCCCGTACGCTGCGCATGGACCTGGATACCACCCGTACCAAAAATGCCTACGAGCAGATCATCGGTGAATTTGAGTCGGGCGATGTAGATATCCTGGTGGGTACCCAGATGGTTTCCAAAGGGCTGGATTTTGACCGGGTCAGCCTCGTAGGGGTATTCAATGCCGACAGGATGATCCATTTCCCTGATTTCCGGGCAGCGGAAAGAGCTTTCCAGCTGATTACGCAGGTAAGCGGCCGGGCGGGAAGAAGAGAAGAAAAAGGCCGGGTGCTTATCCAGACAAATAATCCCCAAAACCGGGTTCTGCAATATGTACTGGCCAATGATTATACCGGCTTTTACGAGGATGAACTCGTGGAAAGGGAAGGATACAACTACCCGCCCTTTTCCAGGATTATTGAGATCACCGTTAAAGAAGCAGACCAGGTGCTTGCGCACCAGGCCGCCGAACGCCTGGCCGAAACCCTGAAAAACTTTCTGGGCAGCCAGAGGGTGATGGGTCCTGAGCGGGCTCTGGTAGAGAGGATCCGAAACAAATACCTGTTTGTGATCTGGTTAAAGCTGGAAAAAGACAGGATGAATATTCAGGCCACGAAGCAGTATCTTCAAAAAGAAATTGTAAATTTGATTACCGATAAGAAATTTAAATCCGTACAGGTGGTAGTAAATGTAGATGCGATATAGAAGCATAATGAAGGTCAAAATTAAATTACACTAAACTAAAACATCCGGATTATGAGCTTAAAAACATCAATTTCCGACTTTTTGAAAATAGACGAGCTGAAGGACAACCTGCTGAAGCTCGCAGAGTCAAAATTTGAACTGAAAAAGCTTGAGTTGCTGGCCAAAGTGGAAAAGTTGCTGGCCAAAATAGTCATGAATGTGTTGGTGGCGATTTTCATATTTATCATTTTTCTCCTCCTGAACATCCTGGCAGCGGCCATTATTAATTATTATACAAGGAGTTACTGGATAGGATATGCCTGCATAACGGCGCTGTACAGCGTGCTGTTTGCGGTGTTCCATTTCTGTAAGCCATGGGTTTCCCGGAAAATTGAAGCCCTGATCGCAGACATTATTGTAGAAGAACAATTTTAAACGATATGGACCGTAGAAGCCTTCTGAAGTATACATCACTGGGGATAGCTGCTTTCGGATGGAGCAGGGACCTGTTTGCCGCCCAGGTAGAGCGCCCTGCCGATCCTGCCGCCGGAGTGATCAAATTAAGTTCAAATGAAAACCCCTACGGCCCTTCACCCGCGGCGCGAAAAGCTATGGCGCAGGCTATTGAGACTTCTAACCGCTACCAGTGGGATCAAAGCATGGCGCTGCGCAAAGAGCTGGCCGGCCTGACCGGGCATACTGAGCAAAATATAATCATCGGGGCCGGGTCTTCTGATCTTTTGGGGGTGATCTGCCTGCTGGCCGCGGAAAAGCCGGGCAATGTGGTGGCTCCGTATCCTACCTTCCGGCTATGGATGGATGCGGCGGCTACCCTGGGGTTGACCACCCGGTCGGTTCCGGTAGATACCCAAAAAGATACCGATCTTCAACGGATGAAGGAAGCGATAGACGGGCAGACCCGGCTGGTATATCTCTGTAATCCGAACAACCCTACGGGGATACCCATCCCCGCTAACGATTTAAGAGCATTTATTAAAGAAGTGTCGCCCCATATCTGGATACTGCTTGATGAGGCTTATACCGAATTTGAGGATACCCCCGGCATGGCAGAGATGATCAATGATTTCCCCAACCTCATTATTGCCAAAACGTTTTCCAAAATTTACGGAATGGCCGGGTGCCGCGTAGGCTATGCCCTGGCCCGTGAAGAAACCGTTAAAAGGCTGGTGGCCCTGCAGCCCTGGGCCAATGCGGCACCCGGAGCGGTGAGCGTGGCAGGTGCGCTGGCTGCTTTGAAAGACCGTGATTTTATTAGCTATGTAAAGCGGGAAAATGCCCGTTGCCGGAAAATGTTTTGCGAGACACTGGATATGTTTGGCCTTCCGTACGCTCCTTCAGTTACCAGTTTTGTTTATTTCAATTCGGGAAAATACCCGAAAAACCTGGCCAGGCATCTTCAGGCGCATAATATTGTAGGGGCCCGGACTTTTGAAGAGGGCACTCCCTGGCTCCGGCTTTCTATTGGTACGGAAGCAGAAATGACGCGGGTAAGGGAAGTGCTGGGCTTGTCCTGAATTTTTGTTTAGTTTCTGGTTACACTCGGCGGGGCTGGTGAGCTTTTGAGCTCCTGCCTGGTCAGAAACTACAATCCAAAGGTATATCCTGAAATTTTCTGCAAAAAAAAATCTGCTCTTTGTAACCTTTTAATTCCCACCCGGTTTTACTAATCAGAAGACGAACTCCTATGACAGATGAGCAGGCCATGATGGCTGTAGCAGGCGGAGATTTAGATAAAGCCGCCGTTCTTTATGAGCGGTATAAGCGGCCTGTGTTAGGATATTTCTACCGGAGCTCCGTCAACAGGGATAATGCAGAAGACCTGATGCAACAGGTTTTTTACCGGGTCATTCATTACCGGAAGAGCTTTTCGGAGGGTTATGTGTTTAAACCCTGGCTTTTCAGGATTGCCCGGAATGTATTTCAGGATTTTATCCAGAAAAACCGGAACATTTTTTCAGGACTGGATATAGAAATAGAAGAAGAGAGCAGTGACTATGACCAGGAGCAGGAATACCAGTTAAAGCGGGCATTAGAGAAGCTGCCACGGGAATACAGGGAGGTGATCCTGCTGAGCCGTTATGAGGAACTGAAATATGATGAAATAGCAGAAATATTGCAGATAAGTGTATCCCTGGTAAAAGTAAGGGTACATCGTGGACTAAAGATTTTGCGGGAAATTTATTTTCAAATGGAATGAAGAATGTAGAAGAGTTTTTTGCGGACTACCTGGAAGGAAAGACCTCTGAAAAGGAGCTGGAGGATTTCTTTTCGGAAAACCCGGGCTCTCGGCAGGAGTTTGAAGAGCTGAAGCAGCTTTTTGAAGAATTGCCGGAAGTAGCAGAGCCGGAGGTTTCCGGAACGGCAAACGATCATTTCTATGCCTTCCTGGAAACTGAAAAAAGTAAAGCAGCTCCGCGTTTCCGGCTTTCGTTCAGGGAAGTTTTCAGGTATGCTGCCATGGTGCTGGCAGTGGCGGGGGCTTATTATTTCGGTAGCCGCAAACCGGAGAAAGAGATTGTTACCGTAGAAAAGCCGGTGTATATCACCCTGCGTGATACCATAAAGGTAAAAGAAGAGGTGACAACAGATGGAGAACCATCGGTGAGAGCTTCCCGGAAACAACCCGCCGTGCTGCAGGAGCTGGCTGACATCAGGAAGGAGGTCAGTCAGATTAACGAGGTTCAGCATAAGATGATCCTGGCCATGTTACGGCAGGAGTCTGCTGCCTCCCGGCTGGAGGCCATCAATTACAGCTATAATCTGGATGTTGCTGACGGGGCTTTAATGGATGCGCTGTTCCTGGCGCTGGAAAGTGACCCGAGTGTGAATGTACGGCTGGCAGCGTTAGAGGCGGTAGGTCGTTTTGAGCTGAGCCCGGCAATGCGGGAGAACCTGGTTCTCACTTTGGCCGAGCAGCGGGACCCTTCCTTACAAATGGCATTAATGACAAAGCTGATAGAACTCAGAGAGGTGAAGGCCCTGCCCGTCTTTACCGGAATTATGAACAACCCTGATGTTTCAGAAAACATCAGGGATCGGGCAGAATTTGGTATAAAAGTTTTAAACATGTAAAAAATTATGAAAAAGCTGATTTTAGTATCATGGGCTGTAATGGCCGCTCACTTTTCCGGCGCTCAGGAAAAGAAGCAGTATGAAGTAAAGAATTTTAAAGGGCTGGTGAATATAACGGGGCCATCTTCCGGCCTGATCATTGAAGGTTACGCCGGAAACAGCATTGTTATTGAAGCCGAAGGCGGTGAAGGAAAGGTTCCGGAAAAAGCGACCGGTTTACGTATGGTCACTGCCGGAGGATTGGATAATACCGGAATTTCAGCCACGGTAGACGAAGAAACCGCTAAGATTGTTACTTCCATTAATGAAAAGGGAGAAGAAAAAGAGGAGGAAGTGCGGATCCTGAATATAAACATCCCGAATGCCAACCGGCTTTTTAAAAACTATGTTGTGAAAGTACCGCACGGTCTGACTACCCGTTTCAGAGAGAATACGGATTCTGACTGGGGAAAGAAAGGAGCGCTTGAAATAAGGTCTTTTGAAGGCGAGCTGGATGTGAACTGTTCCGGATGCAATCTGAATGTTACCGGTTTCTCGGGAAATATTATCGCCAGCAACTCCTACGGAGGTAGTACCAGGATCGAATTTACGCAGCTGGCCCAGGATAAAATTACCTCCATTAATGCTGACGGGGAGCTGGAAGTGATCATGCCGGCCAGCACCAAAGCCAATTTGAAAATGAGCTCGGTCAGAGGAAACGTGTACACCGACTTTGATTTGAAGAAAGCCGTTGAAAAAACAGGTAAAGATGCTTTGGAGCCGGTAACGGTAGTAGGCGCTCCTGCGGCAGTAAGAAGTACAGTGGAAGGCTATTATTATGTGGATAACGGGGCGATAACGATAAATACTGCCGGCCGGGCCAGCAATAAAGTATCAGCGCTGGCATCTGTATCAGCCGCTAAAAGAAGGAGACTGGACCGCTATGATTATACGATTAACGATGGTGGTGTTTATATGAGCATTACCAGTCATAACGGGAATATTTATCTCAAGAAGAAATAGCGTTAAGGGAAATGACGGCACCCCGGTCAGGCGCAATGTGATAAGGGCAACTGTTCACATGACGCCTGGCCGGGATGTTCAGTTTATAGCCATGGCATCGCCGGATGGTACGCCTAAAAACATAGTTATTGATTGGATTTTTAAGATCTTTTTGTAATTTTATCCATCAATGAAACTCTGAACACATGAAAAATATCCTTACTGCCGCATTTTCAATGCTGCTTTCTTTCTCTGTTTTTGCCCAGGGAGAGTTTACATTTTCACCGGAAAAGCCTAAGCCTGGCGAAGAAATTACCATCAGCTATAAGCCGGCGGCGGTGGTGCCTGCTAAGATTTCCGGGTTTGAATTCCAGGGACTGGTTCCCCGGGAGCTCGATTTCGATGCAAAACGGACTGCGGGGAAATATACGGCTACTTTTAAAACAGATACCTCGGCTACTTTTGTTTTCTTTACCATTACGGCGGGAGGATCTCCTGATAATAACCGGGGCGACGGTTATACCATAGAGTTGTACGAAAAGGAAAAACCCCGGCAGGGGGCTAATATAGCCCGGTCTTACTTCTACCAGTATTATGGAGAAGACTCGGGAATAACCAATGATAAAGAGCGGGCTTTAGCGGCCCTTGAGCGGGAGCTTCAGTTCCACCCGGATAACCGGTCAGCCAAAGTGAGTGCACTCCGGATGAAGCTGGCCAACGACCAGGAGAAAGGAAGTGCGCTGATTCAGCAGGAAATTGATGCATTTAAGGCGGCAGGCCTGAAAACTGAAGCGGATTATAATCATTTGGCCCAATTATACGGTTTAGCCAAGCAAACTGATGACCAGAAGGCGCTGACGGAGGAGAAAAAAGCTAAATTCCCGGAAGGTACATGGGTAGCCCAGGAAATGATCATGAAGTTCTATAATGAGAAAGACCTGGCGAAGAAAAAAGAGATGTACGGACAGGTACTGGAAAACATCGAGACCAAACCAAACTTCAAAAGCAGTAAGGCGCTGATCCCCAACCTGAAAAGCAATATACTGAATGCATATATCACAGCAAAAGACTGGAACGGGCTGAAAGATGCCATCACAGAACTGAAATTTGATAATAATGCGCAATTGGCATCCCTGTATAATAATGCGGCCTGGAAGATGTACGAAAGCGGTACCGATCTGGATAAAGCCCGTGAATTTGCAGAATTTGCCACCGGTTATGCTAAGCAGGAATGGGATAAGGCACTGGCCGTTAAGGAACCTGAAAAGAAAATAAAACCTAAAAAGAGTACGTACGGAATGTATGCTGATACCTACAGTGCCGTACTTTTTAAATCCGGGGAGTATGAAAAAGGTTTTAAATTTGCGAAAGATGCAGCCATCACCGTAGCAGAAGGTGCCAATGCCGGTTACAATGCTGTATATGCCCGATTAGCCGAAAAGGTATTGCCTGTCAGTGAATATAAACCCCAGCTGGAAAAATTTGTGACGGAAGGTAAGTCGGATTCCGAAATCAAAAATATTCTGAAAAGAGTATATGTACAGGAAAAGCGCTCGGAGGAAGGGTTTGACAATTACATTGCTGCACTGGAAGTGGAAGCCAAACGTAAAATGCGGGAGGAGCTGGCCAAAAAGCTGGAAAATAAACCGGCTCCCGTATTCTCTCTGCTCAATCTGGATGGCTCGGAAGTAAAGCTGGAAGAGCTGAAAGGCAAAACCGTGATTGTTGATTTCTGGGCCACCTGGTGCGGACCCTGTATAGCCTCTTTTCCCGGAATGCAAAAAGCCCAGGAGAAATACAAGGATGACCCTAACGTGAAATTCGTGTTTATCAATGCCTGGGAAAATGTGAAAGAGGTGAAAAAGGAAGTAGCCGAATTTATCAGAAAAGGAGCTTATCCTTTCAATGTTTTGTTTGACCTGGATAATAAGGTGATCGGCTCCTACGGAGTTACCGGTATCCCTACCAAGTTCATTGTAGATAAGAAAGGAAATATCCGCTTTACCTCCATTGGCTTCAGTGGTAGTGCCGATAAGCTGGTGGATGAGCTCTCTGTAATGATTGAACTGGCCGAAGAAAAAGAGTAAGATCTTCCAATTCACGGGACAAGGGGTGTTTTTGGCATGTGACAATGCGGAAACGCCCCTTGCTGCTTCCGGGAATAACCGGAATATCAACATTTTTTCATAGTTTTGTTAAATGTTTTATTCCATTATTCTGATAATACCCTATGAATCAGTCTGCTGAATCCAATCCTGATTTTTTTAAATCCAGAGTTTTAGGTCATCCTTCCGGTTTATTTGTCTTGTTTTTCACTGAAATGTGGGAGCGCTTCTCCTTCTATGGAATGCGCGCACTCCTGGTGCTGTTTCTGACTTCTTCAATAGGTTACGGTGGCTGGGACTGGAGCCGGGAGCAGGCCATGGCACTTTTCGGATCGTACGTGGGACTGGTATACCTCTCTACCATGCTGGGCGGCTATTTTGCCGATAACATCATCGGCTACCGGCTGGCAGTAGTGGTAGGCGCCTTTCTAATGACACTGGGCCATGCCTCCATGGCAGCAGAAACCCCCTTTTTTACCTATATGGGGCTTATTTTACTTGTTTTTGGTAACGGGTTCTTTAAGCCCAATATGACCTCGATCCTGTCAGAGATTTATAAGGATCACCCGGAAAAGAAAGACGGAGCCTATACTATTTTCTATATGGGAGTGAACTCCGGTTCGTTCTTCGGAATCCTGCTTTGCGGTTACCTTGGCGAGCAGGTAGGGTGGAGCCTGGGCTTCGGCCTTGCCGGTATTTTCATGTTTTTCGGTCTTGTTCAGTTCTGGCTGTCGCAGAATATTTTTGGCAATATAGGCCTTAAGCCCAAGAAGGGTACTCAGCAGAACATTTCAACAGCTACAGATGAAGACAAGCGGAATCCGTTTACTACAGCACAACTGGCACTGATCGGTATCATGGTGATACTGGGACTGCTATGGATCATTTTTGAGCCGGTCAAGATCATTTCCAAAGGGGCTGTAGACATCTTCAATTTTACATGGCTGGGCCTCTCCGGAAATAATTTCACCATTCTCCTTGCTCTCACTCTTTTCCTGGTACTATTGATCATCCGGATACCTCAGTATTCAAAAATTACCCGTGACCGGATGATCGCCGTTACTTTTTTTGCATTTCTGGCCGCTTTTTTCTGGGCTATTTTTGAACAGGCTCCCGGTACGCTTACCATTTTTGCAAGAGACTATACCAACCGTATTCTTGAAGGAAATGCCGGGCTGATTTTTAAGCTGGCCAATGCTTCGCTCACCATTATTCCGCTGGGTATCATTACCTGGGTACTGTTTAAACTTTTCGGCCAGACATTCAAAAATTATCCGCTGGCTAATGTGATCCTGGGTCTGAGTTTCCTGATTGTCTGGGGAATTGCCCTTTGGATGCTGAAAAACCAGTTTTCCCAAGAAGCACTTGAAGTGCCGGCGTCCTGGTTCAGCACCCTGAATTCCCTGTTTGTGATCAGCCTGGCGCCTCTGTTCACGCGGCTATGGGATAGCCGATTAAACCCTCCGGCCAACCATAAATACGGGATGGGCATGCTATTGCTGGCTATCGGCTGTGCGTGCATTGCTTTCGGTGCCGGTTCTATTGAAGTAGGCGCCAAAACGGCTTCGGTAAGTATGGTCTGGCTTATCCTGGTGTACCTGTTCTTTACTATGGGGGAGCTTTGTATTTCGCCTGTGGGATTGTCTTACGTGAGTAAGCTGGTTCCGGCACGTATGATTGCTGTAATGTTTGGTATCTGGTACCTGGCAGTAGCCATCGGGATGAAGGCAGCAGCCAAATTCGGGGAAAGTATTGACCGGGTGGCTGACGAGAAGGGCATCAGCTATTTCTTCTGGATGCTGGCATCTATTGCCTTCGGAGCTGCTGTTCTGGCGGTGATCTCCCGGCCCGTGATTAAGAAGCTGATGCATGGGGTGAGGTAATGACTGCTCTTCGGTCAAAT
>JBEBRR010000011.1:0-72619 GCA_040394735.1 Leadbetterella byssophila
TTGCCAGAGATATTACCTCTTTAACTCTTTGCGAAAACTTGGGTTCCATTAGCTTCTCTCCTTTGTATTTTATTCTATAACAATTTTTTTCTTAAATGTGCTCCCTTGCGGTTCCACAATTTCCCAACTTCCGGTTCCTTTCATAAAAATGAGATCCAGAATACTCAGGTTAGACTCAAACTTGTTGCCAAAGTTTTGTGTGTAGGGCCTGAAAGGCAAATTGGCCGCATTCTCCCCCCTGTTTTTCGCATTAAAGCTAACAAATTGGTTTTTATATTCATAATACGAAAAATCCTGTAGACAAATTGTCTTATTCATTCGCATTAATTTCAGACAAATTGTCAGCGTAGCCGTATTTAAATCGATAAGCCGCTCGTATCTATGGTCAAATACTTTGTAGATGTGATCTTCAAAATACTCAAAAAAAGGGCTGTTACGATAAATATTCTCCAGGGTTCTCCAGGCTTTCCGGTTCCAGGAAGTGGAATAATCAATCTCTATATTCCGGATCAGCTCATGGTTGGAAAACTTTTTTACGGGCACCTGAAGCATTTCCACACGGTGCGGCCCGAGCACATAGGCACGGGTATGATACGACTGCTTCCGGTATTGTTCACCGGTATTGATCTGGACGGCGCCGGCGGCCGGCAGATGACGGATATAATCTATGCACGGAAAAAAATCGGGTGAAAATATCATTCCGTAAAAAATTTCAGGAGCACTACTTTTATGCGTTATATAAGAACAACAACTATATTTGAGCACTTCAAAGTTAAAAAAAGTTTAATGAAAATAAAGTTATTTTTTGTCGCGTTGGTTTTGGTTCATACCGTTTCCGCCCAGGAAACTGAAAAAATACGGCTTCAGGTAAGGGTGATCAACAGCATGGATGGCAGGGAAGTTCCGAATGCTGCGGTGAAGGTGGCCTACGCACTTACAGAAAATAGTATCCCGCTGAAAACCGAGAAAAAACTCCGCTTTTACGAGGTGGTGAAGGGCTCTGACCTGAAGGTCAGCGCAGAAGCCCTACACTATTATACGGAAGAAAAAAGGTTTGAGACCGAACAGCTGTATGACCAGGACATACTGGAGGTAAAACTTACCCCCAAACCTACGGAAGTGGTGGCGGAAGTGAGCCCGGCACCGGTGGCAGAGCCGGCTCCCTTTTTCATTGTTGTGCGGGATATCGTTTCCGGAGACCGGATCAATGCCCAAGTGGAAGTTACGCTCCCTTCGGGCCGCAAAGAGCAGGTAGCTTCAGGAGATTCGTATCAGCCGTCGGAAAAAGGCGAATACAATTTTGCCTTTAAAAAGGAAGGATTCGGGTCTTACTCCCAAAAGCATGTTACCCGGCTGAATACCGAAGTCCAGCTAATTCCCGTGACGTTTGAAGTGCGGTCTGTTACCTTCAGCGAGCATGAATATGCGCTCATTGATGCCCATACCCGGCAACCCGTCAAGAAAAGCCAGCTGTTTATCCTCGACGAAAACAAGAGGCCGGTAGAAACCCTTTACAACAGCAGCAAAGGCACTTACATGACCTACCGGATCAACCCGGAGAAAACCTATACGGCAGAAGTAAAGGCGGAAGGATATGAACCGCTTACCGCCCCGCTTTCCAATGCTTCCCGCAATGTCACCATTGAGCTGATGCCTTCTGATCTCGAAAAAGTAACCGTAGCAGTGCAGGATGCCTATACCCTGGAAAAGCTTCCCGTTTCTCAACTGAAAATATATTCTTCCGGCGGCATGGCTTTGCCTGTCCGGGAAGAAAACGGCGAATACATTACTCTGCTGAACCCGCGAAACACCTACCGGGTGCAATTTGAAGCGGAAGGCTATGCACCCTTCGACCGGCAGGCGGCAGCCGAAGGCAATAAGCTGGAGATCGGAATCCGTAAGCCGGTATACCCGCTGGCTCTTGTTATCCAGAACGAGCTGTCAGAGGAGCAGAAGCGGGCCGCCATCGCCACGGTCAGCCAGGCCGACGGGACCTCCCTCACTGCTACCTTCGACCCTGAAAAGAAATCTTTCCTCCTGGAATCTGATCCGGATGAGATCCTCCAGATCGGCATTACGGTTCCGGGCTTCCGGCCGTATATTGCTTCCAATAACAGGAAACAGCTGGCTCAGTTTCAGCTGAAAGTTCAACTGGAGCCCGAAGCCACGCCGGTCGTGACAGAAACCGCACCGGCTGCCACACCACCGATAACCGAAACAGCACCACCAGTTACCCCGCCAGCGGTAACGGCCGAAGAAAAGCCTGCCCCTCAAAAAGAAGAGCCTATGGAAGCTAAAAAGGGGCGCAGATACGCGCTTAACGGGGTAAATTTTGAGCAGAGCCGGACCACCATGCTGCAAGGCTCGGAAACCAAGCTGCGGGAAGTGCTGCAGTTCATGGCTGAAAATCCGGGGGTACGGATCGAAGTAATAGGCCACACCGACAGAACGGGTGACGAACGGCAAAATCAGCGTTTGTCGGAATTCAGGGCGCGGGCGGTGGCTAACTGGCTGTTTAACCAGGGCATCGACTCCCAACGGATACAAACCTCCGGAAAAGGTTCTTCTGAGCCCGTGGCAGATAATAGCACAGAAGAAGGAAAAGCGCAGAACAGGCGGATTGAGATAGTGGTGGTGGAAGAGTAAACAACTAACAGTGAATAGCTATAAACTAAAAGTCAGGGTAAAATTCTTTTAATTACATAACTGAATGTTCCGTAACTGTTCATTGTCAGCCTGTTCACTCGTCTGCCAGAGTGCGCCTTAAACGGTCATTAATAGCCCGGCCCAGGCCCTGCTCAGGAACAAACTCAATAAAAATAGTATCAATGGGCAGCTTGTCGAGGTAACGCAAACCTTCAAACAATCGGGAAGCCGCCTCTTTCAGATCACTTCTCTCGGACAATAGAAACTGATTTAAAAAGCCAATTACGGGAGAAGAATATCGCAAAAAGCCGGTTTTATGCACATCATAATTTTCCAAATTGACACTATCTGTCAGTAAAATTACCTTTTTGCCCGGGGAGTAATGCTTCTTAAGCATACCCGGTGCGCTGGGATTGGAGTCGGAAAAGTCATTTATGCGGATATTTCCCTGAAAAACAGCCTGCAGTTGCTCAATTTCGAGTCCGCCTTTCCTGTAGATAACCAGTTCATGCTCTTCTATTCCTATAATGGTAGATTCGACCCCCACCCGGCTGGGGCCTCCGTCGAGGATATAATCCACTTTCCCGTTCAACTGATCATATACATGCCCGGCTGTAGTGGGAGATACATAGCCGAAAGGATTGGCACTTGGCGCAGCTACGGGGAAATCGAGGGCAGAAAGCAGCTCCAGCGTCAGCGGATGCCCCGGGACCCGGACGGCCACCTTATCCGATCCGGAAGTAACCATATGGGGAATAAACTCATTTTTGGGCAACAATATGGTCAATGGCCCCGGCCAGAATTTATTCGCAATATCACTTAATTCCTGCGAAGAATACGAAGTATATTTGTATAATTCTTTAAATCTCGAAATATGAACGATAAGCGGGTCAAAGGCAGGGCGGTTCTTGGCTTCAAAAATCCGGGCTACGGCTATGGGGTCAAGTGCATTGGCTGCAAGGCCATAGACGGTCTCGGTAGGAATGGCTACCAGCCCTCCCCTTTCAAGGATCATTTTCGCTTTTGCGATGTCGGTTCCGATTTCTGTCTGCATATGTTTAAAAGTTCCGAGTAGTGAGTGCCGGATTTCGGGTAACTAAGCAGCGCTTAATCTCCGCAGGTGCGATCCCTCCAATCGTTAATTCATCAATCACCTTCTCACAGCTTTTCCTTAAAATACCCTTCAGGGTAATATACCCGCTCCAGCGTCAGGCCTTCTGCCTTGGAGGCAGAGCCGGCTTTTGTCCGGTCTTTGTCTAAAATAATCTGTTCGAAAGCCCGGAGGCTCGTTTTACCGTAGCCCACATCGAGCAGGGTACCCACCACTGCCCTGACCATCCCTCTCAGGAAACGGTTTGCCGTGATATGAAATTCCAGTGTTCCGTCTGATTCTTTCCAGGCGGCTTCTGAAATGGTGCAGTTAAAAGTGAGCACGTTGGTTTTCACCTTGCTGAAGCACTGGAAGTCGGTGTGCTCAAAAAGCAGCTCTGCCGCCCGGTTCATCAGAGCCACATCGGGCTGACGGGTGTACAGTGCAGAAAACTCCTTCTTAAAGGGATCTTTGCGGTGAATGATACGGTAAATGTATTTCCGGCCGATGGCATCAAAACGCGCGTGGGTATCTTCTTTCACCGGGTAGAGATTCCTGACCGAAATATCTCTGGGGAGAAAACGGTTCAACCGCTCAATAATGGAGGCTGTAAGCTCCGTGGAAACATCAAAATGAGCAAATTGCTGACGGGCATGAACGCCTGTGTCTGTGCGGCTGCTGCCCTGGATAAAAACAGGCGTATTCAGAATAGTACTTAACGCCTTCTCTACTTCTCCCTGGATAGTCGGCGCCCCATCCTTCTGCAATTGCCATCCGTGGAAGTGGGTTCCCAGATAGCTTATTTCAATAAAATACCGCACAGGTTAAGTGAAAAGATAAAAGTTTAAAGTGAAAGGATAATGTACTTCAACTTTTCACTTTAAACTTTTAGTTTTTAGTTTACGATTCTACTTTCTCGTTTTTAAAGAACAAAAAGAACAGGGCCATCACCGCGAAAGCAATAGCCGCAGGGATGATCCACACTTTTTGCCAGAACAGGGCGATATCAGTTTCTTTGATGGCTACGTAGCCGTCACTGATCAGCCCGGCCGCCCAGAACCCGATCAGCATCCCTATGCCGTAGGTAGCAAGGGAAATCAACCCCTGTGCAGCACTTTTGTATTTTTCACCCGCCTTTGCATCGGTATAGATCTGACCGGCCACAATGAAGAAATCATAGCAGATTCCGTGCAGGGCAATACCCAGAAGAAGCATAAAGCCCAGATCACCGGCATTTCCGTAGGCAAACAGCAGGTAACGAAGCGCCCATGCCAGCATAGCCAGAAGAATAGTGCTTTTAAAGCCGAAACGCTTGAAGAACACCGGCAAAGCCAGCAGGAAAAGCACTTCAGAGGCCTGCCCGATAGTCATTTTAGCGGTAGGATTCTCCATTTTAATATCCGTAAGGAAAGAATTGGCATTCTGATAATAGAAAGCCAAGGGAATACAAATCAATACCGAAGAAACAAAAAATACGAGAAAGTTCCTGTCTTTCAGCAGCTTAAGGGCGTCAAGGCCGAGGATATCCGAAACGGACAACTGCCCGGCATCTGCCGATTTAACCGGCGGTGTAGCCGGTAGCAGGAAGCTGTAAACTCCGAGGATAACTGAAACCACCGAGGCCATCAGGAAAGTATTCCTCAACATTCCTGATTCAATGGCTGTGGCTGAGTCCCAGGCAAAGAAGCTGATGGCCAGCCCGGCCACAATCCAACCGATGGTTCCCCAGATACGGATTCCCGAGAACTGCTTTTCAGGATCATTCAGCTGGCGGAAAGAAATAGAGTTCACCAGAGCCAGAGTAGGCATGAACAGGATCATATATCCCAGCACATAGGGGAAAAACTCGCCGGCGGTGCCCGCCTGGTACATCATATACATCAGTCCCGCTCCCACCAGGTGAAGTATTCCCAGAATTCTCTCTGCATTAAAATAGCGGTCGGCAATGAGTCCTACAATAAAAGGAGCAATAATGGCTCCCCATGACTGGGTACCGAAAATATTGGACATTTCCGCCCCGGAGGCGTTCAGGTTATTTCCCAGAAATGTGCCTAAGGTTACAAACCATGCTCCCCAGATGAAAAACTCCAGGAACATCATAAACGACAATTTAAAACGAATAGATCCGCTCATACAGATAAGGGTTAAGATTGGGTTGAAAAACGCGCTAATTTAGCAAAAAAAACATCATCCCGCCGATTTCAGCATTTTTTTGTACCTGTCTTCAAATACTGCTTCCCATTATTGGCTTTTTACAGCACTGAACAATAAATTTGCATAATAACAACAAATAAAACCAGCGAATGGAATTCAGAATAGAAAAAGACACGATGGGTGAGGTGAAAGTACCTGCTGACGTGTATTGGGGTGCGCAGACGCAACGCTCCATTGAAAACTTCAAAATAGCACAGGATATTAATAAAATGCCAAAGGAGATCATCCGCGCGTTTGCCTACCTGAAGCACGGCGCCGCCCTGGCTAACCGCGATGCCGGTGTGCTGGACGATGAGAAAACCCGGCTGATCGGTGAAGTTTGCGGGGAAATCCTGGAAGGGAAGCTGGATGATCAGTTCCCCCTCGTGGTATGGCAGACAGGTTCCGGCACACAATCCAACATGAACTGCAATGAGGTTATTGCCTACCGGGCCCATGTGATCAAAGGTGGCGACCTCGCAGACAAGACCAAATTCATTCACCCGAATGACGACGTAAACAAATCGCAGTCATCGAACGACACCTTCCCTACCGCCATGCATATCGCCGCCTATAAAATGCTGGTGGAAGTGACCATTCCCGGGATTGAAAAGCTGCGGAATACCCTGGAAAAAAAGGCAAATGATTTCATGAAAGTGGTGAAAATCGGGCGCACCCACTTTATGGATGCCACCCCGCTTACCCTCGGACAGGAATTTTCAGGATATGTTTCCCAACTGAACCACGGGTTGAAAGCTATTAAAAATACCTTATCTCACCTTTCCGAGCTGGCCCTGGGCGGCACGGCCGTAGGTACAGGGATCAATACCCCTGACGGTTATGCCGAAAATGTGGCCCGGAAAATTGCAGAACTTACAGGCTTGCCGTTTGTGACTGCCGAAAACAAATTTGAGGCCCTGGCCGCCCACGATGCCATTGTGGAAGCACACGGAGCTCTGAAAACCGTGGCTGTTAGCCTGATGAAGATAGGAAATGATATCCGGATGTTGTCTTCCGGCCCGCGTGCCGGCATTGGCGAGATTTTTATACCGGACAATGAACCGGGTTCTTCCATTATGCCCGGAAAAGTGAACCCTACCCAGTGCGAAGCCATCACCATGGTAGCTGCCCAGGTACTCGGTAATGACGTGGCCATTAATATAGGCGGTGCTACCGGCCATTTTGAGCTGAACGTGTTCAAGCCCATGATGATCTACAACTTCCTCCATTCCGCCCGCCTGATCGGTGAAAGCTGTGTTTCGTTCAATGACAAATGTGCCGCGGGCATTGAACCTTTGCAGGAAAATATCACCCGGCACGTGAATAACTCTCTCATGCTGGTAACAGCCCTGAACACGAAGATCGGCTACTACAAGGCCGCGGAGATAGCACAGACGGCCCATAAGAACGGCAGCACCCTGAAAGAAACAGCCGTGGCGCTGGGCTACCTCACCCCGGAAGAGTTTGACGAATGGGTTAAGCCGGAGAATATGGTGGGAAGAATATAAAGTTCCGGGTAGTGAATGGTGAGTGGGTGACTCGGGATGTGAGCGTTGAAATATTTGCGAGATTACTTGGTATATTGGAATTTTATTTATACATTTGTCAGATTAAGAGCAATCCGATGAAAAAATACGCTTTACTGATCCTGTTATTCTGCGCCACGGTGGTTCTGGGTGCCCTGGTTTACCAGACGGCTTATGAGCATACGGTAGCTGCTTCTCTCAAAGAGGGGAATGTTTCCGTGGAGAAAACGAATGAAAGCCTGGTAAAGGAAGATACTTTCGCAGAAGCTACCAAAGAGATCGCCAAAGAAAGTGGTAAATCGGCTGCCCGTTTTTTATTCTCATTGATTTATAAGTAAAATTGAATATTGTTATAAGAAGAACGTTGTCTTTACAAAGGCAACGTTTTTTTATGCGCTTCATATACCCTGCTATCTTTCTGTTGCTGTTCGCCTGCAAAAGAAACGAAGCGGAGATTCCCGGCCTCCTCAAAGAACCTTCCGTACTGGTTGTCAACGGGGGAGATAACAGCCTGTCGGTCATAGATCCCGATACATTTGAAGAGCGGCAACGCGTATTTATCGCCTCTCCCAACAATACGTATATCCATCACATCGGGCTAAGTCCTGACCGGCGCCGTTTTGCCTTTGCCCTGCCGGAATATGACTTTTCAGGAGGGCACGACGGTCTTCACGGGCTGGAGGCCGGCGGTCATGTGGTGATTTTCAACCGGGATACCGAACGAAATGAGCGTACCATCACCGTCCCTTTTGCCAATCATAACGCCGTCTTTTCACCTGACGGCAGCGAGATCTGGACCGGACTGGTCTCGCACTCGGGCAGAATCCTGGTTTATCATGCCGGGAACGGCAGCCTGATCAGGGAAATTACAGTAGGCGCCGATCCGCATGAGGTTATATTTTCGGGCCGCTATGTGCTGGCCACCTGCCTGGAGTCTTCTTTTCTTACAGTGATCGACCCTGTCTCGAAAACCGTTGTCCGTGAGATAAAGGTAGATCCCTTCCCTACCAATGTGTGGCCGGGGAAAGATCCGGACCAGGTCATTGTGGAGAATGCCACCCAGAAATCACTGAATTTTGCAGATCTTAACCGGCTTCAGGTAACCGATCATCTCGATCTGCCCTTTTCGCCGGGTTTTGCGGCTTTTGGCCCGGACGGTAGCCTGTGGATTTGCGGCAAGGGACAGAATTTCCTGTATGTTTACCGCAAAACCGGTGAAACCTGGGAAATGACACACCGGATAGCTACGCAGAATGATCCTCATCATTTTATATTCCTGAAGGATAACCTGTGGCTGGTCAATCAAAAGCAGAATACCGTAGAAATTTTTAATACGGCGTCAAAAGAAAAAATCAGGGGAATTTCCACCGGATTGAAGCCCAATGCCATTATTTATGTTCCATGAGCGCACTTATTGAAAAAATAGAGCATCTCCCTGCGGAGAGCGCAGAAGAAATACAGGTAAGAAACCGTTTCATTGATTTCATACGCAATCACCCCGACTGCTTCCTGCGCAGTAACCTGAAAGGACATATTACAGCCTCCGCCTTTGTGGTGGACCGGGCCGCCCGCAAGCTGCTGCTGATCCATCATAAGAAGCTAAACAAATGGTTGCAGCCGGGAGGGCACTGTGACGGCGATGAAGATACCCTGGCGGTAGCCATCAAAGAAGTTTTTGAAGAAACAGGCGTGCAGATCCCCGCACAGAACCAGCCCATTATCGACCTCGACATTCATACCATACCCGAACGGAAAGAGGTGCCCGAACACGAGCATTTCGATGTACGCTACCTGTTCGATTCCGATTCTACCCGGCCGCTTATCCGTAACCATGAAACACTGGCCCTTCAATGGATCTTTTGGGAGGATATCCGGAAATATACGGAAGAGGAATCGGTATTAAGAATACTCAAAAAGGTCAGCTGAGACCTGCTTATACCGGAACATCCAGGGTGAGAACCGTACCGGAAGATGAGGAGCTGATATCAAGACGGGCACGGATCTCTTCTGCCCGGGTCTTCATGTTCTTCAGGCCGTTCCTGCCGGAGGCCACCCCGGGATCAAACCCTTGTCCGTTATCCTGAACCACAATCCGGAGTGTATTTTTCCGTCGTTCAAACGTCAGACCTGCCAGTGAAGCGCCGGAGTATTTGGCCAGGTTATTTATGGCTTCCTTAATAATCAGGTAGAGGTTTCTCCGGACATCGGCAGGCA
The DNA here is from genome assembly GCA_040394735.1 of Leadbetterella byssophila. GTDB lineage: Bacteria > Bacteroidota > Bacteroidia > Cytophagales > Spirosomataceae > Leadbetterella > Leadbetterella byssophila_A. The sequence continues at coordinate 9,670 of JBEBRR010000011.1, forward strand.
AGTTCAGCTGTCCGATTTCAGGACTGGCCCTGATTTCAAATGCAAAATTCCCCGATTCAGCCAGCGGAGCCGCAAACTCCCTGATCCGCAAAATGATGCCCTGGAGGTTATCATGCACAGGACTGATAGACCAGATGATCTCATCCACCGATTCCATCACGGTTCTGGAATCGGAATTGATCTTGGAAAACATCCGCTGATCGTTTCCTTCTTTCTTCCGGGCCATATCACTGATCAGCATAATGCTGCTCAGGGTGCTTCCGATCTCATCATGAAGGTCGCTGGCAATCTTATTCCTTAACTTCTGTGATTCCTGCAGCCTTTTGAGCTTATTCCGGTTGGTCAGGTAAACACCTGACAGCCCCACTAGGAGGATCAGCCCCACTCCACCCCCGACCAGGCTTCTGTTGACCAGCGATGCCTTTTCATTTTCCACATTCAGCAGGGCAATTTCCTGCTCCTTTTTTTCAGCTTCGTACTTCCGGAGCATTTCTTCGGTGTTCCGGGCGGTCTCCAGCTTAAATACGGAGTCTTTAGAGATCTCTGAAGCTACCCGGTACTGGTAGGCCTTTTTAAAATCGTCGGTTTCTTCATAGAGCTCGGCCAGAGCCAGGTTTGCCGTATAGAGATATTCGGGGTTTTCGGTCTCCTTCGCGATCTCCAGGGCATCCAGGTAATATTTTTCGGCCTGAACATAATTTTGCCGGAAAAAATACACGTCACCCAGGTTGTGATAAATGGTTTTAAGGGGAATTCTCACACCGATCTCCTTGCAGATGGCCACACTTCTCTGCAGGTATTTTTCAGCCCGGTCATATTCCCTGATTTTACGGCAGATCAGGCCCAGGTTAGTCAGCAGATCGGTCTGGAGCAGTTTATAGTTCGCCTTTTCAGCATAAGTCAACCCCTTCTTATAATGGCTTTCCGCTACCCTGTACTGACCCATATCGTCATACACCATACCGATATTGTTTTCACCGATGGCCATACCCGTCAGGTTATCGGCCCTGATCTCTATATCCAGAACTTTCTGAAAGTAGATGAGTGCTTCCTTATGTTTTCCGTAAAACTTCAGGTTTTGCCCGAGTTGGTCGTATGGCCAGGTTTTCAACGGGCTGAGCTGATTTTTTTCCTGGTATTCGATCAGCTTTACGGCATAGCGGGTAGCCTCTTCACGGTTTCCCATCTGGTCATAGATTATCCCAATGTTATTCAGAGAATTCTGAAATATATTTTTGGGAAGATCATATTTTTCTATAACCTTCTGGGCCTCTAAAAAATATTCCATGGCCTTTTTGGGGTTATGATTGGAATATTCCACCACCCCACGCATATTGATCACCTTATAAAGGCCGGTTTTGTAGTCCAGCTGCCGGGTCAGCAGATCCATTTGCCCGATAAGCTCATTTGCCGCCTTAAAATCACCTGACATGACCTTCAGAAAGGCGTAATCATTCAGCGCCAGAACGTAAGAAGTATCTTTGGGGTGCGTTTCCAGGTAAACACGCAGGGAATCTTCGGTTTTAGGCACCTGTGACCAGGCTCTTACCAACGGGAGAAAAAGCAGGACAAGCAGATAACAGGCTTTCATAGATCAGGGAGAATAACTTCGATGAAATTTAGGAAGAAATCTTCAGAAAGATGTAAACCGTGAGAAAAAAATGAGTGCCCGGGATTGGCTCACAGCTCTCTGTGAGATATAAATCTTCATGAGTGCCTGCTAAATAGAATCTTTATGACCGGCCTGAAGACAAAATCAGCTGAGAAAACTATAGATCAGCTCTTTATAAATATCTGTTTCGGAAGCGCTTCCCGTATCTACGCCCTTTGACCGGGCATCCGCCAGCCGCAAGGCATGAATGACCCGCCTCAGCTGCGGCAGGGAATAAGATTGTGCCGCCCGCTTATAGTCTTTCAGGAAGTAGGGATTCACGCCCAGTATCCGGGCCAGCTCGCTGTCAGGCTTATTACCCAGGCCGTGAAGCAGCAGCACTTTTGAGAAAAAGTTATACAGCGAAATCACATTCATGGTGATGGGATGGTCTTTGGCGTTATTGCCGAAATAATGCGCAATACGGAAGGCTTTGGTGGCATTTTTATCGGTTAATGCCTTCTGAAGCTCAAAGACGTTGAATTCTTTGGAAACCCCCACAAATCTTTCGATGATGTCTGCATCTATGCCTTCACCCTCCCTGAGGTTGATCTTTATTTTTTCTATCTCATTACTGATGGCCTGGGGGTTATTGCCCAGGTGCTCACTGAGAAGCTGAACCGCCTTGGGGCTGATCTTCACATTTTCTTCCCTGCATAATTCAGATATAAAGTCGGGGACCTCCGAATCATACATTTTCTTAAAATTGTGGATCTCTCCTTTAGCGCCGAAAGCTTTGACCCAAGCTTTACGTTCATCCTGGGCTTTTCCGAAACATAAAACCAGCAGCGTGGAAGCCGGTGGATTACGAGCGTAACTTTCCAGCAGCCCTTGGGCATCTTTCTGGCCCAGGTCACTCACGGCGTGTGCCTCCTTTACCATCACCAGCTGCCTCTCCGCCATCATGGGAAACTTCCGGGCATAGTTCAGAATATCGCCCACACTGACGTCTTTCCCGTACAATACGTATTCATTAAAGCCTTTTTCATGTTCAGGAATGGCAATTTCCAGGATCTTATCTGCAAAGCTGTCGATATAGTACGGCTCTGTTCCATGCAGAAAATACAGGGGCTTGAGCTTATCCGGGTGAAGGTTACGTATAATATTCCGGTAATTATTGGCCATAGCTTAAAATTTCAGCGTCACACGACTCCTTCAGTCGCTTAAAAAAACTCAGAAACAGGCTGTTAATTTCTTCATAATGCTGTTTCATTACGGGCATAGCAGCGGTCAGGTCTACCTGGCGCACCCTCCTGTTCAGGCTGGAAAGGGCTTTTTCCACTCCCTCAAAATAAATATAACTTTTAAGCCAGTCATATTCTACCATTGAACGGACCATTGCTTTCAGCGCCGGGGGCTGCCATTCGGTGTACCGGGTGGTGAGCGAAACATATACCCGGTTTTTAAAGCGCTCAAACTCTTCCTCCGAAAAAAACTCCCAGTTTTTATGAAGATAGTGATCCAGGATGACATCGACAATCACCGGTGAATATTTCCCGAATCCCGGGTAGAAGAATTGCTTACAGGCCGAGATTTCCTTATCGGAATCGGTAAAGGTATCGATATGACGGTGCAGCCTCAGGCCGGCTTTGACCTCGGCCGGGAGATGCCGGTTCGACTCATTCTCTATACCGCCCACGATATAATCTTCCAGCAGACCGCCCAGGATCATCCCGTCGTCCTTACCGGCAAGAAAGAGGTGAGCCAGGTAGTTCATGATCTTTCATATTTAATCACTTCCGTTCCGAATTTCCTGAGAAACTCCACCCCTTCGTCCACCCCTATCCCTTTGTATTCCGCATAGGAGTTCAGGTAAAGAACTTTCCTGATCTTCATGGAATAGATCACGCGGGCGCAGGCAATGCAGGGTGACAGCGTCACATACAAGGTGGATCCCTCTACATTGGCTCCGTTTTTCGTAGCATAGAGAATTGCATTCTGCTCTGCATGCAGGGCGAGGGAACAGCTTCCCTTGGAGTCTCGCGGGCAGCCCTCCTCTCCGAATTCTTCATCGCAGTTATGCGTGCCCGCCGGAGGACCGTTATACCCGATGGAAATAATGCGGGTATCGTTCACCAGCACCGCTCCTACCTGCGCCCTCACACAATGCGACCTTCTGGCCAGGTTAATGGCCAGCTCCATAAATATATCGTCAAACTTCGGTTTGTCCATAACCCTGTTATAAAGAAATGATCCGGCGGTCAATCCGGGTGCCTTTCGATGAAAGCCTCAGATGCCGCATTCCGCTGCCGATGCGGTTTTTGGGGATATGCACTACCCTGCTCAGTGAATTGAGATACTCTTCCGAGAAAAGAATCCTGCCCAGATCATCAAAAATTTCAATGGTATAATCCTGCGCCCCGTTCACCAGCACTTTGCAGCTGAGGCTGCTTCCGTTTACGGGGTTACCCAGTACCTTCAGCACCAGCGGCTCGCTGACGGTTTCAAAGATATCGGCGTTGGCCAGCAGGTTCTGCCTTCTTTTGCTAATCTCCAGAATGGCCCTTACCCTCGATTTCTGGTCCTGAGTAAAGATGTTCATGCAGCTGTCTACCGTATAATCCATGAAATTCTCGATCATGTTGCGGGTGAGGGTACCGCGGCAGGCAGAATATACCGGCGAGCAGACCACCGTATTGTTGGACGATTCAGCCTGCGGGGTGTCGTCGCAGTAATCCGTACCGCAGCGGGTATCCCCCCAGGTATGGATCAGTCCGAGCCAATGCCCTATTTCATGGGTGGTGGTACGTCCGAAGGCATAGGGAGATTCAACTGTTCCCGTTTTTCGTCCGAAGGCCCGGTAATCTATAAAAACCCCGTCTATCCGTTCATCGATATCCGTGGCTTCCAGCCCGTCGTAGTTCCCGATGGGGAATTCGGCATAACCCAGGTACCCGCCCGATATGGTGGTCACCCAGATATTCAGGTACCGGTTCGAATCCCAATAGGAAAGGTTGGAAATGGCCGGGGTTTCTGACAGCACATTGAAACTCCGGCGGCTGCTGTATACCCGGTTAATTCCCGTTGAAGGGTGTCCGTCCGGGTCAATATTGGCCAGGAAAAATTCGATCTGCATATCTGCCCCCACCGGGTTTTCATTGTATCCCGGCGTGCCGGGCATACGGCTGTAGTCTTCATTCAGCACGTCTATCTGGGAAAACACCTGCTCATCGCTGATGTTCGAACCTCCTATGGCGCCTGAAGTGTTGTTATGAATAATATGAACCACCACAGGGATCCTGATCACCTCTCCGGTGGCCGATCTCCTGAGATTCTGTGATTTAATTTCCAGGGTTTTCCGGTGAATAAGTTCGTGAAGCGCAGCGTTTTGTACGGCCTTGCTGTCAGCTGCACAGCGAATCATCTGCGCTTCCGCCTTTCCCCAGAGAAACAAAATAAGAAGACTAAGTATCTGCCCTTTCATACGCTTCAAGGATTTTTACAACCAGCGGATGCCTCACCACATCCTTGCCGTCAAGCTCTATAAAAGCGATTCCGTTGATACGCCGGAGGATTCTTGCCGCTTCTTCCAGACCTGAACGCTGGTTTTTCGGAAGATCCACCTGTGATTTGTCCCCCGTGATAATGATTTTGGAAGAAGGCCCCATCCGCGTCAGAAACATTTTAAGCTGCATGGGTGTGGTATTCTGGGCCTCATCCAGCAGGATAAACGCATTGTCGAGGGTTCTTCCCCGCATATAGGCCAGCGGCGCAATCTCAATGGTATTTTTTTCAAGATAGCCTTTCAGCTTGTCGGAAGAGATCATATCGTCCAATGCATCGTATATCGGCCGCAGGTATGGATCGATCTTTTCTTTCAGGTCGCCGGGAAGGAAACCCAGATTTTCTCCGGCCTCTACTGCCGGGCGGGTGATAATGATTTTCCGTACCGATTTATCTTTGAGTGCTTTTACGGCCAGCGCCACGGCCGTGAAGGTTTTCCCTGTTCCGGCCGGGCCAATGGCAAAGACGATGTCATTCTCTTTTACGGCTTCCACCAGTCTTTTCTGGTTCCTGGTTTTAGCCTTGACAATAAGGCCCCGGTTCCCGTGAACGATGATGTCGTCCTGGTTCAGGTATTCATCAATTTTATTTCCTTCAAGGGTATTCTGCACCTCTTTGAGGGGCATCACATTGTATTTTTCAAAATATTGCAGCAGCCTGCTGAACACCTCTTCTATCCGGGCAAGATCGGCCTCCGACCCTTTCAGGAAAACTTCATCTCCGCGGGCAACGATCCTGCTTTCAGGAAATGAACGGTTCAACTCTTTCAGGTTTTCGTTTTGCGGACCGAAGAACTCATTCAGGTTTGAAATCTCTAATTTTACAGATTTTTCTATCAAAATGCGGTAAGGTTTAATTTGTACACAAATTTGTCGAATTTATTAACAATAATCGTTTTTTTCCCACAAAAAAAAATCTTCCGGATTTCAATTCACTGAAACTTAGAACGTTTGTTATCAAAAGTCAGAGCTCTCCCGTAAAGGCCTGTTTTTTCGTCCTTATTTCCTGTTAATTTTGTGGACCGATTAGTATGAAAGACCTCTTTAATTGAACGAGACCGCGCTACATATTACCCAAGACATTAACCGGCAGAAAATCAGCCGCTTGCCCAATGTTACCGAGATAGAATCTGCTGTTCTTGGTGCCTTACTTATTGACAAAGAGGCGGTTAACCTGGTCAGAGATGTTCTCTCGCCCGACAGCTTTTACCTGGAGGAGCATAAGATCATTTACAAGGTGATCCTTGACATGGCCGATGCCGGCGCGACCATAGACACCTTCAGTGTTACCCGTGAGCTGAGAAGCAAAGGACTGATCCGGATTGTAGGCGGTCCCCGTTTTGTGGCAGCCCTGACCAGTCATATCAACTCGGCCTCCAATGTTGAATTTCATGCCATGATCATGGCCCAGGCCGGCATCAAACGTGAGATGATCCGGGTAGCTTCGGAAATCATGGATGAGGGGGCTGAAAATGAGCTTGACATTTTTGAGCTGCTGGATAAAACCGAACAGTCTTTCTTCAAGATTTCGGAACGAAATATCCGTAAAAATTACGCCGATGCCAAAAGCATCATGAAGACCACCATTACGGAGCTGGAAAACAAGAAGCTGAACAACAACGAAGGCGTTACCGGCGTACCCAGCGGGTTCAAAGAGCTGGATGCCCTGACCGGCGGGTGGCAGAAGACCGAGCTGATCATTATTGCGGCCCGGCCCGGTATGGGAAAGACGGCCTTTGTGGTTTCTGCGATGCGCAATGCCGCTGTAGATCACCAGAAGCCTGTAGCCATCTTCTCTCTCGAGATGTCATCCACCCAGCTGATGCTCCGTATGATTTCGGCAGAGGCGGAATTAGACAGTGAAAAATTGCGAAAAGGTACACTTCAGCAGCACGAATGGGAGCAGCTGCATCACCGGATCACCAAACTCTCATCTTCCAATATCTTTATTGATGATACCCCGGCCCTCAGTATCCTGGAACTTCGGGCCAAATGCCGCCGGCTTAAGGCACAACATGATATCCAGATGGTAATCATTGATTATCTTCAACTGATGACCGGCGATGCGGGCATGGGGGTATCCAACAGCCGTGAACAGGAAATTGCCACGATCTCCCGTTCCCTGAAGAACCTGGCCAAAGAGCTGGAAGTGCCTGTACTGGCGCTGTCACAGTTAAGCCGTGCCGTAGAGACCCGGGGCGGGAATAAGCGTCCGCAGCTATCCGACCTGCGGGAGTCGGGCTCCATTGAACAGGATGCCGATATGGTCATGTTTCTCTACCGGCCGGAATACTATAAGATCATGGAGGATGAAAACGGGAATTCCACTGAAGGGGTAGGCGAAGTAATTATTGCCAAAAACCGGGCGGGGATCACCGAAACCGTTCAGCTGCGGTTTGTGGGCAAATATACCAAATTTGCCAACCTGGGAGAATATAACAATACGCTCAGCTCTTCCGCTTTCAGCCAGGTGTCCGGCCTCGATCATTTTGAGTCACAGGCTCCTTCTGACCCGGGCCTGAGTACGTTCAAGAGTAAGATCAATCCGCCGGAGAAGAAGGATGACGGGGATTATCCTTTTTAACTATTAACTTTCTCAAATCTTCCCTGCTCTCTTAACCGCATCCAGGATGCCGATCTGTTCAATGATTTCCCATGGGCGGATGGCCGGTTCCTTACCGGAACGGATGGCTTCAGCCAGCTGATCAAAGAGAAAGGCCCAGTTACCGGGCAGGGTTTCTACTTTCCCCTCTATTTCAAGTCCGTTCAGTGAAGTACGGATCTTCCCGTGGCCGAAGACCGGTTCCACACCGAAGCCGGGCTGTACGGGATAAAGCCCGCTTACAAGGTGATCTTCCTGTACGTCCATCCCGTATTTTGTAAAAGATCCCAGCGTTCCGTGAACAATGTATTTAGGCCCCTGATCTTTCACCAGCAGGCTGGATCTGAGGTTAACCTTCACCCGGCCGAAATCCATATGAAGATTAAACGCATCATCAATTTCCGAGTTTATCCGCTGGATGAACACTTCTCCGGAGAACGAATCCGGCTTACCGAACAGCGCAATGGCCTGGTCTACGAGGTGAGCTCCCAGGTCATAGAGAATGCCGGTAGTGGCATCGGGCGCCTCCTTCCATGCTTTGGCGTTCAGGACAGGTTTATAACGGTCGAAATGGGCCTCATAAGACAAAATTTCTCCCAAAATGCCTGATTCTACCACCTTTCTAACGGTCTGAAAGTCGCTATCGTAACGCCTGTTCTGAAACACGCACAGCACCTTGCCCCGCTTTTCCGCCAATTCAAAGAGTTCTGCGGCCTCGACAGCCCGGGCTGTTACCGGTTTCTCTACCAGCACATGCTTTCCGGCCTCCAGCGCCCTTCTGGCATAGTCAAAATGGGTTGAACTGGGGGAGCATACCGATATAAGATCAATCGACTTATCCGCCAGCAACTCATCAATGGAGCCCGCCTTTTTCGTCTCCACAAAAATATGGGGCGGCAGCTCCTGGGAGGTCACAATTTTGACCAGATTGAATTTGGGATTCGTCAGGAAGAAGGGCGCCTGAAGATATCTTCCCGACAATCCGAAGCCTACTATTCCTACGTTGATCATAATATTTGTATAATTATATAAACACAAAATAAAATCGCTATTCATCCAGATTAATAACGAAAAACGAAGCACTTTATTTAAAAGCCTGAATTCCGGTGATCTCCTGTCCCAGAATGAGCAGGTGAATATCATGGGTACCTTCATAGGTCACCACCGATTCAAGATTGGCCATATGCCGCATGATGGAGTACTCTCCCGTGATACCGTTTCCGCCGAGAATCTGGCGGGCCTCGCGGGCGATGTTCAGGGCCATGGCCACGTTATTCCGTTTGGCCAGGGAGATCTGGGCGGAGGTGGCCTTGCCCTCATCTTTGTTCCTCCCGAGCTTCCAGGTGAGCAGCTGCGCCTTGGTGATCTCGGTCAGAAACTCCGCCAGCTTTTTCTGGATCAGCTGAAAAGAAGCAATGGGCCTGTCGAACTGTATTCTTTCCAGCGCATATTTCAATGCTGTATCATAACAATCCATGGCCGCTCCTATTGCTCCCCAGGAGATCCCGTAGCGGGCATTGTCGAGGCAGCGCAAAGGGGAGCGCAACCCGTCAGCGCCGGGCAGAAGGTTGTCCTTGGGCACTTTTACATTATCAAACACCAGCTCGCCGGTAGCGCTGGCTCTCAGCGACCATTTATTACTGATTTCCGGTGTACTGAATCCCTCCATTCCTCTTTCCACGATGAGCCCTTTGATCCTTCCCGCCTCATTTTTTGCCCAAACCACCGCCAGGTCGCAATAAGGGGCATTGGAAATCCAGGTTTTTGAACCATTCAGCACAAGATGATCTCCTTCCTCCCGGAAATGACAGCGCATTCCTGCAGGATTGGAGCCAAAGTCGGGCTCGGTAAGCCCGAAGCTGCCCAGCAGTTCGCCGGAAGCCAGTCGCGGCAGGTATTTCCGGCGCTGTTCCCCGGAACCGTATTCAAATATGGGAAACATGACCAGTGAACCCTGGACCGATGCGGTAGAACGGATACCGGAGTCTACCCGTTCCAGTTCCTGCATCATGAGGCCATAAGTGATATAATCAGCGCCCATCCCCCCGTACGATTCCGGTATAACAGGACCAAATAATCCCATTTCTCCTATTTTCTTTACGAGAAAGCGAGGAAATCTGGCCTGTTGAGCTGCATCTTCAATAATGGGTGAAATCTCCTTTTTGCAAAAGTCGCGTACGGAAGCGCGGATAAGAAGATGCTCTTCAGACAACAGGTCATCCAGCCCGTAAAAATCAGGGGCAACAAAGCCATCGGCTTTCTGCGAGCGCTTAAAATCATTCATGGTATTATCAGAATCTGGTTTTTCAGGATATCCTCCATCGTTTCCCTTTTGCGCACCAAATGTTCTTTTCCGCGGTAAACCAGCACTTCTGCAGGCCGGAAACGGCTGTTGTAATTGGAGGCCATGGTGAACCCGTAAGCCCCGGCATTCCGGATCGCCAGAAGGTCTCCTTCCGACGTTTCCGGGAGATCCCTGTCTTTAGCAATATCGTCAGTTTCGCACATATATCCAACCACATTGTATTTTTTTTGGGGCGGGGCACCCGCTCTGGAAATATTCACCACCTCGTGCCAGGCGTCGTACATCATAGGCCGGATCAGGTGGTTAAGCCCTGTATTCAGGCCCAGCAAGTCGCCATTGGGGTTGTTCTTTACCACGTTAACCTGCGCCAGCAGAAGGCCCGACTCGCTCACCAGGAACTTCCCGGGCTCGAACCAGAGTTCCAGCTCCCGGCCATAGGCTTTGCAGAAGTCCGTAAACTTCGCCGAGAGTTTTTCTCCCAGATCTTTCATATCGGTTACGGCATCTCCTTCCCTGTATGCCACCTTAAAGCCTCCGCCAAAGTCGAGGTACTGCAGGTTACCAAAGCTCATGGCCAGCTCAAACATCACTTCTGCCGCCCGGATAAACGTGCTTCCGTCTTTAATATCGGAGCCGGTATGCTGATGCAGTCCCGTTATATTCAGATTATACCGGTTGACCAGCTTTAGGATCTCCGCCTTCTGCTCTACAGGAATTCCGAATTTGGAGTTACCGTGGCCGGTAGAGATTTTCAGGTTCCCTCCTCCTTCCACATTGGGGCGTATGCGAATAAAGAGTGGCCTGGAGCTTCCATATTTCTGACCGAATTTCTCCAGCGCCGAAAGGTTATCGACATTTACCAGCACCCCGTGATTCACACATTCCTCAATCTCCTCAAACCCTACCCCGCTGGAAGTAAAAGTAATCTGTTCAGGCTTAAACCCGGCTTTCAGAGCCAGGTGCATTTCCTGCGGGGAAACCACATCTACCTCCACGCCCAGTGTTCTCATCAGAGAAAGTACGGAGATATTGGTGTTGGCTTTGCAGGCATATTTTATTTTCATGCGTACCGCAGGAAATGCTTCCCGCAGGATATTGATCTTTTCTTCAATTTTATCCCCGTCGTATACGTATAACGGAGTCCCAAATGTGCCTGCCAGGTTCAGCAGAGTCGAATTGTCCATTTATAAGAATGCTTGATGCTGTGCAAAAATACGTGAAAAACAGGGGATACGGAATGCCGTGCGGAATATAATTGCAAATGCTGATTACTTAGATATTTTGTGAATTATACATATTTATAATTATTTCGCTTTTTTACCGGATTAACCCTGTTTTGCGGATTTTCAAAGGCCTGTGCCCCCCTTACAGGAAAGCGTGTAATGAAAATTTAATCGCTTCTTTACAGGCCGAAAAGTTGACTTTATCAAAACGAAAAGCCAAATTGCACTATATGAAACATCACACTATGAATGAATCCATTTTTGTTAACTCGGAAGTTTCTCCCCTGGAAAGACTGATCATCCACAGCCCTGACAGCGGCCTGGGAAAGGTGGTTCCGTCTAAAGCGCAGGACTGGCTGTTTGAAGATATCATCCACCTGGAAACCATGCGTAAAAAGGAATACGATCTCTACGTTAAGCTTCTCCTTCATTTTCTTGATCCTGAAGCCATCCGCTGGTATAATGCAGCCGGTGATATGCACCGGGAATTTTTCAAGCCCAATTCCGAAAATTATTTTGATTCGGACAAGGTGATCGACATCGAAAGGCTTCTTTTTGAGGTGCTGGAAAACCCGGAGGTAAAGGTGCCGCTGGTGGCTGCTATTTCAGCCATTGAAGAGTGCTCCTACCTGGAGATGAAGCATTTTCTGAAGTATCCGAACCGCGAATTATCCAAAATACTGATCACGGGGATGACGGATGAAGGGGAAATGTTTTTCCCTCCCGTTCCGAACCTTATCTTTACGCGGGATCTGGGCGTGGTGGTTAATGACCACATTATACTGACCCAACCGGCCAAGTCGGCCCGTACGCGCGAGTCCCTGATCGCCAAATATATCTTTTTCAATCACCCCCTTTTCCGGGATTATACCGATAAGATCATCGAAATAGAAGAAGATGAAGAGCATTTTCTGCTGCCGGAAGACAAGACCCAGCGCTGGGATACCCTCGAAGGGGGCGATGTAATGATGGTAGCTCCGAATCACCTGCTGATCGGCATTTCGGAACGAACCACGCTGGATGCCGCCAGGCAAACCATGAACAAGCTTTTTGAAAAGAAGGTGGTGGAAAAGGTTTCAATCGTAAAAATTCCGAGCAAGCGCGATTACATGCACATTGATACGGTATTTACCCAGATCAAAAAAAATGTCTGGGTTTTATTACGCTCAATGGTTCAGAAAACCATTGACCAGCCCAACCAGAAAGCCTGGGAGGCGCTGGGCCCTGTAGACAGCGCCGAAAAAGTCATTATTAAAACTTTTATTAACCGCCCTGAGGGCGTGCATGTAGAGGACGTGGACAATCTGGAAGATCTGCTGACCGGCATATCGGTGAAAGATCTGAAGTGTACGGGGCCTGTCAGGTTTGTTTATTCGGGAAATGACGTATTTCCGTTCGGAGAACGGGAGCAATGGACCGACTCCTGCAATCTCCTGGTGCTTCAGGAGGGAGTAGCGCTCGCCTACGACCGGAATGACAAAACGGATGAAGCTTTCAGGGAGCAGGGATTTTCCCTGATTCATGCCAGTGAACTTCTTGCCCGGCTGGAGAGCGGCCAGGTCAGAGCGGAAGACTTAAAGGATACGATCATCCTGCTTCCTTCAGCCGAGCTTTCACGTGCAAGGGGCGGATCGCATTGCATGAGTTTACCCCTGAAAAGAAAGGATATTTTCGAAAAAAATAATTAATATTGGGCATGAAACCTTAAACTTCTACGCCTATGCAAGAGCAAGTAACATCTAATTTACTGATGATTAGGCCGGTGAATTTCGCATTTAACCAGGAAACGGCATCCACCAATACTTTTCAGAAACAAAAGGATATAAACCAGGAAACGCTGAATAGCTCAGCCCAGGAATGTTTTGACGAACTGGTGGCCCAGTTGCGGCTCCGTGATATTAATGTTCATGTTTTTGATGATACTGCCGAGCCCTATACGCCGGATAGTATATTTCCCAATAACTGGTTTTCGACCCACCATTCGGGTAAAGTAATGATCTACCCGCTGGAAGCCCCCAACCGGAGAGCGGAAAGGCGGCAGGATGTGCTGGATTTCCTGAAAAAGTACTACGATTTTCATATTTTGCTGGATCTGACCCACTTTGAGAAAGACGGGAAATACCTGGAAGGGACGGGCAGCATCGTACTGGACCGGATCAACCGGATCGCGTATGCCTGCCTGTCGTCAAGAACCCACCCGGAAGTGCTCAGGGCATGGCAAAAGGTAATTGATTATGAACTGGTTACTTTTGAGGCGTTTGATAAGGAAGGAGTACCGGTTTACCACACCAATGTGGTAATGTGTATGGGTGATACCTTCTGTGTGATCTGCCTGGAGGCAATTACTGACCCCGACCAGAGGCTGATGGTAAGGCAGAAACTCGAAAATTCAGGCAAAACCATCATGGAAATTACCATGAATCAGATGAGTGCCTTTGCCGGAAATATGCTGCTGGTGAAAAATAAAAAGGACAAGAACTTCCTGGTGATGTCTGACCGTGCTTACGAGTCACTTACCCGCGAACAGATTGACACCATGGATTATTTTGCAGAAATACTTCATACCGACCTGGGTTATATTGAAAGCGTAGGCGGCGGCTCGGCGCGATGTATGATTGCGGAGATTCATTTACCGGAAAAGTAAATGAAAGTTAAAAACTAAAAACGGTCCGCCGCTGCGGTGAAAAACTAAAAGTAATGGAATATCCGTATTTTAATTATAAAAGAATGTTCCTTCGCTTTCACTTTTAACTATTACCTTAAATAATACCAAGCAGGTTTAAGCTTCATCTATGAACAGAAAGATCAGAATGGGAATGGTAGGTGGCGGGCAGGGTGCCTTTATAGGTGCGGTGCATCGTACCGCTGCCGCTATTGACGGGGAAATTGAGCTGGTTTGCGGCGCTTTCAGCTCTACCCCTGAGAAATCAAAGGCATCAGGCAGGGATCTTATGCTGCCGGAAGAACGCTGCTACGGGGATTACAGGGAAATGATCCGGCAGGAGTTGCGCAGAAAAGATAAAATGGATGCAGTTTCGATAGTAACACCTAACCATATGCATTTCGGTCCGGCTAAAATGGCCCTTGAGAACGGCTTTCATGTGATCTGCGATAAGCCGGTCACCTTCACCCTGGCCGAAGCCCGTAAGCTGAAAGATATCATTGAACAGACCGGACTGACCTTTGCCCTGACCCATAATTATACCGGTTATCCCATGATCAAACAGGCCCGCCACCTGGTTCAGAGCGGGGCTCTGGGTAAAATACGCAAGGTAGTGGTAGAGTACCCCCAAGGCTGGCTGGCTTTCCTGGAAGAAAAACGGGGCTATAAACAGGCTGAATGGCGCACCGACCCGAAACGGTCAGGAATTGCCGGTGCTGTGGGAGATATAGGTACCCATGCAGAGAATCTGGCCGAATACATCACGGGACTGAAGATTACCGGGCTTTGTGCGGATATCTCCACCTTTGTGGAAGGCCGCCTGCTGGATGATGACGCCAACGTGCTGCTCCGGTTTGATAATGGCGCTAAGGGCATTCTTTATTGCAGCCAGATCGCCAACGGGGAAGAAAATGCCCTGCGGATCCGGATATACGGAGAACTGGGCGGCCTCGACTGGCGCCAGGAAGAACCGAATACGCTGGCCCATAAGTCGCAGACATTTCATCATCTTTACCGGCCGAATGTAGGAGACCTCTCCCCTTTTGCCAGGGCCAATACCCGTTTACCTAATGGCCATCCCGAAGGATACCTCGAGGCTTTTGCCAATATTTACAGGAATTTCGCCCGTACCGTACGTAAACGGATGAACGGCGAAGAGCCCACGGAAATTGAGCTGGACTTCCCGGGCATAGACGACGGAATCCGGGGAATGCTCTTTGTGGAGAGTGTAATTGCTTCAGGAAAGAGTAAATCGAAATGGGTTAAATTCAGGCAGATATCTTCCTGAAGCAAGCTATCCATAGTTTTACCGGCGGTTTATATAATTGAAACCGTTCCGAACCGGAACATCTCTTCTTTTGACTGAAGCTATTCTCCAGGCGGTAGAAAAGGTATAATGCCCGTTAATATCAGTATATGAAAAGCTGCCACCAGCGTGAATAAACCGATGAGCCCGGCGGATCATTCCCGTTTTTCGAGATACCGGGTTCACAGAGAGTAGTATATTTCGTCAAAAGGAACCCGGATCTGCACATCGCGCACCCCTTCCGGCTTCCGGATACCGCAGGGAATTACCATGTTGATCTCTGCACCGGCAGGCAGCTTCAGTATTTTTTTCATCAGGCGGCTGTCAAAGCCCTCCAGCGGGCAGGTGTCATAGCCTTCTGCGGCCATTGCCAGCATGAAAGTCTGTGCCGCCAGCGCACAGGATTTGTGCACCACGGCCTTCATTTCGCATTCGGTCATCTGCCGGGTAACAGGCCTGAAAAGACCGGCTATCACCACCATTGATTTCCGTACCAGCCCCAGCAACCCCAAAAAACGGGCATAAATAAAAGGCATCAGGAAGCCGTAATAGCGTTTCCGGTTTTTTATCCGTGCCGCTTTTCTTTCTTCAGGGGAAAATTTTATGATGGCTTCCAGCTCATAGTCCAGCATGGCCCGGCTTCTTTCCCTGTAGAGGTCCTGCCGGGTAACAAACACCACTATTTCCTTTGCCGTTCCGGTAGAGGTCTGGTCGAGGCAGGCTCTGGAAACAGCCTGAAGAGTGCCGGGTGTGGTTATATGATAAAACTCCCACAGCTGCATGTTACTGCTGTTCGGTGCCAGCGAAGCCAGCTCCAGGCAATGCCTTATTTTTGCGGTGTCTACCGGTTTTTCCGGATCATATATCCGGACGGACCGCCGGTACCGGACAATTTCCTCAAATGTCATACAAAAACTTATCTGGCTGCAAAAATAAATTCCAAATCCGGTTTAAGCATCAGAGGCATTAAAACTTTGAACGAAGTGCTGATAAAGTTAATTTTAACTTTATCAAGAGCGCATTGAACTGATTCCCGGCTCTGAACCATATATTATTACCAATGTCCAATTTTCATTTTTTGACGGATTTCCTTCTTTTGTCGCCAGATACGCCGGTTTCCCCGTTCTATCGGGAGGCCAACTCTATTGATACCCTCCCGTAGTATTTTATTGCTTAGATTTCGGAACACAGAGACCCTTTACTATGTACCCAAAGACCGGCACTTCAGTGATATTGGTAATAAAAGCCGTAATATATATAAGCCTGTTTCCTTCCACCTTTCGTAATTTTACAGCTGTAAATACCCTGCCGGTAAAGGGGAGGGTCCCTCCTCTGTACCTTATGAAACTCTTTCAATTGCTGTTAGCGGTGCTGGCCCTTCCTGCTTCCGCCTTCTCACAACAAAAGCTGACCCTGCCCCGGGCGTTGGAAATATCCATTGAAAATTACGGCGGGATACGGGCAAAGCAATACAACAGGCAGGCCTCCGGGTTACTTATTGAATATGCCCGGAGAACCAACCTCCCCAATCTTAACCTGGGTCTGCAGCAGGACTTCGGTACCGTTAACGGCCAGAACGGACCCTTATACGGTTTTGGCGGACTGGGTACCGCCTCCTCGGGCCTTCCTTTACCGGAACAAAACTGGAACGCGGCTTTCGGGGCTATGTACCTGACCAATATTAACTGGGATATTGTGACCTTCGGAAGAAATAAGCAACGCATAAAAGTGGCCGAACAAACTGCCTTAAAAGACGAGGAAGACCTTAACCAGGAGATCTTCCGGCATAAAATAAAGGTAACTTCGGCGTATATCAACTGGGTAACTGCCCACCTGCTTACACTGTCGATGGACCGCAACGTGCGTCGTGCCGATACGTTACAGCGGGTAGCTGAAGTAAAAGCCCTGAACGGGCTGGTGCCGGGAGCCGATCTTTCGATGGCAAAAGCGGATCATGCCAATGCTTCTATAGCCTACACCCGCGCCCTTGACCAGGAACAGGAGAAACAAAACCAGCTGGTTGAGCTGATGGGCGCTGAACCGGGAGAATACCTGCCTGACATTTCGTTACTGACCCGGGTTCCGGTTTCTTCCGGCACAGAGCCCGATCCGGGCCGGCATCCTGAGCTTCAGTTATACAAAAGCTTTATCAGGCTGAACGAAGGCCAGACCGCCTTGCTAAAAACCCAGTATTTTCCTGCCGTTTCACTGGTGGGAATCGCTCAAACCCGCGCTTCAGGCTTCGGAAGCGGCTACGCCCAGGATCAGAACGACTTTACCGCCCGTTATTTTACCGGTATCAACCCTACCCGGGTAAATTATCTCCTGGGACTGGGAGTAAATTGGAATTTCACCCAGACCTACCGCTTAAAGAAACAGGCAGAGGCACTGGAACTCAGCGGAAAAGCACTTCACAGCGAATATGAGATGGTAAACCAGCGGCTGCAGACACAGCTTAAGACAGCGCGTAACAAATGGGAAAATGCACTCACCGCTTACGAACAGGTACCGGTTCAGCTGCAGGCTGCACGGGATGCCTACCTGCAGAAATCCACCCTGTATAAAAACGGCTTAACTGATCAGGTAGCCGTTTCCCAGGCTTTGTATGCACTAATACGGGCAGAGACTGACCGTGATATTGCCATCAGCCAGATCTGGAACGCTCTTCTGTTACAGGCAGCGGCCAGCGGTGACTTCCGTTTAATCGAAAATAATTTGTAACCCGATGAATTTAATACGATTCGCACTCAGAAAGCCTATCACCATTCTGGTGATCGTAGCAGGGCTATTCTTCTTTGGAATACGTGCGGTACAAACCATAAAGGTGGATATCTTCCCCCAACTTGATCTTCCCGTTATTTATGTGGCACACCCTTTCGGGGGTTATTCTCCGCAACAGATGGAGTCTTTTTTTGCCAAACAATACATCAATATCTTTTTGTATGTAAACGGCATCAAAACCATCGAAACCAAAAATATACAGGGACTGACCCTGATGAAGATTAACTTTTACCCCGGTACCAATATGGCCCAGGCCGCCGCCGAGCTGAATTCCGTCTCGACGCGTATCCAGGCTACCTTTCCTCCGGGCTCGAATCCGCCCTTTATTATCCGCTTTGACGCTTCCACCCTTCCGGTAGGCCAGCTGGTGCTCAGCAGCGATAAAAGAACGAATAACGAGCTCCTGGATCTGGCCAATGTGTACGTCCGGTCTACTTTTACTTCTATTCCGGGAATTGTCTCCTCGCCTCCTTTTGGCGGAAACATACGAACCATCGTTATCAATGCCAACCCGCAACTGATGCGAAATTATAACCTTACGCCTGATCAGCTGGTAGAAGCCCTGCGACTGAATAACCAGACCGCTCCTTCAGGGAATATCCGTATCGGAGACACCCACTATATCACTCCTACCAATACGATGATCCGGGATGTAAAAGATTTTGAGAATATCCCTCTTTTCAAAGGTGCCGTGCAGAATTTATACCTGCGCGATGTGGCTACGGTAAGTGACGGCGCGGATATGACCGCCGGTTACGCCCTGGTGAACGGCCGGAGGTCGGTCTACCTTAGCATAGCCAAAAGTGCCGATGCTTCCACCTGGGAAGTAGTACAGAACCTGAAGAAGGCCATGCCGGGCATACAGTCCAATCTCCCGGAAGACGTTAAACTGACCTATGAGTTTGACCAGTCAAAATATGTTATTAATGCGGTAAAAAGCCTTATGACCGAGGGGATCATCGGCGCCCTGCTGACCGGGCTTATGGTGGTGCTTTTCCTCGGTGACCTCCGGGGAGCACTCATCGTGATCCTGACCATTCCTACTTCTATTATCTCTGCCGTACTATTTCTGAATCTTTTTGACCAGACCATCAATATCATGACCCTGAGCGGACTGGCCCTGGCTATCGGTATCCTGGTGGATGAGAGTACCGTCACCATTGAAAATATTCACCAGCATTTCGACATGGGGAAACCCAAGGCGCTGGCCATCTGGGATGCCTGTAAGGAGATCGCTTTCCCAAAATTGCTTATCCTGTTCTGTATCCTGGCGGTTTTTGCCCCTGCTTTTACCATGGGAGGCATACCGGGTTCGCTTTTTCTCCCTCTTGCCCTGGCTATCGGGTTCAGCATGGTCATCTCTTATTTTCTTTCCCAGACATTTGTGCCGGTGATGGCCAACTGGATCATGAAAGTGAAATCCCACCGTGCACAGGACGGGCATATTCTGTCGCCGGAAGAAGAGCTCGAGGCCTCCGGTATTGATACGGATGAAAGCGCCTGGTTGCAAAAAGAGGTCCTGGTCAGAAACGAAGACAGCAACCGGGATGGGAAGATCAGTCTTTTCGAACGTCTCCGGTTCCGTTACCTGAAATTCATCCACCGGATCATGCCCTACCGGAAGGTGGTAGTAGGCGGATATATCGTTTTATCGGTGGGAGCGGTTGTTTTGCTCCTCAGCAGCATAGGCCGTGATGTGCTTCCGCAGGTCAATGGCAGCCAGTTCCAGGTCAGGCTGAGAATCCCTGACGGCACGCGGATCGAACATACGGAGCTGGAGACGATCCGGCTGCTGGACGGCATCAAGGAGATTGTGGGCGGAAAAAATATCAGCATCACATCGGCCTACGTAGGTTCTCACCCCCAGCTATTTTCCGTAAGCCCTATTTATCTCTTCATGGCCGGCTCTCATGAAGCTGTTATCCAGGTGGCTCTTGATGCCGGTTACACCACCGATCTGGATGACCTGAAAGACCGGATACGGGAAAAAGCCCGCTCGATTAACCCGCAGATGAGGTTATCTTTCGAGCCTATAGAGCTGACGGAGAAAATTCTCAGCCAGGGGTCTCCAACCCCTATCGAAGTACGATTCTCGGGCAGAAATAAAGCCGTGAATGAGGAGTTTGCCAAAAAAACCGAAAGGGAGCTGAAAAAGATTTCCCTGCTGCGGGATGTTCAGATCGGTCAGTCGATCCGGTACCCTTCCCTGAATATACAGATAGACCGGGTACGGGCTGCCCAGCTGGGACTTGATATCAACGAGATATCCCGGTCACTTACGGCGGCGCTGTCTTCTTCGCGCTACACGGAGAAAAACCTGTGGACCGACGTCAGCGCCGGGTACAGCTATGGGGTGCAGGTGCAGATTCCGGAGAACCTGATGAACAGCAAGGCTGAGATAGCGGCAATACCGCTGAAAAAAGGTTCTAACCGGCCTAACCTCGGCGATGTGGCTACCATTACAGACAGTTTTACATATGGGGAAATAGATAATCTCGGAGCCATGCCGATGATCACTGTCACCGCCAACCTCAACAATACAGACCTGGGAACCGCTTCAGCGGAGGTACAAAAGGTGATCAGACGCCTGGGTGAGCTGCCCCGGGGCTTAAAGGTAGAGCTGATAGGTCTGAGCCAGACGCTGGAAGAAACCCTGAGCAGCCTGCAGGTGAGCCTGCTTATCGCGGTGATTGTAATCTGCCTGATGCTGGCGGCCAATTTTCAGTCGTTTAAGGTTTCACTTATCGTGCTGGTGACTGTTCCGGCCGTATTACTCGGCTCCCTCTCCCTTCTGATCCTTTGCGGCTCTACCCTGAATCTTCAGTCGTATATGGGCATTATTATGTCAGTGGGTGTTTCCATATCCAATGCCGTACTGCTGATCACGAACGCTGAACAGCTCCGTAAGCATAATGGGAATGCACTGTTGTCAGCCACCGAGGCGGCAGCCCTGCGGATCCGGCCCATTGTGATGACCGCCATGGCCATGGTGGTGGGGATGATTCCCATGGCTCTGGGGCATGGCGAGGCCGGCGGACAGGTTTCACCACTGGGACGCGCGGTGGTTGGCGGACTGATCACCTCCACGTTTGCCGCCCTGTTTATTTTACCGCTGGCTTTTGCCTGGGGACAGGAAAAAACGGGAACCCGGAGCGTATCCCTGGATCCGGAAGATGAAGAAAGTATCCATTTTATTGCTAAACCAACCCATTCATGAATAAGATATTGATCATAGCCGCTGCAATGGCAGTGACGTTAAGCTGCAGGAAAACAGAAGAAAAAGCAGGCGAGGAACCGGAAGTTCCGGCAGGCACCGAGGTTGTTCGGCCGGAAAGCGGCGGTTTTGCCACTTCGGTAAATATTCCGGGCGAGCTGCAGGCTTTTCAGCAGGTAGACCTGTACGCCAAAGTTACCGGGTTTGTGCAGAAGGTCCTGGTAGATGTAGGAAGCAATGTGACCCAGGGCCAGCTTCTTGCGGTGCTGGAAGCGCCTGAAATGAAAGCTCAGATCAGCGCCGCCGCTTCCCGGCTGAAGGCCCAGGAAGCCCTCTACGTGGCCAGCAGCGCCACGTACGTACGGCTGGCAGAAACCAGCAAAACCCCGGGTACCATTGCCACCAATGACCTCGATATTGCCCGCGCGAAACAACAGGCCGACCTGGCCCAGCTGGAAGCCGCCAAAGCCGCTTATCGGGAAGTATCGGATATGCAGGATTACCTGGAGATCAGAGCACCCTTCAGCGGAAACATCACGGCCCGCAATGTAAGTCCCGGCGCCTATGTAGGCCCCAGCGGCAAAGGCTCGGAAGCTCCTCTTTTCAGCCTGGTGCAGCAGAATAAGCTGCGCCTGGTGGTCAACCTTCCGGAGACCTATACCGGGATACTGGATAAATCGCAGGTGATCACCTTCCACGTTCACTCGCTTCCCGGTGAAACTTTCAGTGGCCGGATCTCCCGGAATGCGGGGGCGCTGGACACGCGCCTTCGTTCGCAAAGAGTAGAGATCGATGTGGAAAACGGAAGTAAAAAATTACTTCCCGGCATGGTAACTAACGTGACCCTGCCTTTAAGCGGCAGCAAACAAACCCTTTCAGTGCCCTACACCGCTATTCTGAATTCCACCACCGGCGTGTATGTGATCAAGGTAGAAAACGGCAAAGCCGTCTGGGTTCCGGTATCTACCGGCATTTCCAACGATTCTGTGGTGCTGGTGACCGGCCCTGTGAGTCCGTCAGATGTATTGATTAAATATGCCTCGGAAGAGATCCGTAACGGACAGGAGGTGCAGGCAAGGAAGTAAATATGAAAGCTTCCAATTTATTATTGAGACGGAGCCTGCAGGTAATAAAACCGGCCAGGCAATATCTCCATATCCAAAGGATATTTTTTCTTTAAGAACGCCAACTGCTTATGATCAAGATTACAAAGGTCCTTTGAATATAGTTCCAGGGATCTTTTGTTCATAAATTCCAAATACACGTCCGTAAAAGCCGGGATGATCACTTCCAGAGATGATTTTTCTATGCGGTTATTATCCATCACAACAGAAGTATGAAAAATATCTTCACCCGCAAATTTGTGCTTTATTTTACGGACTTCCCTTATATGATCTCCGATTGAGTCAGGATCGATAGGTTCATCTAAGCCTAATGTTACCATACCCTTTTCTGAATAAAACCGAACCTCCTGCGATATAAATATACAGTGCATTATATTAGGGTCCGGACATTCTCTCTTTATAAATACTGCTAACCGTACTCCAGCCGACTCCATTATTTTATTCTTTTCAAAATCAAACGGAATTGAAAAGTAATTTCTGGAGCACGAATCCGTGATCATATATTTTTCCAGGAAGTGATATAAAGAGTCTCCCTGAAGCTGATAATCAATTGTTCTGTCCGGAACATTCCTATCAGCCGAAAGTAAAATTTTTACATTCTTACAATACTTTTTCTTTCGGTCCTGAAACTCCTCATATTCAGAACAAAGTTTCTGAAAAGATACCGCCAAAAAAGCAAGCAAAAAGATAATATAGTATGTTTTTAAAAGCGTATTCACGAAGAGATAGTCCTGATATCTGATTTGCTCATTATTTGCCCATCTTCACCTTCGCATACAAAGGCAGGTGGTCAGAAGCCAGTGACTGAACCGTACGGACCTCTTTTATTTTCCAGCTGCGGTTTCTGGACAGGAAAATGTAGTCGATCCTTCCTTTAGGCTTGTCGGCATCAAAGGTAAACTGCACATTATTGCCAAGTACGGCAGCATCATGGAAATGTTCGGTGATGCGTTTGTATTCTTCACTTTCCGGCCTGAAGTTAAAATCACCTGCGATAATCATGGGAAGGCCGGTTTTCTGATAATAACTGATAATGGCCTCTACCTGGGCCAGCCGGTTGGTTTTGTACTGGTGACAAAGATGGGTTCCTGCAAGGATAAGATTGCCCTTATCTTTTACGGCAATCATAGCCCGGCCTTCTCCGCCCTGCGGGAAAGGCAGCGACATCCGGATAATATCAGCAGGCTGACGGATGAGCATTCCTTCCCCGTACCCTCCGTCACTGTAATCAATGGCTTTGGCGAAATACCCTGTACGGCCGCTCAGGTTTCCAAGCTCAACAGCCACATCTATCTTCCTGTCCCCGTTAAATGCTTTGGTCCGGTTGGTCATGCTGTCTACTTCCTGCAAAAAAACCACATCGGGATCCAGATCTTTAATTACGGAAGAGACATCGGCAAGATTGCTATTGCCTTTATTATAAGGATTCTCACCATGAAAAATATTATACGTTAATACTTGATGGGATGTGCTGCAGGAATACAGTCCGATGGTTACCAGAAACAGGAAAAGATATCTCATATTTATCGGGTTAAAGCCTCATTAAAAATACGAACATTTTCTGATAACCCCACCAGGCGGCGGTATTTTTTGATCCCGCAGCCTTTATTATTTTTTACAAAATAATACCCCGTTTATGCTCTAAAAAGGAAATATCAAGATCGGCCAGGCCTTCTGTGATCAGATCAACCCGTACCGCGCCGCCAGCTTTATGAGGCCGGCCGTATTGCCTACTTCAAATTTTGTAAGCAGGTTTTTCCGGTGGCTGTCAACGGTATAGGCGCTTACAAACAGCTTATCGGCAATCTGCGTATTGGTAAAGCCTTCCGCAATAAGCGAAAGCACTTCTTTTTCCCGGCTGGTCAGCAAAGGGATCTTATTTATTTCCTGCCTGCTCAACTCTACCTCAACACTCATATAAAGCCTGTTTTTGTAGACCGTAAGCAGGGCTTCTTCTATCTCTTCTCGGGAGGCACTTTTAAGAATATACCCCAGAGCCCCGTTTTGTACCATCTGAGATATATAGCTACGCTCATTAAACGTGCTCATGGCTATTACTTTCACGGCAGGGTATTCTTTCCGGATTTTTGCACTCAGCTCTATCCCGCTGATCTCAGGCATGCTGATATCCGTAATGACAATATCCGGCGAATGCTCTTTGATCATTTCCATGGCCTGGTAGGCATTCCCGGCCTGGCCGGAAACGGTTACAAAATCGATCTGCGAAAGCATAGTCTGCATGCCTTCCAGCACCATCGGGTGATCATCTACTACCAGTACTTTAATCCTATCCATTATCAGTGCATTCTACATATACGGAAGTACCCTTACCCGGTTCTGACTTTACATCCATGCGTCCCTGCAGGTAGTTTACCCGTGTACGTATGTTCTGCAGCCCGGCAGTATTTTTCCCTTCCAGGGTCTCAGCGTCAAATCCGCTGCCGTTATCTTCCACTGTGATACTGAGCGACTTTCCCTGCCGGATCACCTGTACCAGGGCAACGGTGGCCTGAGCATGCTTCACCACATTATTCACCAACTCCTGCACAATCCGGTATACCGTCACCTCGGTAGCCGCGTTCATACGCTGCTCCAGGCCATGGAATTCCGTATTTATGGTGAGGGCTCTTGAGGCATTGATGCCATCACAATAATCCTGCATGGCCTGCTGTAAGCCCAGCTTTATTAAGGCCTCAGGCATCATATTATGGGCTACCCGGCGCATTTCCGATATGGACTCATCCAGCTTATGCAGGGCATTGTTGAAGAGTATGCCGTTTTCTTCCGTTAAGATAAAATTTCCTTTCATAGCTCCTAATTGCAGTTTTACTCCACTCAGCATCCCGCCAAGCCCGTCATGCAGATCTTTTGCCAGGCGGCTGCGCTCATCCTCCTGCCCTTTCAGCAGCGAGCGGGTAGCCAGCAGTTGCTTTTCAGTTTCCAGCTCTGCGATACGTTGCCGCTGGAGATTCTGACGATGGGTATAATTCCGGTATACGAGAAACAAGACGGTAACAAGCCCCAGGGCACTCCCCGCTAAAATATAGTTGAACAGGTTTTTCTGATGGATCTGGGCCTGCTGCAGGGCTATAGTGTCTTCTTTGTTCTGAAGCTGGTACCGGGTTTCCAGTGTCTGAACCATCTCCTCATTCGTTTTCTGAGAAAGTGAATCATTCAGCAGCACGTAATCATTCAGCAGCGTGTAGGCTCTCAGAATGTTCCCTCTTTTGGCTTCTGCCGTCGATAATGATTTAAGGGTTTCCGTCTTCAGCTGCAATAATCCCAGCTCGTTTTCAATCTTCAAGGCCTGACTGAAATACGCTGCAGCCCTGGCATATTCTTTTTCCGAAAGGTTTATATTTCCTAAAGAAAACAGCACCAGCGCCTCATCGTAGGGACTATTTACTTCACGGAATAATTGCAGCGCCTGCTGTAGGCAGGAATAAGCATTGGCGTTGTCTTTTTTATTTTTAAAATAATATTCCCCCATAAAATGCAGCAGATTTCCCCTGCTTCTTACATCCCTTTCCGCCATTTTCAGGGCGGGTAAGGCATAACCGGGAATGCTGTCGTAGCGCGCATACTGCGTAAAATGATTCAGCATGATCAATGTTGCTCTCAGAATGGGTACGGTATCACCGGCAATCTTTGCTTCCTTCAATGCCAGGCGCGCATACCTGTCTGTCTTTAAGGTATCGCTGATAAACGAATATATCACAGACAGGTTACTGTAGGCATATACTTTCTGGATGCGGTTTCCGGTTTCGTCATACAGCTTTACAGCTTTCAGGTACATGGCTGCTGCCGAATCATACCGTTGCCTTTGCTGGTAGATCACTCCATAGGTATTATACAAGCTCCCCAGCTGGTTTTTTCCTGCCGCTGACGGGTCTTCTTTTGCATAATGCAAAGCTTTGTCATTACTGAGCTTTGCGCTGTCCAGCTGCATCCGGTTACTATATGCCGCTGCTTTGAAGCCATAATAAGCGGCCATTCCTCTTTTGTACTTAAGGGCTTCAGAAGCTTTTAAAATTTCGTCCAGCAACTGATGTGCCTTCCGCGGATCAGTATGCTGTATCCGGCGTACGGCAGCAATCATACCGTTTACTTTTGCGGTATCTCCGGGCAGGGTTTTCTCCTGCGCAAAGACGCCGGGAAACAGAAAGATCAACAGAAGCCGGAGCATGTATTTCATATTACAGATGAGTGTCGGGTAATGAGTAAAGAATACCTGGCGCGGGGTTCAGTGACGGAAATGCCAAAACCTGTATCCGGAACCTTCTTATGTCCGCACCACTATATCGATACAAATTACGGTGAATCGCTCCTGATAATCAATCCCCTTTTCAGGGGATATTTTTCTGCCGTAAATATCCATTTTCTCGGGGATTGCATGTGACATGGAATACATTCAATTTTACATCGAAAACCAGGGGAAATTTCAGGCCTGATCTGTTCCCCTTTCTAATTAAAAAATACCTGAAGACATGAATCGTATCCGACATTTTTTCCGCTACAAGTTACCGGCATGGGTTCTGTTCGGCCTGTTATCCTGCCAGGAAAAGGATTCACCCCTTAATGGCGGTCGTGAAATTGATTTCTCCCAACTTACCCCGGCAGTTACTGCCAGGGGAGCCGCCCTGGGCAGTGTATTTACCCGTGTGGTAGGCCCCGCCGGCGGGCAGGTACAGTCGCCTGACGGTCAGATCAGCATCGATATTCCTGCCGGGGCGCTTAGCGTCAATACTCCTATCGGCATTCAAAGCATCACCAATCAGGCTCCCCTGGGAACCGGAAATGCTTACCGGCTGACTCCTGAGGGAGACATTTTCAGCAAACCGGTTACGATCACAATGAAATACAGGAAAGATTTACCCGCGCCATTTGTGTGGATCGTTACACAGTATAGTAACGGTATCTGGCTGGGCGACCGGAACTCAACGCCGGACGAGACCACGGGGACGGTGTCGGCACAAACCCTGCATTTCAGTGACTGGGCGGTTGGAAGGTTGATCGATCTTCGGCTTTCACCGGAAAAAGCTACGGTCAAAGTAAAAGAATCACTGAAATTAAATGTTACCGGTTTCTATGCACGCACTGACGAAGACCTGACCCCTCTCATCCCCATTCATGCGCCGGATGACGAAGATCTGGCAGCGATCCCTGACCTCTCAGAGGCCGGAAAACTCCTGGTAAAGCTAAATAAATACAGTGAACTGCAATTCAAAGAATGGAGACTGGATGCCCTGAAAGCGCCGGTCTCAGGCAATAGCGGCAGGCTGGAGACCGCGGGTAGCTCAGCCACCTATACGGCTCCTGACCATGCCCCGGAACCCGACGAGGTATCGGTATCCGTATCTATACAGGCGAAAGACAAAAAAGGGGGCAACAGTGCCCTGAGCATCATTACCCCTGTTCGTATCGTAGAAAATGAGCATTTTCTTACCCTTTACCTGGATGGAAAGAAAATAGAATACATCCCTTCCGGTAACGGTGTTAAACCCATTGAGCAGGGCCTGGGGTCTGTCTCTCTCCGGGTAAGAGACAATGAACTGCACCTTGTGGGACAATACGACACCCGGCCCGAATATTCCAACATCATTGAACTGCATATCAATAATGACAGGATTTTTGAAGGAACCAAACTATACCAGCGGGATAAGAGCCGTACACCCTACACTACGCTCACATTTACCCCGACAGACCGTGTATTGCCCCAATTTATTAACGAATCGGCCATCGTAACCAATAACCCGAACGCCGGATGTTTTCACAGCCCTATCCCCATACCTGTTGAACTAAGCCTGCATAAGACCACCCAAAACGGGTATGATTATTTTGAGGGCGGATTTTCCTGCAAGATTTATTATGTTTCCACTGCCGAATGCCTGCAACCCGAAGAACATACGCTTAAAGGAGTATTCCATCTGAAAGGGTACTGATCAAAAATACATGAGTCGGAAACATAAAAGTATATCCCATGAAAACTACACTTCTTCTCCTGTTTCTTGCCTTCTGTTGTCCGGTAAAAGCCCAGGAGACCGCTGGTGACAGGATAAAGAAAGGTGACCCCTGCAATTCCAAAGAAGAACTGGCCGGCGCGCCCGGTACTTATCTGACTGCGGCGCAATACCCCTGGCCCGCCGTACGGGCAGCCTATTTTGAGAAAATGTCTACCTCCGCCGATAAAACCGCCGCCAGGCAATCGCTGGAACAAATAGAAAAACTGGAACAGCAAAGCCGAAGTCACTTTGCCCTCACGGGAGGTACCTGGGAAGGGTATTATTCTACGGAAGGATATCACTATGCGGGCATGAAACGACTGGCGGATTACCGTTTTCAGGTAGCTTTTCACGAATTTCTGTGCATCAACAAAAAAACAGCCCGTAACGGAGAGTACTCTACCGTGCTAAGGGTCTATGTTAACAGCCTCCCGTTAAATGCATTGGCTGCACACCTCACCCATGCATTTCCTGATAACCTGGGTGATTACGCTTACCACGACCCAAAAAATTATAAGGCGGGAGTACCCGCCCCTAAAATAAACCTGTTGAATTACCTCGCTGAAAAAACCAAAGGACTTGTGGATGCCATCAATTCAGGTGACCGCTACTGGCAGGATACGCCCGAAAATAAAATCGCGAAAAATACCTATAATCCCATTTATCGCTGCTGGTTTATAAAAAAGGCCAACATTCCGCTTTTGATACCCGTTAGCCGCAAAGAATACCTGGAAAGCCTGCTGGAATATTATGAAAGAGAAAAGCTCTATATACTTATAACCACTCAATCCGTGTCCCCAGAAAATATTCAAAAGAAATATGGAGGTGACTGGAAAGCAGTTATAGAAGCAAAAAAAGCAAAAGTAAACCAGGTGCTGAAAGAAAACAGTGCCCCATGGCTTGCCGGGCAGGCAATAGTGAATCCTGATGAGGATTTCTATCAGAATCAGAAACAAAAACTGCCTGAATATTCTTCCCTGTTTACCTTCCGGAGATTTTATGACGGCGAAGAAAAATCGGTACCCCTTTATCAGTATAATCCGGCCTGTCTCCCGGATAAAACTCAAAACGCAGCCGCACCCCAGTTCATCACCATTAACTTCCGATACGTACCGAAGCCCGTTCATCTTCGGCTGATCGATAACTTTACCACTAATTTTGACAGGGACGCGTGGGAAAAGCTTTTACATTAGAAAACAAAGCCAGAAGGAATTGTCTCCTGCATTTAGCAGGTGAAATACAGGAGACATCCTCACCTAAAAGTCAGATATTCAGCGCGTAAAAAGCCATCGCCTTCCGCATGAATTCGGCAAAAACCGGATCGTGAGAACCCTGCTTCAGGGTATACCGCTCATCCTGAACATACAGTTCTCCCAAACCGCTATACGCTTCACCCGTAGGTTTTGTACCCCAGAAACGGGCGATACATCCGTAATGTACAGCCATCAGTTCCTGAACACCGGATGACTGCGGGTCCTGCTCTTTCATAGCTTCCAATTGACGGTTTACCGTCATAAAATTTTCTTTCAGCTCGTGTAGCTCAGTCCCGCCCAGGTTCTTAAGCTGAAATTCTGACTTTTCCACTGTTTCTTTCCCCCATTTTTCAATAGCTTCCTTTCGGTAGGCCTCTATCTGCTCTTTGGGAAGGCCTTCATACAATTCTTCATGTTTTAACATTTTTCCTTCTTTTAAATTAGAAATAGTTTTATTTACTGTTTCCATCATCTTCATAATCCGTTCAACCCGCCCTTTGAGTGCTCTTTTATGGCTCTTCAAAGCGGTTATAGTATCAAAACCCGGCTGATCCAGGATTTGGCGGATCTCCTGTAAAGGAATATCCAGCTCTTTATAAAACAGGATCTGTTGCAGCCGGAGCAGCTCTTTCTCCCCGTACAGCCGGTACCCGGCCGCGGTACGGACAGCGGGTTTAAGCAACCCCAGACGATCGTAGAGATGCAGTGTTCGTACGGTCACTCCGGCCAGGCCTCCCAATTTTTTAACCGAATAATGAATGATCATATTTTTTGGATAACACAACAAATGTAAACTATGACGTTAGGTAAGAGTCAAGGATTTTTTCAAAAATTTTCAAAAAAAAAGTGCCTCCCGAAGAAGGCACCCTCATTAATAGGAGTTGAATAGTCTGATCTTAAGCCAGTACCTTTTGTACCAGCTCGGCAGCATCTTTCAATTTTACGGCTGAAAATACTTTCAGGCCGGAGTCGTTTATAATTTTTGCACCTTCCTCGGCATTCGTTCCCTGAAGCCGCACTACGATAGGCACCGGGATCTCACCGATGGTTTTGTAGGCTTCCACAATACCGTTAGCCACCCGGTCACACCGTACGATACCCCCGAAGATGTTCACAAAAATAGCTTTAACATTCGGGTCTTTCAGGATCAGACGGAAGCCCGCCTCTACTGTGGTAGCATTAGCGCCACCGCCTACATCCAGGAAGTTGGCCGGCTCGCCGCCATATAACTTAATAATATCCATGGTAGCCATGGCCAGACCTGCACCGTTCACCATACAACCCACGTTTCCGTCCAGCTTCACATAGTTCAGGTCGCTTTCTGAGGCCTCTACTTCCATCGGATCTTCTTCTGATTTATCTCTCAGCGCGGCCAGATCCGGGTGACGGAACAGCGCGTTATCATCGAGGTTAACTTTGGCATCTACAGCCAGAATTTTATCATCCGAGGTTTTCAGCACCGGATTAATCTCAAACATCGAAGAATCCGTCTCATCGTAGGCTTTGTACAGTGAGGTCAGGAATTTTACCATCTCTTTGTTGGCGTTTCCGGTCAGGCCCAGCTTGTAAGCCACGTTTCTGGCCTGGAAGCCCTGGAAGCCCACACGCGGATCAATCCACTCTTTGATGATCTTTTCAGGGGTATGTTCTGCCACTTCTTCGATGTCCATACCTCCTTCTGTAGAAGCCATGATCACGTTACAGGCTTTGGTTCTGTCGAGAAGGATGGAAACATACAATTCTTTGGGCTCGGAATCACCGGGATAGTAAACATCTTCGGCAACCAGCACCTTATTCACTACTTTTCCTTCTTCCCCGGTCTGAATAGTCACAAGCGTATTCCCTAAAAGGTTGGTGGCTATGGTTTTGACATCGTCTGCCGACTTGGCCAGCTGAACACCTCTCTGTTCAGTCCCCCTGATTTTTCCTTTTCCCCTGCCACCGGCATGGATCTGGGATTTTACTACGGCAAATTTTGAATTGGTCAGTTCCGATATCTCCTGGTAGGCTTTTTCAGCTTCTTCCACCGTTGACGCCACTACACCCCGCTGAACTCTTACCCCATATTTGGATAAAATTTCTTTACCCTGGTACTCGTGAATATTCATAAATAGCTAATTAAAAATTGAACTTTTCTAATTTTTTGCCAAATTAGCAAAATATTAACCGTCTGAAAACAAATTCGGAGAAAAATACGGTTAAATTTAAAAATATATCATACAAAAACGGATGCTTGAAGGAAGAAATATCCATAAAAAATATGGAAATCTGGAAGTTCTGAAGGGAATTTCGCTTAGTATAAATCCCGCAGAGATTGTCAGTATTGTAGGAAGTTCGGGAGCCGGGAAAAGCACTTTACTCCATATACTCGGCACACTGGACAAAGCTGATTCCGGAGAAGTATTTTTGGATAAAACAGAGTTAACCGGTATGAATCCGAAAGCGCTTTCCGTTTTACGTAATGAAAAAACAGGGTTTGTTTTCCAGTTTCACAACCTGATGGCAGAACTGACGGCAGAAGAGAACATCTGCCTTCCGGCATGGATCGGAAAACGGGATCAGCTGGAGACGCGTGCGCGCGCCCGTGAACTGATGAATATCCTGAATATCTCGCACCGGTCAGATCATCTTCCTTCCGAGATGTCAGGCGGAGAGCAGCAGCGTGTGGCTGTGGCCCGGGCCCTGATCAACAACCCGCGCTATGTTTTTGCCGATGAGCCCAGCGGTAACCTCGATACGCAGAATGCAGAAGAGTTGCATGAACTTTTCTTCACACTCCGCGACAGCTACGGATGCTCTTTTGTGATTGTGACCCATAACCTGGCCCTGGCACAACGGTCAGACAGGATGGTAGAGCTGAAGGACGGGAGAATTGTTTAGTGGTGAATGGTA
The DNA here is from genome assembly GCA_040394735.1 of Leadbetterella byssophila. Classification (GTDB taxonomy): domain Bacteria; phylum Bacteroidota; class Bacteroidia; order Cytophagales; family Spirosomataceae; genus Leadbetterella; species Leadbetterella byssophila_A. The sequence goes on from JBEBRR010000011.1 coordinate 42,188, forward strand.
AATGATAAATTGTGAATGCTAAAATGATGAATGCTGAATTAATGCATTAGCAATTTATCATTCAGCATTAAGAAATATGCGGTAGCACCACCACAAAGCTGCTTCCTACTCCCACCTCGCTGCGTACCACGATCTTGCCCTTATGGATATCGGTAATGCGTTTACAGATAGACAGCCCTATCCCGTGTCCCTTGTAATTGGCCGCTGAGGCCGTACGGTAAAAAGGTTCGAATACCCGCTCCTGGTCTTCTTTGGAAATACCGTGGCCCGTATCAGAGATACTGATAATGAGATTGACTTTGTTAAATTTGATTTTTACTTCAGCCGTGTGGTTATCTGAATACTTGCAGGCATTTTCAAACAGGTTGTTGAACAGGGTTTTCAGCAAAGGCCGGTTTCCCATAACGGTCAGCGGCTCATCTTCTTCCACGATTTCCTCAAAATCAATAAATATGTTGTAATCAGGCTGCTGACCCCGTATTTCCTCCTGTACTTCAAAAAGCACTTCATCTACCCTTACCGGCTTATGCATCAGGTTGGATTCTCCCTGTTCTGACCGGGCCAGCTGAAGCAGACCGTTGATCAGCTGGATCATCCGCTGGTTATCCTGGTCGAGCGACCGCAGGATTTCCTTGTATTCTTCCGGGCCCCTGTCTTTTTCCAGCGCCACCTGGATCTCCGACTTAATAGCGGCAAGAGGTGTACGGAGCTCATGCGACGCATTGCTTACAAAGCTTTTCTGCATTTCAAAGGCCTGCTCTATCCGTGAGAGCATCTGGTTAAAGTTGGTTGCTAACTGCGCGATCTCGTCCTTGTTATTTCCCGTGCTGATTTTCTTTTTAAAGTCCTGCCCGGAAATATTGGACACCTCCTGGTTGATACGGGCAATGGGCTTGAGAGATTCTCCGGCAAAAGCAAAGCTCAGGATGACCGTGAGGGTAATGGCGATCAGCAGCCCCCAGGTCATAGCGTTCTGGATATTCTCCAGCTTGGCATCACCATAGGTGTCTGTAGCCTGGGCCAGAATGAGATAGATCTTGCTGTTGGTTTCATTGAGAATAACCAGCCCTACCACTTTTTTCTCCTTGTATTCACCCACGTATTCGCCCTGCTCCCTGATCCGTTCAAGGAGGTCCGGACTGTATTTAATGGTTTCTGCATCGGTATTGGAATAGGCGATCTCATTTTTTTCATTGAAAACCAGCACTTCCGCAGCGTAGAGGGTAGAAAGTGTATTTTTATCCACGATCTTCAGGAGACGTTTGTCTACATTGGCCTCTTTGATCAGCAGCTTGGCCGTGGTTTCCGCCCGGTCTTTCAGATAATTGGTAAATTCAACCTTGGTATAATTCCGGATCAGGAAATAGAGAGCCACAGAAAAAAGCACCAGGATCAATGCCACGATCAAACTGAACTGAAAAGCTATTTTAGTTCTGATCTTCATTATTCTTCCGCAAGAATATAACCCATGCCGGTTTTGGTATGAATCAGTTTCGGTGCAAAGTCCTTATCGATTTTTTTCCGGAGAAAATTAATATAAACCTCCACCACATTTAAGCTCTGCTGGTTATTGGGTTCCCACAGCGAACTGGAGATGTCGGCTTTGGAAACCACTTTCCCTTTATTTTTTATGAGGTATTCAAGAAGCGAAAATTCCTTGGGCGTCAGATCGATCTTCTGTCCGTCACGCATGACCGTCTTGGCTTCCGGGTCCATTTCCAGGTTAGCGATCCGAAGTACGTTTTCATGTACTTCACCGCTTGCGGCATTCCGTTTAATGAAAACATTGATCCGGGCCAGGAGCTCCCTGAAATCAAACGGCTTAACAAGGTAATCGTCCGCTCCCCTGTCAAATCCTTCAATTTTATCTTCGGTTTCTCCCAGTGCAGTCAGCATAATAATGGGAATAGCCGGTTTGCGTTTCCTCACTTCAGAGCATACCTCATAGCCATTCAGCTCGGGCAGATTGAGATCCAGCAGGATGAGGTCAAAGGAATTGGACAAGGCGAGCCTTACCCCGATCTTGCCGTCATACGCCACCTCGGTTTCAAACCCTTTCTCCATCAGACCCTTACTGATATTCTGAGCAATCCGGAGATCATCTTCTATTATCAGAATTTTTTTTGTGTCACTCATCTCTTCCGGCCGGCATACCCGGCTTATTTTCCCTAAACTTACAAAAAAATGCTTATTTCACCTGTTTTTGCAACAGAAAGGCTATGCCGATCACCAAAATCACGCCTATCGGGTTCAGCCATAAAAAGGGCAGAATATTCTGCTTCTCCGTAAAGAAATACCAGATCAGAATAACCAGCAGTTGTCCGGCTACCGCCGCATAAAACACGGCTGCCGGACCTATCCGCCTGAAATAAAATGCTATTATAAAAACGCCCAGGATTACCCCGTAAAACCAGGAGCCGATGATATTCACCAGCTCGATCATGCTGCTGCCCGTACGCTGCACCGCTATGGCTACCAGGATGATGAGCACTCCCCACAGCACTGTTAACGCTTTGGTCATTTTCAGTTCCTTTTCCTCACTTTTAAACTTCAGGTTAGTGACCTTCATCACATCGGTGATCGATGTGGCAGCAAGCGCCGACAAAGCCGAGGCAATGGCCCCGACGGAAGCGCAGATGATCACCGCTATCAGTATCCCGATGAACCCGTGAGGGAGCTTGTTCATTACGAAGCTCAGGAATACAAAGTTAATGTCTTTGTCATTCCCGCCCGGATCATTCTTTTTGATCAGGCCGGCCACTTCGGCCCGGATACCGGTCTCCCGTTCCAGGTAATGGTTCAGCTCTCCCGCCAGGCGGTCGGCTTCCTGGGTATTTCCGGCAGCCAGTGCACTGTTCAGGCCCTGTGCCGCCTGCTTTTTCAGCAGGGAATTCTCATTGTTACGGGCTTCCAGGTCATAATATTCCTGCGCATAGGCACTTTCGGTCAGCTTTTTTACTTCTACCGGGTTATGAAAAGCAGGGGTTTCATTGAACAGGTAAAAAATAAACACAAAAACCCCGATCAGGATAATAAAAAACTGCATCGGGATCTTTACAAAGCCGTTCATCATGAGACCTGTGCGGCTTTCGGAAACCGAGCGGCCTGTCAGGAAGCGCCCTACCTGCGACTGATCCGTACCGAAATACGACAACTGGAGGAAGAAACCACCGATCAGTCCCGACCAGAGATTGTATTTCGCTTCCGGGTTCAGGCTCAGAACATTCATTTTCCCGGCTTTTCCCGCCATTTTGAGTCCGCGGATAATGCTGAGGTCATCCGGCAGTAAAGACAGGATGAAAAAGGATGCAATGAACAGGGCTACGGTCATAAACATCATCTGCTGAAAATGGGTATGAGAAATGGCTTTTGTGCCCCCGATAGTGGTAAACAGCAGCACAATACCTCCCAGCAGAATATTGGTGTAGGTCAGATCCCAGTGAAAAAGGGTGGAAACAATAATGGCAGGTGCATAGATGGCCAGCCCGGTTGCCAGCCCGCGGCTTAATAAAAAAAGCACAGCCGTAAAAATCCTGACCCGGTTATCAAAGCGGGTTTGCAGGTACTCATAGGCCGTATATACTTTCAGACGATGAAAGATCGGCACAAAAGTGATGCTCAGCACAATCATGGCCAGGGGAAGCCCCAGGTAGAACTGCACAAAGGCCATCCCGTTAGCGAAACCTTCACCGGGAGCCGATAAAAAAGTGATAGCAGAAGCCTGCGTGGCCATCAGGGAAAAGCCCACATGGTACCAGGGCATAGAACGATTCCCCAGGAGATAGCCGTCGATATTCCTGTCCTTACGGTTTTTATATATTCCGTACAGAAGAATACTGGAGAATGTTAATACAAGGAGAATCCAATCAATAAGCTTCATGGTCAGGAGAAATACACGGTAAGAAAGTAAAATGCAAAAATCTGGAAAACCAGAAATCCGATCTGCCACCAGTATACCCGCTGTATTTTCCTTTCTTTATTCATATATTAATAGTTCTGAGTTCCGAATACATAATTCCGAAAATAGTTCCGGGCCGATCCCTTAATTTAATACGGCCAACATCTCTTTGGCCTTGGGCAGCAGGTCTGAGGCAGGGTAAGAACGGACAAAATCGCTTAATGCAATATAGTATTCATCGCGGGAGCCTGTTTTACCCAGGGCGAAAATCCGTAAAAGCGCCATTTTGTCTTCCACCTGGCTGCCCACATATTCATTCATTCCATCCTCCAGCACTTTTACCGCTTCTGTGAGTTTTCCTTCATCGTACAGCCGGTAGGCATTCCGGTAAAGCTCCAGGGCCTGCACTTCACGGTCGCGGGTCATGGTCACGGTACCTTTCCGTATCTGCCGCCCGAAAGATGTATTGGGATAATCTTTTACCAGCCGGGCCGCATAGGTACTCTCCAGAGGATTTTCTTCCGCCAGGGCCAGGTAATACAGAACTTCCGGTTCGTAGCTCGATTTGGGGAAGTCTTGCAGGAACTTCCTGAAGCTTGCATTGGCCTTTTCATCATCCCTGAATCTCAGCTTATAGATCCGGGCGATCCGGAAAGCGGCTTCCTCCTGTTTCCGCTTAGAGGCGATCAGCTGAATTTTAGTAACCGGAATCCGTTTTTTAAACTCTTTGATCTCGTCTTCTACCGCCTTCTTTTCATTTTCTTCATCTGACAGCTGACGTGAAGCCGTATTCGCCGGGATCACCGGCTGGACCACGGGCTGTTCCACCATGCGGCGTTCCGTTTCGCTGAAAACAAATGTAGTGGAAGACTTCTCGGCCCGGCGCCAGTTATCTTCCAGCGGCCGGTTACCCCATATCCGTACAAATTCGTTTTTCTCCCTTACTATTTCTTTCGGATCGTATAACCGCCATTTTTTACCGGAAGAAACGGCCGGTGAAGCCGTCTGCGCCGGGGCATTCTGTATTTCCTGGCTCTTTTTCAATTCCGCTCTTCTGGCCAGAACCGACTTTTCCAGCTGCTCATCCAGAACTTCCGGGCTCAAAGCGGCAAGCCGCTGCAGGCTGTCTTCCAGGTCATATATTTTTCGATACCGGATAAACTCATTCAGCACCATGGCGCGGTCATTGATATCCGTGCGCATCAGGTAGGTTTTCGGAAGCGTGATCACTGTGCTGTCATAATATACCGCGGCATGCTCATAATCTGTCAGGTCATCCAGGTATACGTCTCCGATGGCCTTATAAGCAAATCCTTTGCTTAGCGGGTCCCCTTCCGACTCCCGCGCGGACTTTTCATAATAACCGATGGCCTCTACAGCTCTTTTTCTGCGGCGGGCCGTCTCCCCCATCTTGTAGTAGATCTTATTTTTCAGATCCTGGTTTTTACGGTCTTCCAGCATTTTGCCAAAAAGCAGATCGGTATCATTGGCCAGCGACTCACTCATCATCAGGCCCAGCTGGGCATTGAACACCAGGTTATATTCCGGCTTATTCTTCATTACCATCCTGAAATTACGCCGTGCCAGCGTCACCTGGTCGAGCTCACTGTAGAGCTGTCCCAATATATAATGATAACGGGCCTTTTCCGGTCCTTTTTTCATGCTTTTAACCGTTTCTTCCAGCAAAACAGCCGTAACGGCCTTTTCGCCCCTGATCTGGTTATAATACGCCATATTGAGCAGGTAGGTGTGCCGGTTCCTCTTACTTAACGGGCGGTTTTTGAGGAGGGTAGACAGCTGATCCGCATTCTGGTAATCGCCCAGCTCAATATAGGCACGCATCATCTGGGTCATGGCTTCCGTCTTCATTTCCTCGGATGAAGAAACCGTGTTCAGGTATTTATACGTTTCAATGGCATTTTCAAACTCTCCTTTCAGAATGCGGGCCTCGCCGATAAGCAGGTAAGCTTCATCCAGGTACTTACTGTTGGAGTGCTTTTCCGCTATGATGGAAGACTTTTTGATCGCATCGATCAGGTAAAACTTTGCGGTATCGAGGCGGGTGGAATCAATGATACGGAAAACCGGCAGAACAGCCTCATAGTTATCGCGGTAGTTCGCCGCAATATATTCTTTTGCCACGTCAATGTCCTCCCTCGATATGAGCAAAGCATTGAAACGGGAATTCATATTGTGCCAACTTCTGCTCAGTGCACCCGTATTGTATTGGGAGCACGCACTCAGCATCAGAAAAATCACATAGGGTATGAATTTTCGCACAAAAAAACAGTATTTGTTATCCATTAACGCAAAAGCCGCCTGATAAGTATCCGCAAAATACGAAGAGGATCGCGAAACTTAAAATTTCAATCCAAAATCACTCAGGCTTCCGATGTCGCCCGGGCGGTAGCCGCGGTCGGTTTCCACAATAGTGCAGGCCTCATGCGCTACATCATGATCAAAGAAAAGAAGGATATCTTCCCGGATCAGGCGATCCAGAAGCCGCTTTTTTTCTTCCATTGATTTCAGCGGTTCAATGTCATATGACATAACATACGGAATATGGATGTGGGCGTAGGTAGGCACGGTGTCGGCGGCAAACATGATCTTTTTATCCCCGAAACGAACCTGGGTCATGATCATTTTTTCAGTATGCCCGTCTACGTAGGTAAACTCGAAAGAATCACTGAATCCGTGGGACCCCTGATCTATAAAATGCAGCTGACCGGCCTCAGCCAGCGGCTGTATATTTTCTTTGAGGAAAGTAGCCTTTTCGCGGGCATTGGGCTGCAGGGCCGAGGCATAATGCGCTGAATGGGTCCAGTACCTGGCAGAGGAAAATACGGGCCGGTAAAACTCCTTTGACGGATTCCATTCCACCGCTCCTCCGCAATGGTCGAAATGCAGATGGGATAAGACCACATCGGTCACTTCAGAAATATCGTAACCGGCTTCCCGGATCGACTTCTTCAATTCTCCTTCACCGTTCCGGTAATAATAGCTTTGCCACTTCCCGGGCTGCTTTTCCCCCATGCCGGTATCTATCAATACCAGCCGGGAGCCTTCCTCCACCAGGAGGCAGCGCATCTTGAAGTTGCACATATTGTTTTCATCTGCCGGAACCGATTTATGCCAGATAGATTTCGGCACCACGCCGAACATGGCCCCGCCGTCCAGCTTAAAGTTCCCGGCATCAATAACAGATAATCTCATAATTTGCTGAATCTTTTGAAGGCGGCGCCCTTCGCTTCTTTTACCTGCAAAACGTAGCTTCCTGACGGTAAGCCGGCCACGCCTACGCGGTGGCTGAATTTTGTATCAGCGGCATTTACCGATTCTGTATACACCCGCGCACCGTTAAGTGAGAAGATCTCCAGCTGCACTTTCTGCGCTTCACTGAGGGTCATCTGGATGTCAATGTAATCGGTAGAGGGGTTAGGATAAAGGTGGATGCCGTAGCCCTCAGGCTGCTCATTAGCCAGAATGACCGCTGCATTTTCCTGGATGTAGAGGTTATCAATGGCCCATCCCCAGCCGTTACTCAACTGATCCGAATACAGCCGGAAACGCAATAATACAGGCTGACCCACGCTGCCTCCGAACGTACTGGCATTGAAGTTTAAAGACCGCTTTTTCATAAGGGTCACATTTCCTTTGGCTGTGGAGTTAGGATACTCACCTGAGCTCATGCTGCCCGTAAAGCGGCTCTCCCATAAATAATTGGTCCGGCTGTCATAACCGTCTTCCAGCGGGAACCAGCTGGCACCGTCAAATGATCCTTCCACCACCACGTAATCATAAAAATCATCCCCGCCATATTGTGCCCCGGTCTCTCCGGGCTCCACAAGCACCACCTCGTCAAAGGTGATCAGGGTATTGGTACCCCGGCCTGCACGCAACGGGTAGCGCAGCATGGCTATATCATTCCTGTCAAAATTAACCTGCACGCCACTGCCGTCAGAGGCCAGCAGCCCCAGGCCGTTCCGGTAAGGGTGCGGACTGTGAAGGGCTCCGGTGGGAAATCCCTCCTCTGCTCCTATTTTAAAGCCCACCATCGCAAAGTCATTTCCGGAACTTTCAAAGTCGGTAGCGTACGAATCACGGGTATTCAGCAGGCTGGTAACCGTGAACTCATAAAAGGAAGCCACTGGCGGATCAGCACTGCGGGTACTGGTATGCTCGGTAGGAAGCGTGGCGGTATTACCGGCTTTATCTTTTGCCGTCAGCTGGTAACGGATCTGGTCTCCGGCCCTCAGGCCGGCAATCGGATCTGTCAATACATACAGGTACCGGTCATCATAGCCCAGCGAAAGCTCCTGTCCGTGAACTGCGGCGTTGTACTTCTGCATGGGCACGGAAGTGGTGGCTCCGCCATTCACCTGGTAATTCAGGGTCAGCGAGCTCAGTCCTTCATTAAAATCATCGTCTGCCAGCACCATAAACAGTTGGGGATAGCTCACTTCTTCAATGCTTAACGGGGTGTGCATGATCAGGGGAGCCGATACGTCATTGCCCAGCCGGAAAGAATAGACGAATTGTTCGTTATTCCAGCCGTTGGTACCCGGTGCGCGAACCGTACTGCCGAAATTATCCTGTACCTCAAAATAGTATCTCACTTCGGTCACCGACGAAGGGAAAGTGATCTGTGCGCTATATTCACTGGTACCGGCTACCTGAACCAGGCTGACACTTTGCACAGCCCCGGAGGCCTGGTAATACAGCTTGGCGGTGCCTGCTTTCAGAGTAGTATCCGACAGGATACGTGCTTTAAAGGTAACCGGCGTATCCGGAGGGAAGCTCTTGAGGGGTTCATGCGCAATTGATGTGCTTTTCCACCCCATTTCATAGAAAGCCGACAACGCCAGCGGACCCGGATCATGGGTTACTTCCATGGTACGTGCCGTAGAGGTCATCAACGCATTTATTGAACCGTTCGGATAGGTGTTATCGTCCATATGTGAAATGCTGGATCCTGCGCTGAACGTGGAAGGAGCATACAACCTCGGCCGCGCCGCCCCGGTCCCTTTCTCAAAAAAAAGGGCATTGCCGGTGAGGGCCTGGTATAGCGGCTGGCTGTTATTTTTATAAGCAAGCGTATCTACCAGGTTCCTGCCGCCCTCATTCTCAATAAAAAGATCATAAATAGATTTATAGGGAGTTCCAAAACCATAATTACCGTTCTGACCGGCCACACTCATGGTAGAAATAAAGCCCAGTCCGTGCCCCAGCTCATGCAAAACCACGGTGGTAAAATCAAAGGTTCCGGAAGTGATATCTTCCGGTTCACCGTAATGCCACTTAATGGTGCTGTTAAACCGGCAGTAAATATCTTCTACGGCATCGCTGTTCAAAGGCCGGCCGGCCAGCTTTTCAGCTAGGGCCATGGGATAATAGGTATGCACGTACCGGGCGCCTTCAAAGTTCATCAGGAACTCTGACGTATTGGCGGAGCCTAATATATTGGAGCCCAGGCTCTGCCATTCGGCATATACCCGGATGGGCACTTCAGAGTACACCAGGTATTCCCAGATCTCCACTGCCCGCTGAAATGCTGCCTTGGCTTCTTCCGGGAAGCCGTTGTAGGTGACTACAAACTGAGATTTTTTGGTAGCCTGTGATCTGAGGCCGCGTGCTTTCCGGATAAAATCTTTGGCTTCCACAATAGAAAAGTGGTCTTCATGCACTCCCGGACACACCACACCCTGGCCTCTGAGCGTTTTGATCTTGTCTTTATACAGCGTTTGTGAAGTAACTGAATAAACGCCTCCCAAAAGCAAAAAGGCCGTAAGTAATATTTTTTTCATACAATTCTATTTCATATCAAGAAAGTCAGTACACCTGCTTCGGATACAGATACGTAAAAATATCCCTAATTTTGTATTCATGACCGAAAAAAATGAAAAAATAATATCCGGCCCCGAAAATGTGCTGCACCATTACTGGGGGTATGATGCTTTCAGGCCGCTTCAGAAAGATATTATTTTACATGTCCTGGCCGGTAAGGATACCCTGGCCATTCTGCCCACAGGCGGCGGAAAATCGGTTTGCTTCCAGGTTCCGGCCCTTATGCTGAGCGGAATTTGCCTGGTGATCTCTCCCCTGATCGCCCTGATGAAAGACCAGGTGTTCCAGCTCGAAAAAAGAGGGATCGCTGCTGCTGCTGTTTACTCGGGAATGAGTAATGAAACACTCACAGAAACCCTGAACCGCGCGATAGACGGTCACCTCCGGTTTCTGTATGTTTCTCCCGAACGACTGAAAACCACGGCTTTCAGAAATGCGCTGAATTATCTCAGAATAGGACTACTGGCCGTAGACGAAGCCCATTGTATCTCCAAATGGGGGCATGATTTCCGCCCGGCTTATCTGGAGATCAGCGAAATAAGGTCTTTTACCCCAGGGCAGAAATACCCGGTGATTGCCCTTACGGCCACGGCCACCCGTGAAGTACGTCAGGATATTATTGAACGCCTTTCCCTGCGCACGCCGGGTGTTTATCTCCGCTCATTTGCCCGTGAGAACCTTTCTTACCGGGTGCAGTGTACCGACCAGAAGGAGCTGCGCCTGCTGGAATTTCTCCAAAAAGAAACCGGCTCTGCCATTGTTTATACACGTACACGCAAAAGAACAATGGAAATTGCCGCGTTTCTTGGTAAAAATGGCATCCCGGCTGATTTCTATCATGCCGGTCTTCCTCTTCCTGAAAGAAATAAGAAGCAGGATCAGTGGCTGGCCGGCACCGGGAGTGTGATGGTGGCGACCAACGCCTTCGGAATGGGCATAGACAAAGCCGATGTACGTACGGTGGTTCATACCGATCTCTGCGATAACCTGGAAGCTTATTACCAGGAGTCAGGGAGGGCCGGAAGAGACGGAAAACCCTGCAGCGCCCTTCTGCTCTATGGCAAAAACGATATCCTGACACTGGAAAAGAACCTGGGTATGAAATACCCCGGACTTTCCGTACTCCAGCGGGTTTACCAGTGTCTTTCCAATTATTTCCAGGTACCGCTGGGTGAGCTGGATCGTTGTTCTTATGATTTCGACCTGTACCGCTTTTCCTCTACTTTCGGCCTGGATATGCTTCAGACGCACTACGCCCTGAAGCTGCTGGAATCGCAGGGCATTATTTTTTTATCGGAAAGCTACCACCAGCCTTCCCGCCTGAAATTTCTTTTCGGGGCAAATCTCCTCGCCGAATTCCAGGAGAGGAATCCCGGGGTAAGTGAAGCGGTGAAATCTGTTCTGCGGATTTATGGAGGAGAGGTTTTCAATGCCTTTGTGGAGATCCGGGAGAATGAGATCGCCTCGGCTCTCGGCGGATCTTACTCCGGAACCCTGGAAGCGCTGAATTTCCTTCACCGGCACCGGGTCATTGAATATATCCCGCAGAAGTCCGCTCCGCAGCTGAGCTTTCTCGGCTTCCGGTACGATGCGGACCGTCTGCCGCTCAACCACCGTCAGCTTTCCGAGCGGAAAAGTAATGACCGGCGGTCGCTGAAAGCCATGGTCATGTACGCCGAGCAGCTTGAACACTGCCGTATGAATGTTATCCAGGATTATTTTGATGAAGAAAAGACGGTTCCCTGCGGCAAATGCGATGTCTGCACCCGGAACCGGCAGACGGGCCTTTCCGGAGCGAACCTTTTGAAAAACAGGATACGCGGTCTGCTGCCTGCCGGCGTGGAAGATCTGCAGCGCTCGTTTACCCCCGAGGAGCGGGAAACCGTAGCAGCCCTTATCAAAAAAGCGCTGGCTTCCGGGGAACTGGGAATGGATCATTACGGCTTAATTTTTGTAGCCCGATAGAGCCTGAAAATAGAATAAATTTCATAATTTGCCACTTTATTGGAGAAATTTACACTTAAACTATACTGAAATGAATGCCAGAGAAATAAAGCAGGCCGAGCTGGAAGGAGAAATCGAAAATGCAACACTGGCTTTACAAAACCAGCTTTCGGAGTATAAGGAAAAAGGGGGGAATGTTCTCATTGTTCTCGGAATTATCGCCTCGGCTTATGTATTGTATAAGCTTCTGACCGATGACGACAAAGAAGATGCCCCCAGGGCTGCGGTTAAAAATGAGAATTTTCTCCGGAATGCTCTGATCGGTCTGGCCACTTCCGTAGCAGTGGGTTTTGCCAAAAACCAGATTTTAGACTTCATCGACCGGTTCATGAATGAAGAAAATAAATAATATGATCAAAAAAGGATTTGCTGTTCTGCTGGACCCTGACAAGCTGAATCCCGTTTCGCTGGCCGAAAGAATAGCATCTGTCAATGATTCATCGGTAGATTATATATTTGTAGGCGGCAGCCTCATTTCTACTGATAATATGGATATGGTGCTGTCTGAGCTGGCCACAAAAACCACTGTTCCGAAAATCCTGTTTCCCGGAAACAGTCTGCATGTGCACCAAGGGGCTGACGCTATTCTCCTTCTCTCGCTGATATCGGGCCGGAACCCTGAGTTCCTGATCGGCCAGCACGTAATTTCAGCGCCCATCCTGAAACGCAGCGGCCTGGAGATTCTTCCTACCGGCTATATCCTGGTAGACGGCGGCAGGCCTACTACGGTAAGCTATATCAGCAATACCACCCCTGTACCGGCCGACAAGCCGGATGTGGCGGCAGCCACGGCCCTGGCCGGTGAAATGCTGGGCCTGCAATACATTTACCTGGATGCCGGATCGGGAGCCTTATTCCCCGTACGGGAGGAGATGATCCGCATGGTAAAAAATACGGTCTCGGTGCCGGTGATTGTAGGCGGGGGGATCTGCACCACCGAAGATGCGCGGAAAGCGCTCTCTGCCGGTGCAGACGTGATCGTGATCGGCAATGCCATCGAAAAAGATCCCGACCTTCTGAAAGAGATCTCCCGCACGGTAGCTTCCTATAATATGACCCTGGTATAAACATGTTCAGGGCATTTCTGGGCCTGGGAAGTAACCTGGGCGACAGGCAGGGGCATCTCCGGGCAGGCCTGCACAGGGTCAGGGAAAGAATAGGCGGGCTGACGAGGGTATCGGGCGTCTATGAAACCGAGCCCTGGGGAGTGGAAAACCAGGGCAGCTATTATAACCTGGCCGTGGAAGTAAGCACCCCACTCCTTCCGCTCCGGCTGCTGCATACTATCCGGGAGATAGAATCCGAATGCGGCCGGGAAAGAAAGGAAAGGTGGGGAAGCCGTACGCTGGATATCGACCTCCTGTTTTTTGAAGACTATCACTTCACCCTGCCCGAGCTGACGGTTCCGCATCCGCGGCTGACAGAGCGGAATTTTGTGCTGCATCCCCTGGCGGAGATCGCCCCGGATTTTATACACCCGGTAAGGCGGCTGGCCCTGGCGGAGCTGAAAGAAAAGTGCCCTGATACGGGATGGATAAACCGGAATATGGATGCGGATATTACTTGTTCATAATTACTACCAGGATCCCGGCGGCGAAGACGGCGTTTTCCACCAGGAAGCAGAAGCCCTCCGTGAAGGCCATACGGTAGAACGGCTGACTTTCCGGAACCGGAAAGGCCTTAGAGGCCTGATCCAGTACCTCCTTTACCCTTATAATCTTTTTGCGGCCTTCCGCCTGCGAAAAAAGATCCGGGAGTTTGTCCCGGACATCCTCCATGTCCATAATATTCATTATGCTTCCGGGCCGATTCTTTTCCGGACAGCCCGCCGTTTGAGGATACCTGCCGTTTTTACCCTTCATAACTACCGGCTGCTGTGCCCGTCAGCCCTGCTGTTTTATAAAGGAGAAAAATATATGGGCAGCGTCGGCAAGGCGTTCCCCTGGGAGGCCGTCAGAAAAGGGGTACTGGACGGGTCCGTGCCCAAAACCTTCCTCACTGCCTTTACCTACCGCCTGCATGCCTGGCTGGGAACATGGAAAAACGTAGACGCCTTCCTCCCGTTAACCGCCTATGCCAAAAAACTGCTGCTGGAGGGACGCCTTTCCATCCCCGGAGAGCATATCCATGTAAAGCCTAATTTTATAGAGCCCCTGTCTCCCGGCACGCTTTCTTCAGCGGAAGAAGGCTATTTTCTTTTTATTGGCCGGTTATCAGAAGAAAAAGGCGTAAAGCAGCTTCTGCATGCCTTTGATGCACCCGGTGCCCCGCCGCTCCGGATCATCGGCGACGGTCCCCTCCGAAGCGACTTACCCGCCGGTAACCATATCCGGCACCTCGGCTACCTGAGCCGGGAAAAGATCGGCGAATATATCCGCGGCAGCAAAGGCATCGTTATTCCTTCTATCTGCCTGGAAGGTTTTCCGCTGGCCCTGCTGGAAGGCTTTTCACTGAAAACCCCCGTTATTCTTTCCCGGGAGGTGGCCGCCGGCGAAGTCATCGAAGACGGGAAAAACGGTTTTCTTATTGATCCCCGGCATTTTTCGGAAAAAATAAAGGAGATTTATCGTTATCCTGAGCTGGAGAAGATCGGGGAAAAGGGATTTGAAACCTACCAGGCCGGGTTTACAAAAGAAAAGGTAATGCATCTGCTGGAAGACATTTACCGGAAAATACTCATTTGAAATGCCTGGCCAGGCTCACATGGGCCTTCAGAAGAACCTGGAACTCTTTTTTAGGAATCTCCACAGCGCCGAAGCGCTTCACGTTATCGTTGATAAACTGGCTGTCGAGCAAGCCGTATTTTCTCTCGCGGAGACGCTCTATAAGATAGTGAAAAGCCACTTTCGAGGCATTGGACACCCTGTGAAACATCGACTCACCAAAAAATACTTTCCCCAGGGAAACGCCGTACAAACCTCCCACCAGCTCCCCGTTCTGCCAGGTTTCTACTGAATGGGCGTATCCTAAATAATGCAGCTGCGTATACACTTCTATGATTTCTTCCGAGATCCACATGCCGTCTTCGTCAGAGCGGGGTATGGAACAATGGGTCATAACCGCTTCAAATTCGGTGTTGATTCTTATCTCAAACTCACCCCTGTTCAGCACCGGGCGCAGCGACCGCGCCGGCCGGTAGTTTTCCAGGGGAATAATGCACCGGGGATCCGGTGCATACCAGTAGATGCTACCGTCCGGTTCTGCCATCGGAAAAACACCCTGTAGGTACCCGGAAAGCACCATTCCGGCGCTGAATTCCTCCATCAGTCAATGATCCAGATGGAATCTTCCGAAAACCCCTGCTCTTTCCACTCCACCAGCACTTTCTGGCTGTCAAGCGTATTGACACCCTGACCCACGTAATCCGGCTGTATAGGCAGATCCCTCTCGTATTTCCGGTTGATCAGGCAGAGAAGCTCCACCCGCGCCGGTCTCCCGAAAACCTGCATGGCATCTATTCCCGCCCGGACCATTCTTCCCGTGGCAATAACGTCATCGATCAGCACCACCTTCTTGTCTTCAATAATAAAATCCACCTTGTTGGAATTGGGCCTGAGGATATTTCCGCCACGGTTATAATCATCACGGTAAAAAGTGGCATCCAGGTGGCCGAGCGGCAGACGGGTTTCAAACTCTGTCTGCAGAAAATGATTCAGTCTTTCCGCCAGAAAAACACCACGGGGCTGAAGACCCAGCAAAACGGTCGGGATTCCCTCGTCGAGATTCTCCACAATTTCCTGGCATAGCCGTTTCAAAGTGATGTCCAGCAGGGTTTGTCCCAACAAAAGCCTTTTCTTTTGCATCCGAAGAATTTAATTATCGGCAAAAATATGGTTATTTTGTATATTTAAAAAGAAAGAGAAAATGAAATACCTGATAGTCGGATTAGGTAACGCAGGACCCGATTACGTTTTGACCCGTCATAATGCGGGGTTTATTGTTCTGGACCGGATAGCCATTGATAACGGATTGAGCTTTAAACTGGAACGCCACGCTTACGTTACAGAAATAAAGCATAAAGGACACCAGCTAACCCTCATTAAGCCCACCACTTATATGAACCTCAGCGGTAAAGCACTGGTTTACTGGATGACCCATCTAAAAATTCCCCTGGAAAATGTACTGGTACTCGTAGATGACCTCGCGCTTCCGCTGGGAAAGCTACGGATGAAAGAGCGGGGTTCATCAGCGGGACATAACGGGCTTAAGAATATCCAGGAAATGCTCCGTACGGATGCCTACTCCCGGCTGAGGATCGGGATCGGCGATGATTTTCCGAAAGGACGGCAGATAGACTGGGTGCTGGGCCGGTTTTCCGAGGATGAACTGCTCCGGCTTTCCCCGAAAATTGACAAAGCCATAGAGATGATTTTCAGCTTTTGTACCATCGGGATCACGCGCACCATGAATTTATACAACGAATAATTGTACTTTTCAAAGAATTTTTCATTTTACTGCAAAAACATATAATCTATAAGCCAAGTGGTCAATAGTGAAAATATTATTTCAAATATAACCCTATGTTTATATAAATTTAACAAAATATCAACAACTTAGCCATACAAATCAAAATAATATTCTGCTTTTGATACCAAAGAAAATTTGGTACATCAATTTATTCTTCTGAATTTTGCAGCACAATAAAAGTGCAATAAATAAAGAAACAAACATTAAAGAACAGAATAAAATGAAAAAGCAATTTAAAACACTCGTCCTTATCAGTACTATCCTGGCTACCTGTTTTACCACGGCCGTAGCAAACGATGGCAACAAACTACAGCTAAAAAGCACGAAAGAAGTAGTTAACACGCTGAATAAAAAAGGAAAGAAAATCGTTAAGAAAAACAGTGACGATCTTACTATTTACCTGGCAGTAATGGAACTGTACAGCAAAGATCCCGCTAATTTTTACAACCTGGATGAGCAAACCAAAGCAAGTTTCTTTGCCGCAGCGGGGAACTTAAACAAATCACTGGCTTCTTCCGGTAAAAGAGAGCTTAAAGATCTGGCAGAACAGATAGCGTTTAACCAGGCCGTTTCCAACTACATCTGGAATGTTAAGAAATCCGGTTCGGTAATACTTCCGGTAGTGGAGATCGCTCAGCAGACAAGTCTTTAAAATCATTTCATAGTTTAATAGGTTAGGGTTGAATAGGTACTTACCCCACTCTCTCTGAGGGTGGGGTTAAGTTTTTTATAAGCACAAAATCATCCATCACATAACCCCGGCCGATATCAATTATTTCCGGGTAAGCCACGCTGAAGCCTATTCTCTCATAAAAACCCAGTGCCTTATTATATTTATTGACATTTAAGATCAGTCGGTTGCAATGATGACCTGATGCTATTTCCGTAACGGCATCCACCAGCCTGCGGCCTGCTCCCGTACCGTGTACTTCCGGGAGAATGTACAGCTTATGAATTTTACAGTAACCCGCACCGGGATGGTCCAGCTGGTAGGAAATAAAGCCGACGACTTCCTGTTCCGTCTTAAAAAGCAGGAAAACCTGCTCGGCTTTGTTCAGCATCTCCTCTACAGCCTTCAGGGAATAGAACTTTCCCAGCATATAATCGTACTGTTCGGAAGAAAGTATCTCGCGGTAAGTGGCCGCCCATGACTTTTCGGCAATACCGATTATCGTGGGGGCGTCCTGTGCAGTAGCCCGGCAGATCATGGGATATTCATATATTTATGGGTTTGTATGCTTACCCGCCATTCGGGATGCTCTTTTACGTATTCCACAATAAGCGGCATCATCTTTCCCCTTCGCTCCCACTCTACCTGGAGAAAAAGCCTGCAGTTTTTATTGATGCGGGCGGCATGCTGCTCGGCAAAGGCAAAATCCGACTTGTTGAAAATGATCACTTTCAGCTCATGGGCTGCTTCATAAAATTCCTCCAGGGGAGCCTTAAACTTTTTGGGTGAAAAGCAGATCCAGTCCCAGTGCCCTGAGAGAGGGTGTGCTCCCGAAGTCTCGATATTGGTCTGAAAACCAGCCTCCTTCAGGGCACGGGTCAGGGCATCGAGATTATACATCAGGGGCTCGCCTCCCGTTATAACGGCCATCCTTCCCGGAAAGGCACAGGCATCCTTCACTATACGCTCTACCGTATAGCGGGGGTGCACTTCCGCATCCCAAGACTCCTTCACATCACACCATACACATCCTACATCGCACCCGCCGAGGCGAATAAAATAAGCTGCTTTTCCGTTATGAAATCCTTCCCCCTGCAGGGTATAGAAATATTCCATTACCGGAAGTTCCGTTATTATTCCTGTTTCCATTTTCTGCCTGCAAAATTAAGCATTTTTGTGCGGAATGAGTTTGACCGGAAGCAAATTAGTATATTTGTATCTGATTTCATTAAGAGCAAACTATGTCATCGTACTGCAATTCGTTAACCGGCTATTCCCGGCGTATTACTAATCCCGTAATGGTTGGTGATCTGGGAATAGGCTCGGATTTCCCCATCCGTATCCAGTCTATGACTACCGTAGATACCATGGATACTGCGGGGTCCGTGGCCCAGACCATCCGGATGATCGAAAGCGGCTGTGAGCTGGTAAGAATTACGGCTCCCAGCGTCAAGGAGGCGCAAAACCTGGAAAATATCCGGCGTGAGCTGCGGGCGGCAGGCTTCCATATACCCCTGGTGGCCGACATCCACTTCACCCCCAATGCCGCCGAGCTGGCAGCAAGAATTGTGGAAAAGGTGCGGATCAACCCGGGAAACTACGCCGACAGGAAGCGTTTTGAGCATATTGAATATACCGATGCATCGTACGCCTCCGAATTGCAGCGGATCCGGGAAAGATTTGTGCCCCTGGTACGGATCTGCAAGGAATACGGCACCGCCATGCGGATAGGCACCAATCACGGCTCTTTATCCGACCGGATCCTGAGCCGGTACGGAGACACCCCTGCGGGCATGGTGGAATCAGCCCTGGAGTTTCTGAAGATCTGCGAAGACGAGAATTATTATAACGTGGTGCTGTCCATGAAGTCTTCGAACCCCCAGGTGATGGTTCATGCCTACCGCCTGCTTTCGCAAAGGCTTGCCGAAGAAAATCTGAAGCCCTACCCCCTGCACCTCGGTGTGACCGAAGCCGGCGAAGGAGAAGACGGCCGGATCAAGTCGTCAATGGGCATAGGCACCCTGCTGGAAGACGGCCTGGGCGACACCGTGCGGGTGAGCCTCACTGAAGATCCGGAATTTGAAGCGCCTGTAGCAGAAGCGCTGGTCAGGCGCTATTCTGGCAACCCCGCCAATTATGAACTTCCGGAGGCTCATGAAGAGGTGCTGCACCCTTTTAGCTATAAAAAAAGAATAACAGCCGAGGTAGCCAACCTGGGCGGATCGAACGTTCCCCGCGTGATTGCCGATTATTCTGCTTATGAACAGGTGGAGATCGACTACCTGAAAAATATCGGGCATTTCTACCTGCCCCTGCCGGATAAATGGAAAATGAACGACCTGGGTGCCGACTATATTTATTCAGGCAGCCGGCCTATCTCTTTTATGCTTCCCAACGGGCTCAGGGAGATTCTCGATTTCCAGGCATGGGCACAGCATCCCGATAAGGTGAATAAGCTGCCGCTTTTTGAGCTGAATGAATATATGCAGACGAAAGAGAGGCACCCGGTGCTGAACTTTGTCCGTGTCGATGTATCGGGATGGACGGAGATGACAACATCCAGGCTTGCAGAAATAGAAAACGGGGTAATGATACTGCACTCCTCCCGGCCCAACTGCTTCCAGGAACTCCGGAGTATTTTATCGGGGATTGTCGATGCAGATATCCGCCTGCCGGTTGTTTTCAGCCGGCATTACCCGGGAGAAAACCCGGAAGATATCCAGCTGAAGGCGGCTACCGACATTGGCGGACTGTTTCTCGAAGGCTTTGGCGACGGACTTATGCTGTCAGGCTCAGCCGATACCAGGGCTATTAACAGCCTCGGCTTCGGGATTCTGCAGGCTGCCAGAACCCGGATCTCCAAAACAGAATACATTTCCTGCCCCTCATGCGGCCGTACATTATTTGACCTCCAGGAAACCACGGCCATGATCCGGAAGCGCACTGACCACCTCAAAGGCATTAAAATCGGCATCATGGGCTGTATTGTGAACGGTCCGGGAGAAATGGCCGATGCAGATTACGGTTATGTGGGAATAGGAAAGGATAAAATATCGTTATACAGGGGACAAACGGTGGTGAAACGGTCAGTTTCTTCCCTGAATGCCGTGGATGAGCTCATCAACCTGATCCGGGAAGACGGGAACTGGGTGGAGCCGGAGGAGAAGCTGACAGTGAACAACTAACAGTGAAAAGTGAACAGTTAAGAACGTTTAAAAAAGTGATTATCATGGGAAAGATCGTTGAGTTATTAAAGGTAGGGCCGGTATTTCAGTATTTCGGCCGGGTCTTTACAAAAGATAAGGAAGGGAAATACCCTTCCAGCAGCAACCTGAAGATCATGCACGGTATTAACCGGATCTCTATTGTTATGTTTGGCATTGCCCTGATTGTGATGGCCGTCCGCTATTTTACGCGCTGATGAATATCGAGGATCTAAGAGATTTTTGCCTGGGCTTTAAGGGGGTCACCGAGGAAACGCCTTTCGGGCCTGAAACCCTTGTGTACAAGGTGATGGGAAAAATTTATGCCCTGCTTCCGCTGGATACGGAATTTCCGCAGATTGCCCTGAAAAATACACCCTCAAAAAATGAGTTTCTCAGAAATGAATATTCATACATCAATACGGCTTACCATCTGAATAAAGTCCACTGGGTTTCCATTGATAATACACTGAAAAACCCGGCACTCACCCGTGAGCTCATTGCTGAATCCTACGAACTGGTCAGGAAAGCCCTGCCCAAAAAATTACAGGCTGAGCTGGAGTAATGAACCACCTCTTTGTTTACGGTACACTGATGTTCAGCTACCCGGAAAACCCGCACAGGGAACTCCTGGAGAAGCACTGCTGCGCGCGCTTCGACGGATGGTGCAGGGGGGAGCTCTATACCCTGAAAAAATACCCGGCCATGATTTCCGGCAGTGAAAAAGTATATGGAGAAATACTTCAGCTGCAAAATGTGCAGGAGCTGTTCAGCGTACTGGATGACTATGAGGGCTTTTACCCCGGAGCACCTGAAAAATCGCACTATCTCCGTGTAAAAACCGACGCGTTTACCCATGGAAATATTTCATATCCCTGCTGGACTTATTTCTACAACCGGCCTGTAAATCACCTGAAAAAGCTAAATTCCGGGAGATTTTTCTAAAAAAAGTAATTTGTTCAAATGATTGTATAGGTATAAAGTCTATATTTGTAAATTCTTATACCTTATAAAAAATAGAATTTATCATGGGAGTTACAAAGAAACTAATTTACACTTTGCTGGTAGGTCTTGCATTTACTTCGTGTGTGTCCAAAAAGAAATTTGCCGGCCTTCAGTCTGAATTAGCCAGTACTAAAGCTGATTTGGAAAGAAGAGGCGAATTAGTAAATGATTTCAAGAACAAACTGGTAGCCTGCGAGCAGGAGCGTGACAGAGCTACGGCCAACTCGTCACAAAAAGATAACCAGATTTCTGATCTGAAAGCACAGATTGATGACCTGAGAAAGGTAAGAGATTCGCAGATGGAGCAGGTAGGTGGCTTAACCGTACTTAACCAGTCGGCTAATGAAAACATCAACCGCACTTTGTCTCAATTAGAGAAGAAAGACAAATACATCAACCTCCTTCAGGCGGCCAAATCCAAAGCAGATTCTATGAACCTGGCCTTAGCGGTTAACCTGAAAGCCGCACTGAAAGAAGGTCTTGATGATACAGACGTGGAAGTAAAAGTAGACAAAACCGTTGTTATGGTGAACCTGTCTGACAAGATGCTGTTTACTTCCGGAAGCTATAAAATCTCTCCGAGAGCTCATTCGGTTCTGGAGAAAGTAGCTGCTATCATCAAGTCACGTCCTGATCTGGAAGTGATGGTGGAAGGATATACCGATAACGTAAGCATCAATACCGCCTGTATTGAAGACAACTGGGATCTGAGCGTGAAAAGATCTACTTCCGTTGTAAGGACACTGCAGACCCGTTTCGGAGTAGATCCTAACAAGATCATCGCTGCCGGTAGAGGTGAGTACAATACACTTGCTTCCAACAGCACGCCGGAAGGTCGCTCAACCAACAGAAGAACAAGAATCATCCTGATGCCAAAACTGGATCAGTTCTATGATCTGCTTAACCCGGATAATGTAGGTAAGTAATCCGGTAATGCATAAAAAAGAGAGAGCCGCTGACGCGGCTCTCTCTTTTTTGTTCACGTATGGCCTGGTTTGACAGGAAAACCTGCGCTCAGACCTTTTGTGAATTATTTCGCTTTAGCGGCTGCTTTAGGAGTTGCTGCTTTCTTAACCGTAGCGGCTTTTACCTTAGGAGCGGCTTCCGCTTTAGGGGCTTTCTCCACTTTAGGAGCGGCTTTCTCTGCCTTAGGTGCTGCCGCTTTCTTATCTGCTGCCGGTGCAGTGGCCTTTTTAGGAGCTGCCGATTTTTTCTTAGTCTCGTCTTTCACCAGCGACTTTTTCAGTTCAGCGTAATCCTGGTTGGAATAAAATTCGGAAACCACCAGGTTATCTTTCCACTTCCGGATAATCACTTCATCCCACTGAAACTTTTCTCCCGAGTTCTTACTGAAAATAAACCGGAAACTGGAATACGAGGTGTCTCCGTCTATAAAGCTATCGAAAAGTGAAATTTCTTCGGCCTTTGTAAATTCATTAAAAAAGCCTTCAAGCAAAGCCCTCTTTTCGGCCTTCGAAGTGGTTTTATTCCCCCCTTCATCGGAAGTCACCACATCATCTCTAAAATACGTATCAAATGCTTCTACAATCTTCCCTTCTTTAACCAACTTATCCAATTTAGACAGCGTAACTTTCATATTTATTAATTTAATTATTTGAAAATTTTCGCAAAAATAGAGGATTAAATTTGAACTTTCCGCATAAACACCTAAAAATCTGCCTATTACAAACAAAGGAACTAAAAGCGTACTTTTGTTTGTTCTAACATCAGTAAAATAAATAATTGTAAAAATGGCGAAAAACGCAATAGAAGTTACAGACAACAACTTTCAGGATATAATAAATTCTGACAAGCCTGTTTTAGTAGATTTTTGGGCTGAATGGTGCGGACCATGTAAAATGATAGGTCCTGTGGTGGAAGAAATAGCCGGAGAATACAGCGAAAAGGCAGTAGTTGGTAAAATGGATGTGGATGCCAACAGCACCATTCCTGCTCAATTCGGGATACGTTCCATTCCTACATTGATGATTTTCAAAGGTGGAGAACTGGTAGATAAGATTGTAGGGGCTGTGCCTAAGCATGTACTGGTTCAGAAGCTGGATGCAGCTATATAATAATGATATACAATTCTGCCCGCCTGTGCTGACAGTTCCCGGTCTCCGGGTGCAGACAGCACAGGCGGTACTTTTCAAATACCATCCCAAACGGGTGAAGCCTGCCGGCAGAACTACCTGAATTCAGGTAAAAATCTTCTCTACAGCTTTTTTACCGAAAGAATAATTTCTTCGAGTTCATCTATTTCTTTATCACTGATATTCAATGGCGGGGTAATCCGCATCGAATTATCACAATATAAAAACCAGTCAGTAATTACCCCAAGGCTGATATAGCGGTCAATATAGGCTTTCAACATTCCGAAGTCGGTAAATTCGGCAGCCAGCATCAGGCCTTCCCCCCTCACCTCTTTTACTTCCGGATGCCTTTCAAAAATGTGACGGATACGTTGTCCCTTTCTCCTGACTTCCTCCAGCTCGATCTCCTCCTGCAGCACCTGCAGGCTGGCCAGGCCGGAGGCACAGGAAACCGGGTTACCGCCATATGTGGTAATGTGCCCGAGAATAGGGTTTTCCCGGAAGACCGACATAATCTCCCGCGGAGCCATAAATGCCCCGAGAGGGAGCCCGCCACCCAATGCCTTGGCTGACAGCACAATGTCCGGCGCAAAACCGTATTTTTCCATGGCCCAGGTATAGCCGGTACGCCCGAGACCCGTCTGAATTTCATCAAAAATCAATAATGTGCCCGTCTCCCGGCATCTTTGCGCCAGCGCTTTCATAAAGGCCGGCTCGGTGATCCTTATCCCCGATTCGGCACCTATGGGCTCAATGATCACCGCTGCTGTCCTGTCAGTGATCTTCTCCATAGCCTCTGCCTCATTTCTTTCTATCTTCCCGATATCCGGCAGCAAAGGCCGGAAATTCCGCCGGAAATGTTCTTCTCCCAACGACAGCGCCCCCTGCGTGGAACCGTGGTATGAATTACGGCAGGCAATAATTTGACTTTTCCCCGTGTACCGTTTGGCTAGCTTCATAGCGCCCTCTACTGCCTCAGCGCCTGAGTTGGTAAAGAAAACATTGTCTATCTCCTCCCCCCGGTGTGTGATAATCATCGTTTTCAGCAGCTCTACAGCCAGCTGCACCTGGGGAGATTGCACAAATTCGCCATAAACCATCTGGTGCATGTACTTATCCAGCTGGTCTTTAATGGCCTGCACCACACGGGGGTGCCTGTGCCCTGCATTACTTACTGAAATTCCTGAAATGAGATCCAGGTATTTCCGGCCCTCCCGGTCAAACAAAAAACTCCCCTCGGCTGAAGCAAACTCAAGAGCTAAGGGGAATTCCGAGGTCTGGGCTATATTATTTAAAAAGAGCTGTCTTAAATTCATTAATTGGTTTCGTAGAATCCTATACTTCCTCCCACCCAGTCAAAATCTTTATTAAAATCCACACCAATCATTTTTCCCCGGCTTAAGCGGGCCAGGTTGGTCACCAGCCTGGGCCGGTCAGACCCGTCCGGCCAGATGGCCAGTAAACGGATCTCGCACTTGATCTTGTCGCCCCTGGTATCCTCAATACAGGGCTCATAGGTTATTTTCCTCTGCAAAAGATAATTTTCAGGGTCCTGTATCCGGGCAACATCCTCCGGCTTCACATCAATGATCACCCCGGCTCCTGCAAAACTGAAAAGCGGTTTCAGCACATAATTTTCCAGGTCTGCCGGTAAATCCTTAAAATCAGACAGGTAACGGCTTTCCGGAATATATTTCGACCTGAACAAAGGCAGGCTGAATTTAGACACCCTGTAAAACCAGTTCGGGTGAGAAACCCACTGCACCTCAGAAGCTTTATTAAAATCCACTTCCAGCTTAAGGTCGGGGAAATTCCGCTCCAGGTCGTCCATAATAAGGCGGTTATAGATCCTTTCTATAGTGATCTTTTTCCCTCCTTCTTCGTAATAAAGTTCTGACCCTGAATTGCGTATCCGGGTGACACATACCGGCGCTATGCCCCACAGTTTGCGGGTAAGGGCAAAATCCAGCCGGGTTTTTTGCTGCTCCGGGTAAATTTCAAGCAGTATGGTATTTTCCGGCTGAGAGTTACCCAGGAGAAATTTTTTCATCTCCTGCGTGTAGCTCATAGTATTCAGACGGTTAAAAAACTCCGAATAGCCCCGGTCCACATCAAAATGCTTTCTGAATTTTCCGGCCAGATAGGTCTGATATCCATAGAGTGAAGGGAAACCCTGCAGCTCGATCAGCTGCGGTTCATATTCCCCGTTTTCGCCGAGGGTAATTGCAAAATCTACCGCCAGGCATCCCGGTACCGGGTTCTCATGGTCTACCCAAAGCTTATCAGGTATGGCCCGCCGGGTCTGAGATATAAATTCAGGTTTCCGGATCTGGTCTACAATATCATTGAAGGCGGTCAGTACCTTGGCCTTGAGCTCACGCCCTATAAAAACCGGTGATTCAGCTACCCGGAAATCCAGCATATCCGGAAATTCCGTCCTGATCTCCCGCATCATCTGTTCGTACTTCTCATTAGAGAATGAGTTATTGAAGCGTTCTCTTATTTCTCTGACCATAGGGGTTCCAGCTTATGTTGAAATGCGATTTCCAGGAAAGTAGGAATGATAACCGCTTCGGTGAGCATAATTTTGTCAGGATCTTCCAGCGACTCCAGCATATTCTGTAATTTCTCTTCTCCGAAATTTTCAATAACGGCCTTTTTCTTTTCTTCTTTCTGAAAATGCCGGTACATTCCTTCAGCATCAGCCTCCGGGTGGAACTGCGTTCCGAAAACCTCATCGGTAAAACGGATAGCCATGACCGCTCTTTCCAGATCAATATGAGGCCTCTCCTTTTCCAGGCAGAGAATCCTGGCTCCGAGAGTTTCAAAACGGTTATTATCGGGTTGAACTACCTGGAAATCACGCGAGTCTACCGCCCAGAAAGGATTCTCAAGCCCCCTGAACAATACTTCCTCCTCCCCGCCTTCTACCACGTGCACGGGCATCACCCCGAAAGAAGTAGATTTTCTGCGGGTGATCTGCGCCAGTTCGAAATACTGAACCAGCAGCTGGAAAGAATGACAGATAGCAAAAAAGAAAATCTTTTCGGGTTGTGTACGGTTATGTTCCAGGATATCCCCGACGAGCTTAAAGTATTCTTTTTCCCACACCGTATCTTCCAGCAGCGGACTGCCAGGTCCTCCGGAAGAAATATATACATCAAATGCATCATACGCGGGCAGCCTGTCGCCCTGCCTTACATCAAATACCTGGTAGTCCGTTTCCAGCTCTTTCCGCATGAAAAACTCTTCAATCAGGTATTTGATGCAACGCATACCTTCATTAGGTGCTCCGTTATTCATATCCAGAACTCCTATTCTAAAATTGCCCATTATCTTCTTTCCATTGGTCTGCACCGCAAATTTCGGAAAAATTTGGCTAAAGTCCGAACTTTGTTTCTTCTATCATGTAGTCTACCACAGCGTTAAAACTGCCTGTTTCCTCATAAACCCTCAATTGCCTGTCGGCACCTGTACCATTTTTCATAATAGTGCTGATATAGCTGATCTCTTCGGTAGAGCCCAGCTGAACACCGGTTTCCCAGATAAATTCCAGCAGCTCATCTACCAGCTGTGAATAAGGCAGCTCCCCTTCTACCCCGAAATCGATCAGCTTGGAGTGAATGCCGTACCTGCCTGCCCGCCATTTGTTTTCGTTGATCAGGTATTTAGGGTAGGTCCGGTAGCTGAGGTTCTTCTCTTTCAGTGAATAAAGCCTGGCTACCAAGGCCTGCATGATAGCCGCGAGGCAGATCGTCTCATCTACCCGCATAGGTACATCGCAGATCCGGAATTCAATGGTAGGATAAAACGGGTGAAGCCGTAAATCCCACCAGATCTTCTTCCCGTTATCAATACAGCCGGTTTTAATGAGCAGCTTGATATAATCATCATACTCTGATGCACTTTCAAAATGTTCCGGGATTCCTGTCCGCGGAAATTTATCAAACACCTTGGCCCGGTAAGAATGAAAACCGGTGTTTCTGCCGCACCAGAAAGGTGAGTTTACCGACAGCGCAAAAATATGCGGCAAAAAATAACGCAGCTGGTTCATGATCCGGATGGCATCGTTGCGGTCATCAATTCCCACATGCACATGCAGACCGAAGATCAGGTTACCCCGGGCCACATCCCGCATTTCATCGATCAGCTTATTGTAACGGTCGTCTTCTGTGATCAGCTGATGCTGCCAGTCGGAAAACGGATGGGTTCCTCCGGCTGCAATTTTCAGTCCCTGATTATCGGCCAGTTCCAGGAGCTTCTGCCGCAGAAAGGTCACCTCCTGGCGGGCTTCCTGGATATTGGTACAAATGTTGGTACCCATTTCCACCACCGCCTGGTGCATTTCCTGCTTGATCCTTTCCTGAAGCACCACCCTTCCGCCCTCCACTATTTTAGACATGTGGCTCTTCAGCTCTCTTGTCTCGGGATCGATGGTCTGAAATTCTTCTTCGATTCCCAGGGTAAACAGTCCCATCGTTATTTGCTTTTTTTCGTTGCTACTTTCTTAGGTTTTTCCTCATGGGGTGCAGGAGCAGCAGAAGCCTGGGAAACGTAGGTGCCCCAGGTGCAGTTATTTTGTCCCGCTTTGTGTGATCTCGCTCTTTCAATAGCGAAGTTGGCCGCGTTTTCCACCACCCACTCAAAATTGGCCTGTCCTACAGAGTTGATATCCGCATCCGGAGCCGGGTTACAGAAATCAATAGCATACGGAATACCGTCACGAACGGCAAATTCCACGGTATTGAAATCATAGCCCAGCGCCTGGTTCAGTTTCAGCACATAATCTGTGATGGTAGCCATCAGCTTCTTGTGGGCTTCTCCCTGTGTTTTAGGCTGCGTGGCATAGCGAAGGTGGTGCGGGTTACGGGGCTCATACGGCATTATATGCACATATTTTCCTCCTATACAATAACAACGGTAATAATCTGTAAATATGATCTCTTCCTGGAGCAGCATCACCAACTGGCCGGTTTCGCCGTGCTTGACCCACAGGTCATCCGGATTCTCCACTTTATAAACGCTCTTCCAGCCCCCGCCGGCGTGGGGTTTCATATAGGCAGGAAACCCTACCCTTTCCAGCATATACTGCCAGTCCATGGGCATGGCCAGGTTTCTGAATGACTGATCGGAGGTGTCATCAGGACGCTCTTTCGAGGGTAATAACAGTGTTTTAGGCACCGGAACACCCAGCTTCACCGCCAGGCAGTTATTGAAAAATTTCTCATCGGCGCTCCACCAGAACGGGTTATTCACCACAGCAGCACCATTCAGCGCGGCATTTTTCAGATATGCACGGTAAAAGGGTACATCCTGCGAAATACGATCGAAAATGACCGCGTAATCTGTAGGAACGCCCTGTTCTACCTTGTCGATCAGAACGGGTTCAGCTACAATATCTTTTTTACCCGTTTTCTCATTTACCTTATCAATAAAAGCCCATGGAAAGGTATTTTCCATCCCGAACAATATCCCTACTTTTTTCATTTGTATAATATTTATGATTTATTACTTTTTACTTTAATACGGCATCCAGGTATTCGGGAAAAGCCATATTCCATAACGGCCAGTCGTGCTTGGCCCACTTCTTTTCGTCATACCAGTGATGAATGCCTTTATGCTTCAGAATTTCCGAGAACCGCAGGGTCTCATTCCGGCATATATCCCAGTCAGAAGTGCCCAGCACAATTTTCATATGGTTAAATTTCCAGGCTTCCGCATTCGGCATAAATTCTACCGGATTGTTGAAATATACATTGTCATCGTGATACCCCCGCATAAAGCTGCTGATATCATAGGAACCGCTCATACCGATCACAAAAGAAGAAATATCCGGGTTTTTAAATCCGAAATTGACCGCATGGTAAGCGCCAAAGCTGCAGCCCGCCAGACCTATGCGGTGCACATGGTTTTCTTCCTGGATTTTAGGCACCAGTTCACTGATCAGGAAACGGGTATAGAGCTCATAATTGTATGCCCGGTCATGCGGAGAAATATTTT
This sequence comes from Leadbetterella byssophila, assembly GCA_040394735.1. Classification (GTDB taxonomy): domain Bacteria; phylum Bacteroidota; class Bacteroidia; order Cytophagales; family Spirosomataceae; genus Leadbetterella; species Leadbetterella byssophila_A. The sequence continues at coordinate 71,372 of JBEBRR010000011.1, forward strand.
TCCCATAGAAGCTTTCAAAGTCGACGGTTTCTATGTTATAGGTCTTGATCTTGCCGCCGTCTATCCATGGTTTTATGCTGTTAATCAGACCCATATCTTTGTTCTGGCTTACAGAACCCATTGAAGTAGGAAACATCAAAACCGGGTATCCCCAATGCCCTATCATCTGCAGGCTAAGATTTTTGCCCAGAATATGAGAATAAAAATTGATGTTCCGTTCTTGCATAGTTATTACATTTGTATTTTAATAAGGGGTAAATTATATTACTCTGTGCAATAAACAAAATATTATTTTAAACAAATAAACTTTGGCAGCGAATTATTTTCAGATTATCCGAAATCAAACTATATTCTCTAAATACCTCAAGCGGGAAATAATCTATGACCTGATCCTGCCCCGAAACGCTGCTCCCGGCCAGAGATTTCCTACCTTATATATGAATGACGGACAGGACCTGGAGAAGCTTGCCCCGGAACAACTCTGTCAACGGTATTATAAAGACGGAGGTTCACCTTTCGTTTGGGTGAGTGTTCATACCAATGAAAGACGGCTGCAGGAATACGGTACTTCCTATGTGGCCGATTACAAAAAAAGAGGAGCTCTTGCCACGGCTTATATGAGCTTTATTACGAAGGAGATGATGCCGTACATCCGCGAAAATACGCCTTCATCCGTTGCGGCCGGTCAGAATTATTTTTGCGGATTTTCACTGGGGGGCCTTTCTGCTTTTGATATTGTATGGGAAAATCCCGGCCTGTTTTCAAAGGCAGGCGTATTCAGCGGCTCTTTCTGGTGGAGAAGCAAAAGCTATGAGGAGGGTTATGATGAGGATCACGACCGCATTATGCATAATAAGGTGAAGGCCGGCCCCTTCAAACCGGGTTTAAAGTTCTGGTTTGAGTGCGGTACAAACGATGAAACGGAAGACCGGAACAATAACGGCATTATCGACTCTATTGAAGACACCCTCGAGCTGATTGACGAGCTGCACACGATTGGTTATCCCAAAACCGACATCACCTACCTTGAAGTAAAAGGCGGTGAGCATAACTTCAACACCTGGCAGGCTGTGTTCAGAGACTTTCTCGACTGGGCCTTAATTGAAAAATCTCCCAGGCCTTAGGTTTTGGCGGGGAGACTTTCCAGGAATACCGGCCGGTCATAACCGTTTTGAAGCGGCTATGACCGGCTGTTTTTTCAGAATGTTTCTTTGACAATCCGGAGGGTTCTGACAAGTTTCCCGTCAG
>JBEBRR010000012.1:0-68334 GCA_040394735.1 Leadbetterella byssophila
GTACCCGCATCTACGGTCACGGTTCCGTCAGGGTTCAGCCTTACACCCGCTACTTCTGTGCCGGTCACGCTGTCTTTCAGCGCCACGGCAGCGGTCACTTCCGTATTTTCAACCTTAAAGACGATCAGTGAAGGATCTACCACGGCATTGTTCAGCGAGTCGTTGGCGAAAACGGCCTCCGGCGTGGTATACTCTGCTGCAGAGCTCACCGTTCCGAAATCATCATCATCCGCATCAATCAGACTTTCTTCTTTTACCCGGATCAGGATAACCGCGTCATCGCAATTGGCCGGATTAGCCTGCTCACAGATGGTGTACGGTAATGTATAGGTTCCCGGAGGTGTACCCGCATCTACGGTCACGGTTCCGTCAGGGTTCAGCCTTACACCCGCTACTTCTGTGCCGGTCACGCTGTCTTTCAGCGCCACGGCAGCGGTCACTTCCGTATTTTCAACCTTAAAAACGATCAATGAAGGATCTACCGGGGCATTGTTCAGCGAGTCGTTGGCGAAAACGGCCTCCGGCGTGGTATAGGTGACCGTAGAGGTAACGGTTCCGAAATCATCATTATCCGCATCCACCGGGGTTTCACTCTGTACCCGGATCAGGATGACCGCTTCATCGCAGTTGGACGGGTTAGCCTGCTCACAGATAGTGTACGGTAATGTATAGGTTCCCGGAGGCGTGCCTGCATCTACGGTCACGGTTCCGTCAGGATTCAGCCTTACACCCGCTACTTCTGTGCCGCTCACGCTGTCTTTCAACGCCACGGCAGCGGTCACTTCCGTATTTTCAACCTTAAAAACGATCAATGAAGGATCTACCGGGGCATTGTTCAGCGAGTCGTTGGCGAAAACGGCCTCCGGCGTGGTATAGGTGACCGTAGAGGTAATGGTTCCGAAATCATCATCATCCGCGTCAATCAGGGTGGCATCTTCTACCCGGATCACGATAACCGCATCATCGCAGTTAGTGGATACGGCCCTGTCGCAAAGGGTATAGGTGAGGGTATAAGTGCCTGAAGGAGTGCCCGCATCCACGGTCACGGTTCCATCAGGGTTCAGCCTCACACCCGGTATATCTGCACCGGTCACGCTGTCTTTCAGCGCCACGGCAGCGGTCACTTCCGTGTCTGCTACTTTGAGAATCACCTGAGCCGGGTCAACCGGTGCGTTATTCAGAACATCGTTAACAAAAACAGTCTCCGTTGTAGTATAAGCTACGGTAGAGGTTCTTGATCCGAAGTCGTCATCGTCAGCCACAATTCCGGAATTGATCCCAAAGTTATTCATGATAAGGTTTCCTCCGCCCGCAGCAGGAACCGAAAGGGTAATAACCCCGTTGGCCTCACCGTCTTTAGTGCCGTTGGCTCCCTCGCCGGTACCGTACCATCCGTCAGGAAGATCCGAAACCGATGCTCCGCCCGGTGTTCCGTGCAGCACTACCTTATACTCTCCGTCTTCTATATCGTAAAATGTATAGCCACCGTTCTCTACCGGAACCGTCGCCAGCACATTGCCTGCCATATCGGTTAATGAAACATACAGTTCCAATGCATTTATGAGCGAACCGTCCTGTCCGCCGGTGTGACCGTTGATAGCGGAGGGGTCCGGGGCTGCATCATGAAACACCCGGCCGCCCACGTTGTTAGCCAGCATAAAGAAACCTCCGCCAGCCATAAAGTCCAGTCCGCCGTCCGAGGTACCGTCGGTATCCGCCGGAAAGCCGGCAGAAAGATCCACCAGGTTCTGGCCGTCGCCCACAGAGGTTACATCATTGGCAAAAAGGCTGATTCCGTAAAACATTTCATCGGCTCCCACACCAAGGTCCTGCAGGCTGATGAAAGTTCCGAACACTTCCTGGTTAGTGATTAACTGGCTGGGTTTCAGATTTCCACCCTCATCGCCGTTTCGCTGGAATACAACTGACTTAAATGAAACCTCCGTGCCGCCCCAGGCAGTTGCCTTATCCGCCGTTTTCAGGTCCCCCAGGCTTACTACCTGCTTATCTCCCCCATTGGAAAGTGTCTTGATCAGGGCGAATTTAAATGAGTCATTTCCGCCCCGCTCCATAATCAGGATACCTGACCGGTTAAGCATGGCGGCGTTGGAAGGCGCTTTGATCCCGTTTTCAAAAATGAGATCGATCCGCTCCACATTATTATGGGTCTGGCCATTGTTGGATAAGGTATTGTCCGAGCCCCGGTTAAATACATAACTATTCATCAGACCCTCCACATCATTCACATAATCGGGAGCCAGGTACAAAGCTGCATCCGCCGGATCTTCTGCCACCTCAAAGAAAGCCGTAGCCTTATTTCCCGTTACCGAGTTATCAATCCGCTTCAGCACTACCTTGGTAAAAGGAGTATTGCCCTGCTCTCCCCGGACATACGTTCTGCCTTCTACCTGAAAACTGCTTATTTCACGGTTAAAGCCATCAGCGGATGCATTTTCCTTTCCGAAGTTCACATTAAATTCTACATCTGTAAAATAGTTCCCCCCACTGTTGGGACCGTACCCGTTGATGTTATAAGAAAGAGGCGTCACCCCTACTTTAGTGGTTACGAAGTTCGACGGGGCCTTTTGCGCCATGGCCGGCAGAAAGAAAATGAACAGCAACAGACCCAAAGCTGATTTCAACAAAGAATAACCTTTTTTTTCCGGTTGAAACAGGTATGTAAAAACGTGATTCATAAATTATGTATTTTAGCGACTTAATTCAATGCCATAACGGGTTGGGATATTTCCGCCCTGTATTAGTATCTGCAAAAAACAAGCCGTTTTTTCCAAATCACCTGCCAACTGCCATTTCCTCTGTCCAAAACCGGCGTATCAGGACAAGGCAACCGTCTTTCTCCGGGCTCATTCACCGGTCAGGAAAGCAGAAAACCGATCTTGATAAAAATATACAACATACTGTTAATGTGATATTTAAAACAAAAGAAAAGATAAGAAAACAACCCGGTACCTGTTCCGGCCGTGCAGAAAAAAAGAAGGAAAGTTTTTATAAAGATTTCCCGGTAAATCAGAAGGTTTCGTATAAAATATAAGCCGGTCCGGTTTTCAGGGAAACGGTAGCCTTAACTAAAATCATGCCACACCCCAAAAACCTGAAAAATATTCTTCCCTGTCCTGCCTCCGGGGGAAAGAACAAAAGGATAAAACTTTAAAAATCAATTATTTCCATCCGGGTGCAGTGATCCGGGTGCGCTCGCCTGAATTCAGTACCAGCCAGTTCTGTTTTTCGTTATTGACAAAGCCGATTGGCGTAATATCAGTTATGGTTTTGATCTTTTCAAAGTCTTCCTGGCGGATGGTCATCAGCAGTTCATAATCTTCTCCGCCGTTGACCACAGCCACCACCGGGTTGATGTTCAGCTCCGTGCTGGTTTCAAGGGTCATATTCTCAATGGGTATATTTTCAAAGAAAACCGTGAACCCGTTTCCCGATTGCCGGGACAAATGAAGAATCTCCGAGGCCAGTCCGTCAGAAATATCAATCATGGAGGTCGGCACCACTCCCTTTTCCATCAGTTCGTGGATGATATCCATCCGGGCTTCCGGCCTGAGCTGCTTACCTACTATATACGATTTATTTTCTATCTGCGGCACCATATTCGGATTGGCCAGAAACTCCTGTTTTTCTCTTTCCAGCACCTGCAGCCCCATATAAGCTGCCCCGAGGTCACCCGTAACACACAGAATATCATTTTCTCCTGATCCGCTCCGTAAGGCTATCCTCTCTGCCGGCACCTCTCCGAATACGGATACGGAGATCACGAGTCCCGAGCGGCTGGCACTGGTATCTCCGCCCACCAGGTCTACCTGGTATGCTTCACAGGCCAGGAGAATGCCTTCATAGAGCTCGTCAATCGCCTCCAGCCCGAAACGGTTGCTTAACCCCAGCGAAACGGTGATCTGCCGGGGAATACCGTTCATGGCCGCAATGTCTGAAACATTTACCGCCACTGCCTTATACCCCAGGTGCTTCAGCGGGGCATACGACAAATCGAAATGCACCCCTTCCATCAGCAGGTCGGTGGAAAGAAGCCCGTAATTCCCCCCCTGGTCTATCACGGCAGCATCATCACCTATACCGTTTAAAGAACTGGCGTTCCGTATGACGGTTTTATCCTTTATACGGCCGATCAGGCCGAATTCCCCGAGTTCTTCCAATGTTTTCATGCCGCAAAGGTACATAAAAACTGCCTGTGCTCAGCCGTTTTATTCCAAATTACCTTTTGTTTCCTTCTGCCTCTGACCTCCTTCAGGAAACGATCCCGCTGTAACTCACCTGAAAAAAATGTTGCTATTTTTTTCCTTTATAAAAAAGTTCGCATTTGAATGGACTCCCGGACACTACCTCTCTAATTAACAGTATATTAAATATGTAGATTATCTATTTTTTTCATAAAAAAGCACTATTTGATACATTTTTTCAAAAAAAATAGGTTTTGTACTTTTTTTTAATTCTAAAAACCTATTAAATTTGCAATGTCAAAATGATAATGCAACCGATAACCTTTTATGAGGTTCGGTTTAAAGATAAAAGTTGTGTGGATTTAGTAGCGGGAAAGGCTGGGGCAATTGCTCCAGTCCTTTTTTTTTAAACCACATGAGGCATGTAAGTTCTAATGAAAAGTGAAAAGTGGTGGTACATAACTATCCTATGAAAACGAATGTTACCTATCTTTATCACTTTTAGTTTTTCACTTTTTACTTATGTGTACTAATATGCCTTATATGGTTATATCGCAAAAAATCATTTTCGTATTTGCCCGCCATATACTATTTTTGTATCCATTATAAGGTAGAATCCTTCAAAAAGTTCAATATGAGAGAAATTCAATTCAGAGATGCCGTTAAGGAAGCTATGTCAGAAGAAATGCGTAGGGACGAGGCGGTTTTTTTAATGGGTGAAGAAGTAGCGGAATATAACGGTGCCTATAAAGCCAGCCAGGGAATGCTGGATGAGTTCGGACCGAAACGCATCATTGATACCCCCATTGCAGAGCTTGGCTTTGCCGGTATAGGAGTAGGTGCTGCTATGAACGGCTGCCGGCCTATTATTGAGTTTATGACCTTTAACTTCTCGTTAGTGGCTATTGACCAGGTGATCAACAGCGCCGCCAAAGTAATGGCGATGTCTGCCGGACAATATTCCTGCCCTATCGTTTTCCGGGGGCCTACGGGAAACGCGGGTCAGCTGGGAGCCCAGCACTCACAAAACTTTGAAAACTGGTATGCCAATACCCCCGGTTTAAAAGTGGTGGTGCCTTCCGGCCCCTATGAGGCGAAAGGACTGTTGAAGTCGTCTATCCGGGATAACGACCCCGTTATCTTCATGGAATCGGAGCAAATGTACGGTGATAAAGGGGAAGTTCCGGAAGGAGAATACCTGATTCCGCTGGGACAGGCCAACGTGATCCAGGAAGGAAATGATGTTACCGTCGTATCTTTCGGTAAAATGATACCCCGCGTGGTAAAACCGGCCGTAGAGCAATTGCAGAAAGAAGGAATCAGTGTGGAGCTGATCGACCTGCGCACCGTACGGCCTATTGATTACGCTACGGTGGTTAACTCGGTGAAAAAGACCAATCGCTGCGTGGTGGTGGAAGAGGCCTGGCCGCTGGCTTCCATTTCCAGTGAAATCAGCTACCACCTCCAGAGAAATGCTTTCGATTATCTTGATGCACCGGTGATCCGGGTGAACAGCATGGATATTCCTTTGCACTATGCACCTACCCTCATCGAAGCTACCCTTCCGAATGTAGAGCGTACGGTAAAAGCCGTGAAGGAAGTTCTGTACAGGAAGTAATCCGGAGAAACTCCAATAAATAATGACGCAGATTCCGCAGATCACTGCAGCTGAATCTGCGTCATTCGTGTTTTAAGCATGGCTCATTATTTGTATGTCTTCACATACGTGCCAGACTTAAAGGCCTCAAATTGCTCTTTCTTATGGTGATTTCCGCCAATAAAGGTGATGACCTGGTGAAAAGGCCGGGCTTCCATATAACCGGGAACAGGCTGAATCATATTAAATTTTTCATCGAGATAAACAATGCTGGGATAGCTCATTTTCCCCTGTAAGAGGGCAATAGCGGCCTGGTGCGCCCGGTTGGCGGCGTCAAACTTATACACCGTCTCACCGATCTTCACATCTTTCCGGCTCTCCGCATTAAACTTTACCGCATAGTAGTTCTCGTTGACATACTTTACCACCTTCGGGTCGGTGAAGGTTTTTTGGTCCATTACCCTGCACCATCCGCACCAGTCGGTATATACGTCCACAAGTATTTTCCGGGGAACGGACTGGGTTTTGGTAAATGCTTCTTCCAGCGTAATCCAGTTGATCTTCGGGGTTTGGGCCAGACCCGGAACGGCGGCCAGCAGGAAAAGCAGGATCACATACAATCTCTTCATTTATTTCTCTGTCATCTTTAATTATATAAGAACGCAAAACCGGTACCAAAAATGATAAATATATTAGCTTTGCAGCAAAAAGTTACGAATGCTCGAAAAAATAAAATCGCTCTCCCGGGAGTATTTCCCGGATACGGTAAAGACCCGGCGTCATATTCATCAGAATCCGGAGCTGTCTTTTGAAGAAAAGAAGACGGCTGTTTTTATTGCTGCCGAATTGCGTTCTATAGGCTTAAGCCCTCAGGAAGGAATAGCGGGCACCGGAGTAACGGCGGTGGTTGAAGGAAAAAATCCGGGCAGCAGGGTAATTGCCTTGCGGGCGGATATGGATGCCCTGCCTATCACAGAACAAAATGAAGTTCCCTACCGCTCTCAGAACCCCGGCGTAATGCATGCGTGCGGTCATGATGTGCATACCTCCTCCCTGCTGGCAACAGCCCGTATCCTGCACGAAATCCGGCATGAGCTGGAAGGCAGCGTTAAGCTCATTTTTCAGCCGGGAGAAGAAAAGGCGCCCGGCGGGGCTTCCATGATGATCCGGGAAGGTGTACTGGAAAACCCGAAGGTGGGCAGCATTATCGGACAGCACGTGGCGCCCAGTATCCCGGTGGGAAAGATCGGCTTCCGGGAAGGCATGTATATGGCCAGCACCGATGAAATATATATGCGCATTCATGGAAAAGGCGGCCATGGAGCCGCACCGCATATGACCGTTGACCCGGTGGTGGTGGCCTCTCATATTATCGTCGGGCTGCAGCAGATCATCTCCCGGAACCGCAACCCCTCCTATCCTTCGGTGCTGACTTTCGGAAAAATGATTGCCGAAGGAGCCACCAATATCATCCCCAACGACGTCTATATTGAAGGCACCTTCCGGTGCATGAACGAAGAATGGCGGGCTGAAGGCCTGGAAAGAATGAAAAAGATGGCCGAAGGCATAGCTGACGCCATGGGAGCCCGTTGTGAGTTCTGGATCGTTAAAGGATATCCTTTCCTTCAGAATCATCCTGAGCTTACCCGCAAAATACGCCGGCATGCCACTAATTACGTGGGTGCGGAAAATATTGTAGCCCTTGACCTGTGGATGGCGGGGGAAGATTTTGCCTTTTACAGCCAGGTCACTGACGCCAGCTTTTACCGCCTGGGCACCCGAAACGAGGCCAAAGGGATTATTTCCGGTGTTCACACCCCTACTTTTGACATTGATGAGGCCGCGCTGGAACTGGGGCCGGGGCTGATGGCGTATATGGCGGCGGAGGAGGTGAATAGTGAATAGTAAAAACGAAAAGTTATGGAACATTTCTGCTCATTAAAGTACTAATTGTTCCTTAACTTTTAACTGTTAGTTGTTCACTGTTAACTTATCTTCGGCAGTGCTCTGTCCACCGCCGCTATCCCCTCTCGTTGGATCTTAGGATAAGAAGCGCAAAAATGCGTTATGCCGCAAACCTGGCATTGGGGGTTTCTGGCCATACAGGTGTAGCGGCCGTGTAAAATGAGCCAGTGATGGGCCTTGGGAATAATGTCCACCGAAAGATGGGCCACCAGCTCTTTTTCTACCAGCAGCGGAGTTTTTGCTTTTAAGGTGACGAGTCCCAGGCGGTGCGACACCCGGAACACATGCGTATCGACGGCCATCGCAGGCTGGTTATGGATCACCGAGGCGATCACATTTGCCGTTTTCCGGCCTACCCCCGGCATTTTTACCAGCTTTTCTATGGTATCCGGCACCTCATTGTGAAAGTCATTTACCAGCATCTGCGCCATTCCCACCAGGTGCTTCGCTTTATTGTTGGGATAGGAAATGCTCCGGATATATTCAAATACCTGCTCCGGCTCGGCTTTCGAAAGAAGACGGGCGTCGGGGTATCGTTCAAAAAGTTCCGGGGTCACCATATTCACCCGTTTGTCGGTGCATTGGGCCGAAAGGATCACCGCCACCAGCAATTCATAGGGATTCCGGTAGTACAGCTCCGTTTCCGGGTGGGGCATGTGTTGTTCAAAGTATTCAATTACTCCTGCGTAGCGTTCTTTCAGTGTCATATCCTGTCTTTAAACGTTTCATATCCAAACGATTTAAACAGCTCAAACTCTCCGTTTTCACGAATGATCCCGATGGCCGGCAGGCCCACGCCGTTAAAGGTAGTGGTTTTGACCATCGTATAATGGATCATATCATTGAAAACCACGGTGTCTCCTACTTTCAGGGGGCTCTCAAAGGAATATTCGCTCATGTAATCGCCGGCCAGGCAGGTCATGCCGCCCAGGCGGTAAACGTATTTCCCGTCCACGGCTTCCGGCTCGGCGCCCCAGACTCCGGGCTTATAGGGCATTTCGAGGGTATCGGGCATATGCGCGGCAAAAGAGGTATCCAAGATAGCCACTTTAAGGCCCAGCGAGTCTACTATATCCAGAACTTTGCTGCGCAAAAAGCCGGTCTCCCAGGCAATGGCCGAGCCCGGCTCCAGGATCACTTCTATTGCGTATTTACTTCGTAACCGCTGAATAAGGCCGATGAGGTGTTCATGATCGTAGCCGGCACGGGTCATCAGGTGGCCCCCGCCCAGATTCAGCCACTTAACCTGGTGAAGCAGGTCGCCGAATTTTTCTTCGATATGCACCAGTGTGCGCTCCAGCACGTAGGAATCATTTTCACACATTGTGTGCGAATGGAGCCCTTCAATGCCCTCAGGCAGAGTATCGCCCAAAAGGTTACGGGTAATGCCGAGGCGTGAGCCCCGGATAGCGGGGTTGTACATGTCTGTTTCTACTTCGGCATATTCAGGGTTGATCCGTAATCCCATAGAGATTTTCTTCGGGAAATCCCGGACCCGGTCTTTATAGCGCTCGTACTGGCTCAGGGAGTTGAACGTCAGGTGAGAGCTGTATTCCATCATCTCGTTAAATTCTTCCTCCTTATAGGCCGGGCAGTAGGTGTGGGCAGGACAGCCCATTTCTTCCACAATCAGCCGCGCTTCGTTCAGGGAGCTTGCCGTGGCACCCGACAGATATTCCTTCACCATCGGGAACATTTTATACATCGAAAAGCCTTTCAGCGCCAGGATGATCTCCGCGCCGGATCTTTCCTGCACGCCCCGGATAAGCTCCAGGTTTTTTCTAAGTAATTTTTCTTCCAGGACGTAAGCGGGAGAAGGAATTTTAGAGAAGTCGACGGGCATACGCATTTTTCAGATTTAAAATACAAAATTACATAAGGATAAGAGGAAAACAGAGAACCTCTTCAAAATTTAGGCTGCACCGGCCCGAAATAATGTTTGGAGATTTCGGCTGCCTTTACTTCTTTTGTAACTTCCGTCAACAGACCAAACCATTTAACCCGCCTATGTCAACAGGAATTACCATCACCCTGTGTATCCTTATGCTGCTGGCATATATTTTTGATATTACCTCGTCAAAAACAAAGATACCTGCCGTTATTCTGCTCCTTGTGCTGGGCTATGTGGTCAAAGAAGCCAGCCTGCTTCTGGGACTGAATCTGCCGGATCTTTCCTCCATTCTGCCTGTGCTGGGCACCGTAGGATTAATACTTATTGTTCTGGAAGGGGCCCTGGAGCTCCAGCTGAACCGGGAAAAGCTCCCTTTTATTGGTAAATCGATGCTGGTAGCCCTTCTTCCCATGCTGACCATGAGCTTCTCCCTGGCCTGGGCTTTCTATTATTTTGGCGACGTAAGCTTCAAAGATGCTTTAAGCAATGCCATTCCTTTTGCTGTTATCAGCAGTTCAATCGCTATTCCTAGCGCCCGGAACCTGAGTATGGAGAACAAGTCTTTTGTTACTTATGAAAGTAGTTTTTCCGATATTTTCGGCGTGGTATTCTTCAATTTTATAACTGAAAATGATCATATCGGAACAGGAACCTGGTGGCAGTTCGGCGGTCAGATGGTGCTTATCCTTGCAATTTCCTTTACGGCCACCCTGGCGCTGGCCTATTTCCTCAATAATATCAAGCACCACATTAAATTTGCACCGATTATCCTGATTATTGTACTTATCTATTTTGTATCCAAGGTTTACCACCTGCCGGCGCTGATCTTTATCCTGCTGTTCGGCCTGTTCCTCGAAAATATAGATGAGTTGCGGCATTATAAATTCATTCAGAAATTTCATCCCATTAATTTCAGCAAGGAAGTCGTCAAGTTCAGGGAACTGACGGGTGAATTTGCCTTTCTCATCCGGGCCTCGTTTTTTATTCTTTTCGGTTTTTTGCTGGAAAGGGAGGAAATCCTGGATCCGGCCAGCATGATGTGGGCGGCGGGAATCACGGCAGGAATTTTTGTTATCCGGGCCATTTTTCTACTTTTGTTCCGGTTACCTCTTAATCCCCTGCTTTATCTTGCGCCAAGGGGATTGATCACCATCCTTCTTTTTCTTTCTGTTCCTTTTTCCAAACAGGTATCTCTGGCCAGTAAATCCCTGGTGATCCAGGTGATTGTTCTTAGCGCGCTGGTGATGATGTTCGGATTAATGAAGGCCAAAACACCTGAAAATACGGGCGGTCCGACACCCGAGGACTCCTGACTGACCAATATGTAAAACAAAATGGAAATTACCGTTAAACACCTTTATACTTCAGGACAAAGCCCTGAAAGACAAAAATTAAAAATTGAAGACGGAGTAATCCGCCAGGTAACCGCTTATTCAGGCGATGATTTTGATTACGAAAACCTGGCCCCGGCACTGGTAGATATTCATATCAACGGAGGCGAGCAATATCATTTTACGGCGGATCCCACGGCCGCGGCACTGGTAGATATGGAGCTTTCAGCACAGAAGAACGGGGTAGGCTATGTACTGCCGGCCCTTATCACTTCCTCGCCGGAAAACATTTTTGCTGCCCTGGAAACGGTTAAAAATTATATCGGGGCGCACCCCGGTACAGGAATTGCAGGGCTCCACCTGGAGGGGCCTTTCATTTCGGTAAAAAAACGGGGAGCCCACCTGACGAAGTATATCCGGACGCCCGACGACCGCCTTTTAAGGGAAATTATTGACGTCGGCGGCCCGGCGCTGAAAATGATCACTATTGCTCCCGAACATTTTAAAGACTCCCAGATAAAAATGCTGCTGGAAGCCGGTATAAAAGTATCTTTAGGCCACTCCGACTGCTCCTATGCCCGCGCTGTGGAAGCATTTGACCTCGGCGTAAACCTTGTTACCCACCTGTTTAACGCTATGTCCCCTTTTCATCACCGGGAACCCGGGCTAACAGGAGCTGCCCTTATGGCAGAAGACGTATACACCCCGGTGATCCCTGACGGCGTGCATGCCCGCTTTGAAGCGGTGGAGTTGGCCCTGCAGATGAAAAAAGACAGGCTGTTCTTTATATCGGATGCCCTTTTCCAGAATCATCAGAAAGAGAGCTTCCAATGGGAAGAGTTTGATGCCCGGCTGATCAACGGTGATTATATCAATGCTGACGGAAACCTGGCCGGTGCTACCATTTCCATGGCTGACTGTGTTATCAATGGGGTAAATATACTCGGACTCTCCCTCGAAGATGCCCTGTTCCGGAGCAGCGGACTTCCTGCCGAAGTACTGGAACTGCCGGCCGGAAAAGCCGAAGCCGGCTACCCTGCCCGGTTCATCAGCTTTGCAGATAATTTTTCAGATCTGAAATATTTGAATTTTCAGTAAAAATTGAAAATACAATAATTAATATATATATTGAATATTCGAAACTTACAATATATACTGAATAAATTATGCGATTATGAAAGACCAGATTCTCAAAGCCCTGCAATACATCCGTGAAAACCGCTGGGAAGAGGCGCATGAAATTGCGCAGTCGCGCGAGGGGCATCCCGATTACGACCGGGTTCATGCCCTGCTGCACCGCATAGAAGGGGATGAGTGGAATGCCAGCTACTGGTACCGGCGCTGCGGACTCGCCTGCCCTACCATCAGTACCGGAGAAGAGACCGAAGACCTGATCCGGCATTATTCCTAATCAGGTGTACAGCGCTGTAACCATTCAGGGCTTTTTAAAATTCAGCTCACCCGCTGTCACGGCCAACGGAAGCACATTTTCACGGGGCGGAACCGGACATACGTACTTCTCATCATATGCACAGTAAAAATTGTGGCTGTTGTTAAAATCAATGGTCAGCTTTTTTCCTACGAGTTGTCCTTTCTCAATATTAATATAACGTCCGCCCCCATACGTCTCCCCGCCGTTGGTGTCATCCCGGAAAGGCAGAAGGAACTGGGCTCCTTCATCAAAAACGAGCAGGTTATAGGTTTCCCCGTTGATCCTTACAGCAGCATAACCGGCCAGCTGGCTGGTTTCGGAGGTGGAATCGGTCATCTGCACCTTAAACTCCCGTTTTTTCTCTGCCCGGGTAAACTCTGCCTCGAACACCCACTTTTCATCCGGCTCAAAAAACGTCATACCCGCATTATCTCTGAGCGGGCTGTCTTCCATGGTCAGCAGGGTGGTCTTATACTTCTCCCGCTCTTTTAAAGCCCTCTCCGCATAGGTGGGCGCCGAACTGAACATATAGAATACGATACCGGCAATCCCGGCAACGATAATCCCCAAAACAAATTTATTCCTGAACATAAGAGTGAGTTTAAGTTCTGTTCTTTGACCTTATTTCTCGTATTTTTGTATTTCAATTGCACAAATATACCATGTTTACAGGAATAGTAGAAACTACAGCGGAAGTAACCGGCATTACACCGGCGGGCAGCAGTCTGGTCTTCCGGCTGAAGAGCCCGGTAGCGTCGGAGCTCAAAGTAGACCAGAGTGTCAGCCATAATGGCGTTTGCCTGACCATTGAGGAAACCGACGGGGACACCTACCGGGTTACGGCCATCCGGGAAACCCTCCTGAAAACCAACCTGGGCTCACTTAAAACGGGAGACCGGATAAACCTCGAACGCTGCCTGAAAAGTGACGGCCGTTTTGACGGCCATATAGTGCAGGGGCATGTGGATCAGACGGCGGTCTGCACAGCCATTACCGACCAGAACGGAAGCTGGCAGCTGGATTTTGAATACGACGCCTCTGCCGGGAATGTCACCGTGGAAAAAGGCTCTGTTTGCGTGAACGGTATCAGCCTGACCGTCTTTAATTCACAACCGGGCAGATTCAGCGTGGCCATTATCCCTTATACCTGGGAAAACACCGGGATCAGGGATCTGCGCGTGGGTGACACCGTCAACCTGGAGTTTGATATTATCGGGAAATATGTGGCCCGGCTGCTCCAACCCTTTCAATAAAAAAATTGCTTTTTCGTTAATATCAAACTAATTTGCAGGCGTATAAATCCTGATGCTAAAGCATGGCAAAATTCAGTACCAACACGAAAACTGATGTTCTTATTCACTTGGGAATCATCCTGAGCGCTATCCTGATCTTATTCTTCGGATTTTTCTTTGTGTATCTCCCCTGGAGCACCAATCACGGTGAAGCCATTCTTGTACCGGAATTAAAAGGACTGACCCTGGAGGAAGCAAAAGATGCCCTTGATGATGCCGACCTCGATTACGAGGTTTCCGATTCCCAGTTTGTAGCCGGTCTGAAGCCCCTGAGCATCATCAGCAATTACCCTAAATCAGGCGCCTATGTCAAGTCCAGCCGGAAGATCTTCCTCACCGTGGCGGCCGTTTCGGCTCCCCTGGTCAAGCTCCCCAATATCATCGGGCGGTCTTCGCTGAGCGCCCAGAACCAGCTTCTTAGTTCCGGTCTTCAGTTTGGAGGGGAAGAAAAGGTACCTGCCCTTGAGGAGAACACCATCCTGAAAGTAAAGCTGGGTAACCGTGAGCTTGCTCCCGGCGATGAGGTTCCGAAGGGATCCAAGATCATTTTTGTGGTGGGTGACGGCTATGCCGATCAGAAAATCGATGTGCCCAACGTAGTGGGAATGGAGCAGGATGAAGCCGATATCCTGATCACGGGGCTCGGGCTTACGGTAGGCCAGATTATTTCCGAACCTTCTTCTGCCCCGGCAGGTTCAGTGATCCGGCAACGGCCTGCAGCCGGATCCGAAAACAAGATCCGGATGGGCGCGCCGGTAGATCTCTGGGTGTCTGCAGGCGGCGGACCAGTTGAAGAATAACATCAAATAAATACATAGAAATGGAAAGCAATTTTGATATTACCGCGGAAGAGCTGAAAAAACTCCTGGAAGCAAACGAAACGATCAACCTGATCGATGTAAGAAACCCGGATGAATACGAAGAAGATAACCTGGGCGGAACGCTGATCCCGTTGGGCGACCTTCCTGACAGCATCGACCAGCTGGAGCCCCTCAAAGGACAGGACATCTATATTCATTGCCGGAGCGGCGCCCGGAGCGCCCGCGCCAAACAATTCCTGATTTCGGAAGGCTTTGATAAAGTGCACAATGTAACCGGCGGAATAATGGCCTACAGAGAGCTTTAAGGCTCTCTTTTTTATGCACCACCCACAACATATCGTTTATACCATCGGACACTCCACCCACAGCCTGGATGATTTTATCGCTATGCTCCGGTCTTTCGGAATAAAGAACCTGACCGACATCCGCGGACTTCCGGGTTCGAGAAAATTCCCGCAGTTTGACAAAGAAAATCTCGAAGTATCCCTCAAAGAAAACGGCATACGGTATTTTCACCTGAAGGCATTGGGCGGAAGAAGAAAGGAACATAAAGATTCCAGAAACACACGCTGGCGCAATGCTTCTTTCCGGAACTATGCCGATTATATGGAAACCGAAAGCTTTGAAAAGGGTATGGCTGAGCTGGAGGGCATCGCCCGGCGGGCGCCCACCGCCTATATGTGCGCCGAAGCCGTCTGGTGGCGGTGCCACCGGTCAATGGTTTCTGATTACCTGAAAGCCCGCGGGTGGACGGTCTTGCATATCATGGCCGAAGGCAAAGCCGAACCCCACTCCTACACCGCACCTGCAAGGGTAGCGGGAGATCGTGTTTTCTATTTTGATGAAGATCTGTTTAACACCCCTGTGAACAAATGAAGACTTCCTCCTGCCGCCCGTAATGGCACCGCTCTCCGGTTGAAAAAGCCGTAAATACTGATTTAATTTCCTTTTAATTCGAATTAAATGCCGTTTTAATAAGTGGGCTTTTACTTTGTATCAAAACCATCACTTATGAAGAAAACAGCACTGTTTATAACCCTGACGATCATTAGTGCCACTGCCATGGCCCAGACCCCTTACAGAACAGCCTTGGGCCTGGGCATTGATCTTGGAAACGGCGCCTCGTTTTTTGGTCCCCAGGTAAAACATGTATTCGGGAGAAATGCTTCACTGCAGGCCCAGGTCATGTTTTCAGACTACAACTTTATGTATTTAGGAGCAGATTATCAATATGTTAAAAACTTCCCCGATACCCGTGCTTTTGCCTGGTATCTGGGAGTAGGGCCCCAGCTGGGTTTCAACACCAACGGTGGAAATTATACGGAGTTTGCCTTACGGCCCCAGGCGGGTCTTGAGTTCAAGCTCCCGGAAGTACCTCTTGGTCTTCATTTCGACTGGAAACCCTGGTGGCGCCTGAACCACGGCAGCCGCTTTACCGCTGGTAAATTCACAATAGGTGTAAAATATATCCTGAAATAAATCACCTTGACAACTTCCTGAAAGAAAACCACTTAATAAAAAGAGAACCACTCACAATTCACAAATGACGTATCCTGAATTCACAAGTAGTAGTATCCTGAAATAAATCACGCTTCAGAGCGCCACATTACATTGGGTAACACCAGATTACAAAAAAAGACCGGAATTTCCGGGAAAAACAATCCAGACAAGCCTGAGCAGGAAAGGGCCCTTACAGGGCTCTTTCTTTATTTTTAAGGGAACTGATCCTGCCGGATGCACGGCAGCTGCCTGAAGAGATTTCATTTTAATGCCGCCTGCTGCGGTTAATATCATTTTTTTATTAATTTGCCCGTTATTTACTACCATATTCCAAACCAATGAAAGCCACGCTTCTGTCGATCTTTCTCCTTGGCCTTGCCCTCATGATGAGTTGTACGGAAGAAAAAAAAGAGGTGGCAGAAGCGCCGCCCCTAACAGATTCCCTCCAAGCGGGGTACAATACCCTTTATTTTACGATATTTTACCCTACAACTGACCTTGAAGACTGGCTGAACAGGAAGCTGGCCCGGGTATTGGTGGATAAGAATATTCCGCGTGAGCTGAACAAAGACAGCGTCCGCCTGATTGTGACCAAACCCAAGAGGGTCCGGTTAAAGACCGTGGGCGACTCCGTGGATGTGACGCTTCCGCTGCAGGTGGAGGTCATTGCCGATAAAGAACGGAAGTCAGGTAAGATCAGACAGCGGCGGGTTACCGGTGACCTGGAACTGTACCTGAATATAAAACCGGATGTTAACCGGAGCTGGAACATCATTTCCACCACTTCCCTGAAAAACCACCAGTGGGTTAAACAACCCCGCCTGGTCATCGGCAATACGGAGATCGGCATAAAGTTTATCCTGGATCATATTCTTAAAAAGGAGCTGAACACACTGACAGATGCGCTGGATAAGGCCCTGGAAGAAAAAGTGAACCTGGAGAAAGGCCTGAGCAGAACCTGGAGCAACCTGCAAAAGCCTATGCCCATTCTGAAAAAAGACAGTTCCCTTCTCTACTTTAAAATTGATCCGCAGACCGTAGCCGGAGATATACGGGTCACTCCTAAAGGTTTTCTTTTTAAAATGGCTGTAAAAACCCGCTCGCTGGTGCATGTGGATTCCCTCATCCTCAGGAAAATCCGGCCGTTGCCCCCTTTTCATTCCCTGAAAACCTCGCTTCCTGATTCTAACCGGCTGGAGGTGCTGACCACCATCCCCCTCTCTTATATCAACCATGAACTGGTTGACCTTCTCCGACCCTACAGGTTTGAAAACAAGACAATGAAGGTGACCATAAAGGATATTAAAATGCGGGGGTCGGAAGAAAAAATCGTATTAACCCTGGCCGTGGAAGGTACCGCAGAAGGCACAATAACCATTGTGGGGCAGCCCGTGTACCTGGCTGACAGGCGCCTTTTAACTATCCGGGAACTGGATTATGAACTGGAGACAAACCACCTCCTGGTGAATTTACTGGATAAAAACCTGAAAGAAAACCTCCTGAGCTATATGAGCGAAAAGGTGATCCTGGATGTCGGAAAATATGTAAATAATCTTCCTGACTACCTGAACAATACCATTAACCAGGGCCGCTCGGGGGAGAAATTCCAGCTGAATTTCGAGGAGATCGTCATTGAGAACATTGAATACCTGGTCAATGAAAATGATCTGCAGATCCTGCTGAAATGCAGGCCGAAGTTCGATATTTCTTTGAAGCGGCTTCCCGTGAGGAAGCAGCTGAAAATACGCTGAGAACAAGAGAACGGACTCTGTAAGCTCCGCCTGACAAACAGCCGGATTTGCCGATAGGGTCAGGCAGAGCTTACCGGAGCCCGTTCTGTGCGGCTTTTTTACACCAGTACCGCTTCCAGCTCGATCGGGAAGCTGAACGCTACGCTGATCGGGCAGGTATCTTTTGACTTGCGGGCGATCTCCTGGAAGTCGCCGTCGCCGATACCGGGCACTTTTGCTTTCAAAGATAAATGAGATAAAGCCACCTTACCGTCCTCAAAGGTAATAGTAGACTCGGTTTCCAGGCTTTCCGGGGTAAAACCGGCCTCAGTAAGGTCAAGGGATAGCTTCATGGTAAAGCAACCGGCATGCGCTGCAGCGAGCAGCTCTTCCGGGTTGGTTCCGATGCCGTCAGCAAACCTGCTGTTGAACGAATATTGTGTCTTATCCAATACAGTGCTTGCCGTGGTCAGATGGCCACTGCCTTCTTTTATGGTGCCGTTCCATACGGCGTTTGCTTTTCTTTTCATAGTTGAAATATTTATGTAAACAAAAATAACAAATCTGAAAGCATAACCATGCTTCCGGCCGGTTTATTGCCCGCTTTTTTATCAGAGGTGTACATTTTTAAGATTTAATTTACGGTGGGTTGTTTATTTAGAAAAAAGTTCGGATATTTGCAGCCCGAAATGGATTGAAAAAGAACTTAATTAATAGTGTTATGTCTAAGGTATGCCAGATAAGCGGTAAGAGAACAAGAACAGGAAATCATGTTTCTCACGCTAACAATAAAGTTAAGCGTAAGTTTTACCCTAACCTTAAAACCAAGAAATTTTTCCTGGAATCTGAAGGAGTATGGGTGGAACTTAAAGTAGCTACCAGTGTGATCCGTACCATCAACAAAAATGGTCTGGAAAAAACCATACTGAAAGCTGCCCGGAAAGGGACTTTATCCTTATAAGTTTTTTTGTTGTTTGTTTTTTGGGGTTGGGTATTCTGATATACTCAACCTTTTTTGGTTTGAAATAACCCCTTTTCAGCGCTTGGTACGGCTGTCAATCACGATGGTTACCGGGCCGTCATTTTCGATAGATACTTTCATATCCGCACCGAAAATGCCTGCCGCCACCGTCTTCCCCAGTCCATCTGAAAGCACGCTGATCATTTTTTCATACAGGGGAATAGCTTTTTCAGGCCGGGCCGCTTCAATAAAGGAAGGACGGTTCCCCTTCCTGGAATTGGCCAGCAGGGTAAACTGGGAGATCAGCAGGATATTGCCGCCGATATCATTCAGATCGAGGTTCATCTTCCCTTCTTCGTCGGCAAAAACCCGCATTCCCAGTATTTTTTTAGCTACCCACTGCAGGTCTTCTTCCGTATCGGTATCTGCTATTCCCAGCAAAACCATAAAGCCCTGATCAATCTTTCCCACTATTTTTCTCTCCACCTGTACCGAGGAAGAGCTCACGCGCTGAATTACTGCAATCATACCAGGTCTAAAAGATTATACGCTATTAAAAAGTAGGTACCTATACCGATCAGGTCATTGGCGGTGGTAATAAACGGACCGGAGGCAATTGCCGGGTTCACGCCCAGCTTATCAAGGATCAGGGGCGTGATAGTCCCCATAAACGAAGCAAGAATAACCACGGAAATGAGTGATAAAAAGACCACCCAGAACAACCCCATTTCTCCCCGGATAAACACATAGACACCGGCCACAACACCCACTACCAAACCGTTAATTAATGCTACCTTGCCCACTTTCGATAACCTTTGCCACATCCCGATCTCAATGGCTGATTTCTCTGCCAGCGACTGTACAATCAGGGAGCTGGTCTGTATACCGACATTTCCGCCGGTAGAACCCATCAGCGGGATAAACATGGAAAGGGCGGTGATTTGTGACAGCGTGGAATCAAAAAAACCAATGACCGTAGCTGCCATCAGGCTGCCGAATACCCCAACCACCAGCCAGGGAATACGCGATTTGGCCAGCTTCCATACGGAATCATCTTCCTCCACTTCCCCGGTAATACCGGCCATTTTCTGGATATCATCTTCGGCCTTATCCGTGATAAAGTCTACTACGTCATCGATCATGATCACACCCAGCAGCCTGCCGAGAGCATTCACCACCGGGATGGCCTCCAGGTCATATTTCTGCATGATCTGTGCCACTTCATCGCCACTCTTCGTGGTATCCACATACACGATATCTTCCTCAAAGATGTTTTCCACACGCGTGTTTCTCCGGGCCAGCACCAGCTGCTTCAGGGAAACGATCCCTTTCAGGATCTGGTGCTCATCTACCACATACACCGCATATACCTTGTCAACATTTTCAGCCTGATCCCGGATTTCCTCAATGCACTCGCTTACCGTATGCCCCAGCCTTACTTTCACCAGCTCTTTCTGCATAAGACCGCCCGCCACGTCTTCCGGGTAATGCATCAGGTCAATAATGAACCGCGCCTGCTCCCGGTCTTCAAGGGAGGCAATGATCTTTTCCCGGAATTCTATTGACAGCTGATTCAGAAGGTCAACCGCATCATCCGAGTCAAAGAGGTTTACATACGTAGCTATTTCCTCTACCGTAAACTGTTCCTTAATAAACTTTTTGAGATCCTCCTTCTCGATATTGGAAAGTACCTCCGCCCCTTTTTCAGTGTCAAGCAGCTGAAGAAGATAATGCGCCTGCTCTCCGTTTACCTCGTATAAAATGGCGGCAATGTCTGCAGGAAAATGCTCCTCCAGTTCCCGGGTGAGGAAGTCAACATTTCTGGTCTCAATAGCCTCTTCTATGGCTGCCAGATAGTCTTTGGTTAATTCGAAAGCTGCCATCTTACCGCTTTTTTGGCAAAGGTACGGTTTTATAAGTGAACAACTAACAACTAACAACTAACAGTTACAGTACATTTTTCATAATTGTTCACTGTTAGTTGTTAGTTGTTCACTGCTTATTTCTCCTGCGAGAACGAATACGGAAAATCCTTCTCCGAAATGCCGCGGCTTTTATTCGGCGTACTGCTCATTTCATAGAGCACTGCTCCGCCATTCTGCAATTGCTTATGCGTAAAATAGTTCCGGGTATGGTTCACCCCGTTCAGCTTTACCGACTTCACATAACGCCTGCTTTCTGCATTGGCCGGCGCAGAAAGCCGCAGCTTCCTTCCGTTTTCAAAGTTCAGGGTAACTTCTTTAAACAGAGGTGAGCCCATCACGTATTCGTCGGTTCCAGGACAAACCGGGTAAAAGCCCAGGGCCGAAAAAACATACCAGGCCGAGGTCTGGCCGTTATCTTCGTCACCACAGTAGCCGTCAGGATAGGGTGTATAGAGCTTATCCATGACCTCACGGGCCCAGTATTGTGCTTTCCAGGGCTCTCCCGAATAATTATAGAGATATATCATGTGCTGCACCGGCTGGTTTCCATGCGCGTAATTTCCCATGTTCATGATCTGCATTTCACGGATCTCATGGATCACAAAACCATAATAACTGTCGTCAAAAAGCGGGGGTACGGTAAACACCGAGTCCAACATATGGTTAAAGTTTTTCTTTCCGCCCATCAGGTCAATCAGTCCCTGCGGGTCATGGAATACCGACCAGGTATAATGCCAGCTGTTCCCTTCCGTAAAGGCATCTCCCCATTTCAGCGGGTTAAACGGCGCCTGGAACAGGCCGTTCTTATTTTTGCCCCGCATCAACCCGGTCTCCATATCGTAGAGGTTCCTGTAATTAAGTGCTCTTTTCGCATAAATACCGATCTCCGACTCCGGCTTGCCCAGGGCTTTGCCCAGCTTATAGATTGACCAGTCATTAAAGGCGTATTCCAGGGTACGGGCTGCGTTTTCGTTGATCTTGACATCGTAAGGCACATAGCCGAGCTCATTATAATAATCGGCTCCTTTTCTCCCGGTGGAGCCTATTTTCGGGTGCATATTGGTTGTTCCGTGAACTACGGCCTCCCAAAGGGTATTGATATCGTATCCCCTCAGTCCTTTCAGGTAAGCATCCGCCACCACGGAAGCCGAGTTGTTTCCCACCATGCAGTCACGGTGCCCCGGACTGGCCCATTCCGGCAGGAAGCCACTTTCTTTGTAGGCATTGACCAGCCCTTCCTGCATTTTTACATTCATGGAGGGATACATCAGGTTCAGGAAAGGAAACAGGGAGCGGAAGGTATCCCAGAAACCGGTATCCGTAAACATGTAGCCCGGCAGCACCTGGCCGTTGTACGGGCTGTAATGGACGGTTTCTCCCCGGGCATTGATCTCATAAAAGCTCCTCGGGAACAGCAGCGAGCGGTACAGGCAGGAATAAAACGTTCTGAGCTTATCTGTGTTTTCGTCCTTCACCTGGATTCGGCCCAGCACCTCGTTCCAGCGCGCCCTGCCCTTCTCTTTCAGCTCATCAAAGGAATCTTTGCCCAGCTCTTTAAGATTTTGCTCGGCCTGCTCAAAGCTGATGAAGGAAGAGGCTACGCGGGCATGAACCTGCTCGCCCTTGCGGGTAGAAAAACCAATTACCGCATAGGCATGTTTCGCCTGTGTCTCATTCCGGTTTTCTGCCAGAACACTGTCCGTCACAGTAGCTTTATAGGTAAACGGCTTATCGAAAACAATAACAAAGTAGTTTTTAAAGTTTTCCGGCACTCCGCCGCTGTTCCGGGTGGTGTAACCTATAATCTTGTTTTCTTCAGGAATGATCTTTACGTACGATCCACGGTCAAAGGCATCGGTCACCACGTAAGAATTTTTATTCTCCGGAAAGGTAAAACGGAACATAACGGCCCGCTCTGTCGGCGTCATTTCAGTTATCACGTCATGATCTGCCAGGTAAACCGAATAATAGTAAGGATGCGCCTTTTCGGCTTTGTGTGAAAACCAGCTGGCCCGTTTGTCCTGGTCGTATTCCGGCTTTCCCACTACCGGCATAATGGAAAACTGGCCGTAATCATTGATCCAGGGGCTGGGCTGGTGGGTCTGCTTGAAGCCCCGTATCTTATCGGCGTCATAGGTGTAGGTCCAGCCATCTCCCATTTTCCCGGTCTGGGGGGTCCAGAAGTTCATGCCCCAGGGCATGGCTATCGCCGGGTAGGTATTCCCGGTAGATAAGGAATGCTTGGATTGGGTGCCGACAAGCGGACTTACGTATTGCACCCAGTCCTGGGCAGTGGCCTGAAAGGCTATAATCAGGAATAGAATGGTTTTTTTCATGAGCAGGTGTAATTAAAAAGTCTTCAATTGTATATCCTCAGGTTCCGCATTATTTCAATATTTCACGGGATCTTAACCAGTCCTCCATCCGGTCAGGCCACGTTTGCACCGGCCCCAGGTTCCGGTCTTTTAAGGCATAGCCATGCCCTCCTTTTTCGTAAATATGCATCTCTACCGGCACTTTATTTTTCCTACATGCCATGAAATAGGCGATCGAGTTTTCCGGCGATACCCAGTCGTCTGTGGTTGAAACCAGAAACGCCGGCGGGGTGTCGGCTTTTACCTGCTTTTCCGGTGAAAAACGGATCTCTTCCTCTTTCGAAGGATTTTTCCCGATGAGGTTATCTTTTGAGCCGGAATGGGTGATTTCCCGGTCAAAGGAGATCACAGGGTAGATCAGCAAAGAAAAATCAGGTCGGACCGGAACGGAGGGGTCGGTTATTTCTCCTACCTGCGTATCGAAAAGCGTGGAAGCCGTAGCTGCCAGGTGACCGCCGGCAGAAAAGCCCATTATTCCTATCTTATCTGCCGCCAGCCCGTATTTGCCGGCGTTTTTACGCACATAACGGATAGCCGCCTGCGCATCCTGGAGCGGGCGGATGCTGACATTATCAAAATTCTCTCTTTCCGGCAGGCGATATTTCAGCACCACGGCCGTCATACCGCGGGCATTGAACCATTCTGCCAGCTCCGTACCTTCATGGTCATAGGCCAGGATGGAATACCCGCCGCCGGGGCAGATCACCACGGCGGCATCGGTGGTCTTGTTTTCAGGCTGATACACCGTGATGACAGGCCGTGTAACATTCGAAATACGGGTGATGCCGTCGTTTTTAATGGCTTTCTCCGCACCGGCGCCGGCTTTCAGGCCGGGTGTGCCGTCAGGATATAAGGGAATAACTTCCTGGGCAGCGATATGAATACGAAGTGCAAAGCTCATAATGATCAGAACTACTTTTCTCATAAAGAATTTCTTAAAAAACTGCAATATAATCTCCGCTCCGTGACGGTACCTAATCAAATCGTTTTTTTGACCTTTTTTTAGCATTTCAAAAATACCGCCAGCGAACCTCCGCACCGGCTCCATCCCATTTCTTGGCCAATTATCTGCGGATTTTAACTTAATACATCGCAAATCGAAAAGAGTTGTGTAAATTTCGTAGTACAAAATGACTAACCCGACTATGAAGATCAAAACTCTTTTTCTGTGCCTCGTAACGCTTTCAGCATTCGGCCAGGGCACCAAAACTGATTTTGCCCGGGCCGATTACATCCGGGAAAACACCCGGAACAAGGTATATTATGAGCCCGGCAATGTCACCTGGATTGACAAAACCTATACTTTCTGGTATGAAGTGCAAACCCCGAAAGGACCTGTGTATTATTTTGTAAATGCAGAAAGCAAACAGAAGCAGAAAGCCTTTGACAGCGAAAAGCTGGCAGAGTTACTGACCCGTGAAACAGGCCGGAAGAGCAACCTGAACGACCTCAGTAATCCCAAAATGAACGAAACCCGGTTCAGCTTTACAGCTTATGACAAAAACTGGGAATACGATTTAAAAGCCGGTGAACTCCGGTCCCTGGGTGAGGTTCCTAAACCCCGTCCTTGGGGATACTGGGGCAGCCTCCGGGATGAAAGCGAGGGTAACCCGGCCACCTCTCCGGATAAAAAATGGAAAGCCTATATTAAAAACTCCAATGTTTACATCAGCCGGGCCGATGACCCCGCCAGTGAGCGGCAGCTCAGCTTTGACGGCTCGCCGGGAGAGTATTACTCCGCCTGGATCTACTGGTCGCCTGACTCCAGGCACTTCGTATCCAGCCGGATCCGGCCCGGTCAAAAACGGGCCCTCACACTTATAGAATCTTCACCGGCCGACCAGCTTCAGCCTAAGCTTCACACCCGTGACTACCTCAAGCCGGGAGATGCCCTTAACCAGAAATATCCCGTGGTTTTTGATGTGGAAAAAGGTACAGCCCTGGCCCTGGATCCCGGCCTGATCCCGAACCAGTACAGCCTTTCTGCCCCGGTATGGCATAAAAACGGGGGAAGCTTTGTGATAGAATATAATCAGCGCGGACACCAGGTATATAACGTGCTGAAGGTAGATGCCCACACCGGCCAGGCCCTGGAGGTCATCAAAGAGAGCAGCAAAACCTTTATTCATTACAGCGGAAAACGTTTCAGGCATTATGCCGAAGGCACGGAAGAGATGATCTGGATGTCAGAACGTGACGGCTGGAACCACCTTTACCTCTACGATGCCCGCACAGGCGCGGTAAAAAACCAGATCACCAAGGGCACCTGGGTAGTACGGCGCGTAGTACATGTGGATGAGGCCAGCCGCAAGATCATCTTTGAAGGAAGCGGACGCGAACCGGGACAGGATCCTTATTTTATTCAGCTTTACAGCGTAAACTTTGACGGGTCGGGATTTACCCGCCTGACCGGCGAAAATGGCAATCACCGGGCTGTATTTTCGCACGATAACAGGTATTTTGTGGATACCTGGTCTCGGATAGACCAGGCCTCCGAAACAGTTTTGCGGGAAAGCCAGAGCGGCTCTGCCGTAATGAAGCTGGAAAAAGCCGATATCAAAGACCTCCTGAAAACGGGCTGGGTAATGCCGGAAGTATTTGTAAGTACTGCCCGTGACGACAGCACCGATATCTGGGGAATGATCATCCGGCCTTCCCACTTCGATCCGAAGAAAAAATATCCGGTAATAGAATACATCTATGCCGGTCCTCATGACTCATTTGTGCCGAAAAACTTTGTGACCGATTCCCGTGGCGACCTCCACCAGCTGGCCGAGCTGGGCTTTATTGTGGTGCAGATTGACGGCATGGGTACTTCCAACCGCTCCAAGGCTTTTCACGATGTTTGCTGGCAGAACCTGAAAGACAGCGGCTTCCCCGACCGGATCAAATGGATCAAAGCTGCAGCCGCCCGCTACCCTTACATGGATATCAGCCGGGTGGGCATCTTCGGCAACTCGGCCGGCGGACAAAGCTCTGCCGGAGCCCTTCTGCACCATCCTGACTTCTATAAAGTGGCCGTTTCTTCTTCCGGCTGCCACGATAACCGCATGGATAAAATCTGGTGGAATGAGCAATGGATGGGCTACCCTATCGGTAAGCAATACGAAGAATCTTCGAACGTGACCCACGGACACAAGCTGCAGGGAAAGCTGTTGCTTATTCTGGGGGAAATGGATGACAATGTGGATCCTTCCTCTACTTTCCAGCTGATCAACGCCATTATTAAAGCCAATAAATACGTAGATTTCCTGTTTGTACCGGGTATGGGGCATTCGCTGGGAGGAGATTACGGTGAGCATCGCCGCAGGGATTTCTTTGTGAAACACCTGATCGGTGTGGATCCGCCGGAATGGGAAGGGCATATTAATACGAGTGAAAAGTAGATTTTGCAGAAGCGTGCCGGAAAGTTCCTGGCACGCTTTTCCCATATTGATAAAAGCAGGAAACGTCAAAAAACAATACCGACGCTAACCCGCCAGACAGCCTTTAGTATTCCTTTACAGCGCAAAGGGCAGGCCTTAAACTTCGTTAACCAGGCCCGCATGCCGGAGATTCTAACCGCCTTGCTCTTCTCAGTAAATAACCTGCCGGCTCTTATCAAGAGTACTGTACAATCCGTTTAAAAGGCATGTCGGATGCAAAGACTCCGGATCAGCTGTATTGAGCCATACGAGGTCAATGGCTGAAGGGAAACGGCGAAAGCAGCATGAATTTCAACTTTTATGAGGCCTGCTGATTTTTAATTTCTTAGATTTGCCTGGTATAAACTGTTCATGAATGAAATACCTTATTCAGCTCCTTGCCAGCCTCTTCTTGGCAACCGGCCTCTACGCCCAGAAAACAAAAGCAGCGGTATCACCGGAAATCAAAAGGCCCAAACTTGTGGTGGGCATCGTGGTAGACCAGATGCGTTACGATTATTTCTACAGGTTCTATGACAAATACACTGAAGGTGGCATAAAGCGGTTCATGAATCAGGGCTTCACCGCCCGGAATAATCACTACCATTATGCACTGACCATTACTGCGGCCGGGCATGCTTCGGTCTATACCGGCTCTGCGCCGGCCATTCACGGGATCATCGGCAATGACTGGTACGATCCTATTGAAGGGCGCGGTGTCTATTGCGTGGAAGACAGCAGCGTAAAAGTAGTGGGCAGCCCTACAGAATCTGCCGGCAGGATGTCGCCCAGAAATTTACTGGTCACCACCCTGGCCGACCAGCTCAAGCTGGCCACGAATTTCCGTTCCAAATCGATAGGTATTTCCATCAAAGACCGGGGGGCCATTCTCCCCGCCGGTCATACCGCCGATGCTGCTTACTGGTTTGATTCCAAAACAGGAAACTTTGTAACCAGTACCTATTACCGCGACGAACTGCCTGACTGGCTGAAGGAATACAACGATAAAAAGCTGCCGGCCCAATATGCGCGGGAAGGCTGGAAAACCCTGCTGCCCCTGGAACAATACACCGAAAGCACGGCAGACAACCAGCCCTGGGAAGGTCGCTTTGCAGGTGAAGCTACCTCCGCCTTTCCCCATGATCTCGCAGGAATTTCCGGAAACTCCTACGGGTCAGTAACCACTTCTCCCTG
Source organism: Leadbetterella byssophila (assembly GCA_040394735.1). Classification (GTDB taxonomy): domain Bacteria; phylum Bacteroidota; class Bacteroidia; order Cytophagales; family Spirosomataceae; genus Leadbetterella; species Leadbetterella byssophila_A. The sequence goes on from JBEBRR010000012.1 coordinate 27,621, forward strand.
GGGCAATACCCTGCTCAAAGACCTGGCCATAGCAGCAGTTAAGAATGAAAACCTGGGCAAAGGGCCTTTTACCGACTTCCTGGCGGTGAGCTTTTCCTCTCCCGACGCCGTAGGACATATGTATGGTCCGAATTCTGTCGAAATACAGGATATTTATCTCCGTATGGATCGTGATTTTGCAGAAATGTTTGCTTTTTTTGATAGCTGGGTGGGAAAAGACAATTATACTGTATTCATTTCTGCCGATCACGGCGTGGCAGATGTTCCTGCGTTCTGGAAAGAGCATAAGTTACCCGGCGGGCTGATTCCCCTGGCCAAGATCGCTGACGACATCAAAAAAGCATTGACCCGGGCTTTCGGTGAAGGAGAATATATCCGTTCTGTGGCCAACGGCCAGCTTTATCTGAATCATACCCTGCTGAAAGACCGGGGCATTTCACAAGACCAGGTACATGCCGTGGTGAAGGAGGCCGTCCTTGCCGACCCTTCCATTGCCGATGTGCTGAACCTGAAGAAACTGAATGACGAGCAACTGACACCTTACCAGCTGGAGCTGTATAAAAACCTGGTTATTCCGAAACGGAGCGGCGACATCCAGATTGTACCCCGGCCGGGCTGGGTATCCTGGCGGGCACAGGGAACCAGCCACGGTACCCCTTATAACAACGACACCCATGTTCCGTTTGCCTTGTTTGGCTGGGGAGTAAAGCCTGGAGAGACCCTCCGGCGTACTTCTATAGCCGATATAGCACCTACCATTGCGGCTCTGCTTCATATCCTTCCTCCGAACGGAAGCATAGGACAGCCGGTGGCTGAAGCACTCAAATAGGTAAAACGCAGACGGGAAATACCAGAGCGTACGGTTCTGCAAAAACCGGAAACAGGTGCTGTTAAGGTTTCAGGCAGTCGGTCTTCCGCCTTGTATCAATCACGTAGCGGATCTTCCAGGAGCCGTTTTCTTTGTGGAGCTGGAAGCTGTTTACGCCGCAGTGGGAAAACCGGTCGTTATAATAAAATTCATAGGGGGTCCATACCGCGGCCAGGTTGCCGTCTACGTTAACGGTACCAAAAGTGATGCGCTCGTCGAGGCTTCCCTTCGGGGCCTTTGCTATAGAGGCGATAAAACCACCTATATCCTCTGTTCGTACCTGGTTTTCACGGGTAATGCTCTGAAAGATAGCTCCCGAGGCCAGTGTATTCTTAATTCCGGTAGAGTCGGAGCTTCGCATGGCATCGAAAAAGCGGTTGATGGTTTCCTTCACGGAATCAGCTTCGGGCGTTTGTGAATACCCTGAAAGACAGGCAAAAAGTAATGTAACCGTAATGTATTTTTTCATAATTGTACGTTTGATGCCGCTAAAGTTTGTACAGTTTTGGCTAAAAACCTAATTTCAAATTATTATTCTCCCGGCTAAGATCAACGCCGTTTTCTTTGAACATTATGGAAACAACAGTTCAGTCAAAGACCCCGAAAGGTATTCCGGCAATATTGTAATTTCAACAAAGCCGATCCCCTGTAACTGTAATACACCGGAACAACCCGTTAAAAATCTTCGTCAGGTAAGATTTCCGCTACCCTTCCGATCTGCCCGTCTTCCAGCCTTACTTTGATGCCCCTGTGATGATAAGGCGCAGAGGTAAGTATATTCTTAACGATTCCTTCGGTCAGCCCGCCGGTTCTCTGATCTTTCTTCAGAATAATGTTCACCAGCATCCCGGGTTTTATATCTGCTCTCGTTTTTCCATCCATATGCTATCTTTTTCCGGTAAATTTCGGCACAAAACAGAAATAAAAAAAGTGCCTGCACGCCGGGCGGTATTCTGTTTTACCAGTCATCACTCCCTATTCAACCACATTATTTTGAAAAAGCAATGGCTATTCCCAATGACGGACATTGTATTACCTTATCCAAGCTTGCTGAGCGAACCGCTGTAAGGCCCTCTACACAGGCGGAACTTTGATACATTGCTTATTACAATTTATCCAAATAGAGATCTATTTTAACAATTTTCAGGTTAAAAATACTGTCTACAAGGTATTTACTTGAATAGACCAAACTCGTATTTTTGTATATTTCTAAGCGGCAGATGCTACCAGCACTTCGTTATGGCTAACTCTATAGTCCGTATATTTTTAATTGATCTCAACCTTAGATAAAGCCTTATAACGAAATTTATTTATTCACTTAAACTATATACATATGAAAATTAATTATTTAAGCATTTTTGCTATTATTTTTTTAGCAATCGGCTGCACTAGTGATCTGCACATTCCGGAGGAACAGTTGCCAAAAACGATTGATAAAACATCATCAAAGGGTGCACGGGTTATCCCTGACGGTTTTGAACTTCAGTGGAATGGGGATGGTCGCTGGTATGGTATTTTTGCGGGGGCGATGGTGTGGTTCTGGGGCCCTACGCCTGCACAACTGGATAACGGGATTCGGGGAGATTGGCCCATTACATGTCAACCCTATGGCTCCTCCTGTATGAATAGCAATTATACTGCAACAGGAGATGGTTCCTTGTTTACAGTATATAGTTCAGGTTGCGGATCGTATGGTTCTACCACTATTGAAATGCCTACTGTGATTTATTATTATGATGGAGAAGGTGAAATCCATATCTCATGGGGAAACACATCCAGAACAATTAAAACATTTTCTGGTGGAAATTGTTCTCTTGAAGCCCGCGGAAAAATAATCATAAATGAATTTTGCAGGCCAACTATTGTTGATTATACTTCTTCTTCAGGAAGCATTTGTACCGCTCTTCCTCCTATAGAATAATAATAAGTCAAGATATACCCGGGAATGTTTCTGATAAAATCCCGGGTATATCTTTCTTTCATGCATTCTCATTTTTACCTGCAAAGCGATTACGATATTTACTTTCTCCTCCCCTATCAAGTCTTCTGATATTTCTCAGGTTTATAATATTTCGGGCCCTGCTTAATTCCACGGCACCGGGAAGGTGACATGACGTGTGGCCGGTCAGAAAGAGTCACGGCTTAACGATATCCGGATTCAATAATAAAACGGGAGCCTGCGTAGTGGGTAAAATAATTTGTGTCACTAAAACACATATTTAAAACTTTTTTATAACTTTGATAACCAACCTGTCAATAAAAAAACATGAATATACGTTTTACGCTTTTCTCCGTATTTTGCCTGCTTTTTTCATCACCGGTATTCTCCCAGCTGTCATTCGGCGAACCGGTTAAACTCAATAACGACTGGAAGTTTACCCTCGGCGATCTGAAAGACGGTTCATCTGCTGACCTCGACGACTCCCGCTGGCGCACCGTTCAGCTGCCGCACGACTGGAGCATCCGCGGGCAGCACAGCCCTACCCTGGCCAGTGCCACCGGCTACCTGCCGGGCGGAACAGGCTGGTACCGTAAAAAATGGAATGTGCCGGCCGAAGCCGCCGGGAAGAAGATATATCTTTTTTTTGAAGGTATCTATAACCGGAGCGAGGTGTTTATTAACGGAAAGTCGCTGGGCAAACGGCCCAACGGCTACATTTCCTTTGCTTATGATGCCACACCCTATATCCGATACGGAGCGGAAAACCAGATAGCTGTGCGGGCAGATCACAGCCGGAGCGCTGATTCCCGATGGTATACCGGTTCGGGAATTTACCGCGATGTATACGCCGTATATGCCTCCCCTGTTCACATTTCGCAGTGGGGCGTATTTGCTTACCCTGAGATCAAAGGCACAAACAGCACGTTACACGTGGAAGTAAGCATTGATAACGAATCTCAAAGCCCGGCAGCACTTCAGGTGGTCAATGAACTGCTGGACCACACCGGAAAGGTAGTGGCCGTTAAAACCTCTGAGCTAAGAACAGAGGCGGGAAAGGCGGCCGGCATAAAAACCGGTCTGGTGCTGAATAAGCCCAGGCAATGGAGCCTTTCTGATCCTTACCTGTACACACTGAGAATCACAGTAAAGGAAAAAGACCGGGTTCTCGACCAGACCACCACTACTACCGGCTTCCGGAGCTTTACTTTTGACCCTGACAAGGGCTTTGCCCTCAACGGAAATTTCATGAAAGTAAAAGGCGTGTGCATCCATCATGACGCAGGGGTTCTGGGGGCAGCCGTACCGCGTGAAGTGTGGAAAAGGCGGCTGCTCACTCTGAAAGAAACAGGCGTAAATGCGGTGCGTACCAGCCATAACCCGCAGGCCCCGCACCTCTACGCCCTCTGTGATGAGCTGGGTCTGCTGGTGATGAATGAAGCCTATGATGAATGGGAGTATCCCAAAAGAAAATGGCTGGAAGGCTGGAACGTGGGCACACCCGGCTTCCAGGGAGCTTTCGATTTTTTTGAAGAGTGGGGAGAAAAAGACCTGGCCGATATGGTCAGACGCGACCGCAACCATCTTTCCATTTTTGCCTGGAGCATCGGTAATGAGGTAGATTATCCCAATGACCCCTACTCCCACCCGGTGCTGGATGGCGGCAGCGGCACCGGCTTTACCCAGCCTATCTTCGGAGGCTACAAAAAAGACGCCCCGGATGCCATGCGACTGGGCGGAATTGCCAAACGCCTGGCTGCCGTGGTCAGGAAGCATGATCCTTCACGGCCCGTTACAGCCGGCCTCGCCGGTGTAGCCATGTCTAACCAGACCGAATACCCCGCCGCCCTGGATATTGCCGGTTACAACTATACCGAGAGCAAATATGCCGAAGATCACGCCAGGTACCCGCACCGGGTCATTTACGGCAGTGAGAACCGCCATGATCTGAACGCGTGGAAGGCGGTTCGCAACAACGAATTTATATTCGGGCAATTTCTCTGGACCGGGATCGACTACCTCGGCGAATCAGGCCGCTGGCCTTCCCGCGGGTTCTATTCGGGGATGATCGACTTTGCCGGGTTCATCAAACCCCGGGGATATTACCGGCAGTCGCTGTGGTCTGATAAACCCATGGCTTACCTGGGCACCTACCCTGCACCGGGAAGAGACAGCCGCAGCCAGGATAACGACGTGTGGTCACAACTGGAAAACAGTAACCGGAGCAACTACGAAGAAAAGGTCCCTTCCATTGATGCCTGGCCGGTATGGAACTATCCCGAAGGCCAGCTGATCCGGGTGGTGACGTATACCAACGGTGCCCGGGCCCGACTGGAGCTGAACGGGAAAGTGGCGGGTGAAGAAAAACCCTATGACGATAATACGGGTATCATTTTCTGGGATATTCCTTTCCGGGCCGGCAAGCTGGAAGTGGTGGCGTTGGATAAGAGCGGCAGGGAAAGCGCCCGTCAGGCTATCATTTCATCGGGCAGGCCGCACCGGATTGACATCGTGACAGTAGAAAAATCGGCTGAGCTGGCCCAGATCATCGTACAGGTGAAAGACGAGAAAGGGGTACCGGTCATGCTCTCCGACAATGAGATTACGGTGGATATAGCGGGCCCCGCCACATTACTGGGAATGGAAGCCGGGAACAACCAGGACATGACCGATTATACCGATAACAAGCACCGCGTTTTCCGTGGCCGGATGGTGATCTACCTGCGCCTGGGCAGTGAGCAGGCCAAAGTGAAGGTGCGGCTGACTTCGCCGTGGCTGATATCTGCGGAGAGGGAAATATAGTTAAAAACTCACTTTAAACCTTTCCCCCAGCTCCTCCAGGCTCTCCACCACCTTCTCATTCAGCGGAATACCGATGGCCAGGCGTTCGGCCCTGAACCGGCGCTCCTGGTCGCCGGGGATCTGTACGCTCTCCCCGTCAACAGCTTTGGCCGAGCGGAAACGTGTGATCCATTTATCCATATGGGTTTTGAATTCTTCTTTGGGACGAAAGCCGTCAATACGCATGGCGCCAAGGAAATGTCCTGTGCCCCTGCCTACCTGTTCGGCGGTCACTCCATGAAAGCCGGAGGTGGCAAAGGGCGGCACCCAAGGCCCGAAATTGGCCCCGGAGAGCACGCCTGAAAAGATATCGACCACGGCCCCCAGCCCGTAGCCTTTGTGGCTGCCGTGCTCCCGGTCACCGCCCAGCGGCAAAAGTCCGCCGCCTTCTTTTACGGCATTGGCGTTATCGGTAGGCTTTCCGGCTTCGTCCTGCACCCACCCGATGGGTGCTTTTTGGCCCCTGCGCTGCAGGATTTCCATTTTGCCGTAGGCAACGGCCGTAGTGGCAAAATCGGCCAGGAAAGCCGGCTGCTCACCTGCTGGTACAGCTACCGCAATGGGGTTGGTTCCCAGAAGTTTTTCTCTCGAAAACGTAGGTACCACCAGCGGAGCGGCATTGGTCATGGCCCAGCCGATCATATCCTGCTCCAGGGCCAGAGAGGCATGGTAGCCGGCTATCCCGAAATGATTCGAGTTTTGCACGGAAACCCAGCCAGACCCACTCCTTTTGGCTTTTTTTATGGCCAGCTTCATCGCATAGGGTGCCACCACCAGGCCAAGTCCCCTGTCGCCGTCTACCGTAGCCGTGGAAGGAGTTTCGTGAATGATCTTAATGTTCGGCACAGGATTCAGCCGCCCGTGGTCATAAAGGCGCACATACCCCGCCAGGCGGGCCACGCCGTGTGAATCCACACCGTTAAGATCGGCGCTGACGAGAATATCGGCGGCCAGGCGGGCATCTTTGGCCGGGCAGCCGATGGCTTTGAATATCTGTTCGGTAAACTTCCTTACTTTATCTGCTTTATACATGTTGATTATTTTGTACACACGGGCTTTTTCCTGACAGCCCTTCCATGAGGGTAAAGATGACATATTTTTTTATTTCCTGCATCAGTCAAGTTCAACTTTTCCTATATTTAGCAGGAAAATTCAGAATATGTCAAAACCCAACCTAACTGAAAACCACTTGCCGCGGACGCTCAGTCCGTTGATGCTGTGGGGGCTCGGCGTAGGCTATGTAATATCCGGAATGTATTTCGGCTGGAATCTCGGCCTGGAAGCCGGCGGCACCTACGGCCTGGCGGCAGCCACTTTCCTGATCATTATTATGTACATCACCTTTACCTTTTCGTATACGGAGCTGGCCTGTGCCATTCCCAAAGCCGGAGGGGTATTTGATTACGCCACCAAAGCCCTGGGCAGGGATGCAGGCTTTATTGCAGGCCTTGCCCAGATCGTCGAGTTTGTCTTTGCGCCCCCGGCCATTGCAGCTGCCATCGGCGCTTATTTTCACTTGTTCTTCCCCGGTATTCCCGTCACCGCCATTTCCATTGCCGCTTACCTGCTTTTTACCGCGCTCAATATCTACGGCGTAAAAGCAGCAGCTACTTTTGAGCTGGTTATTACCATCCTGGCCGTGGCAGAGCTCCTGATTTTTGCGGGAGTGACCCTGCCTCATTTTGAAATAGAGAACCTTCATAAAAATCCCTTACCTAACGGGTGGGCCGGTGCCTGGGCCGCTATCCCCTTCGCCATCTGGTTTTTCCTGGCCATTGAAGGGGTAGCCAATGTGGCTGAAGAAGCTATTAATCCCCAGCAAAGCGTGCTGATCGGCTTCGGCTCGGCCCTCCTTACGCTGATCGTACTCTGTGTGCTGACCTTTGTTTCGGCCGTAGGGATCGGGGGCTGGGAGACCATCGTTTATCCCTATCCGGACGCTGAACCTTCTGATTCCCCCCTTCCCCTGGCCCTGTCCGTCATTACCGGTGACAACGCCTTTCTGTATCATTTGCTGATCACTGTGGGCCTGCTGGGACTGGTGGCTTCCTTCCACGGGATCATCCTGGCGGCAGGCCGCGCCACATTTGAATTCGGGCGGGTGCATTACATCCCTTCCCTTTTCGGGAAAGTGCATACCCGGTTCAAAACACCGGCCAATGCGCTGGTGATCAACATGCTGATCGGGATCGTAGCCCTCCTGACCGGGAAAACGGGTGACATCATCACCATAGCCTGCTTCGGGGCTATTACCCTGTACATTTTTTCTTCTGTTACGGTAATTATTCTCCGGAAGAAAAATCCTGAAATGCCGCGACCCTTCAGGGTGCCTTTTTACCCGTATTTCCCGGTTATTTCATTGATTATAGCCCTGGTGGCCATGATCGCCATGATCATATACAATCCCGGCGTGGCCCTGATATTCTTCCTGCTGCTTGTACTGGGCTATACCTGGTTTCATTTCTTTGTTAAACCCCGTTTCCTATGAATGATGAATTAACCCGGCTCCTTGAAAAATTAAGCGCCCGCGATATCACCAAAGTCAAGCTGGCCGTTACGGATATAGACGGCGTGCTGCGGGGCAAAGTGGTCAGTTTTGAAAAATTTGCTTCTATCCTGCAGGGAGGCTTCGGCTTTTGCGATGTGGTATTCGGCTGGGACGCCGGTGACGCGGCCTATGACAATGCCCGGGTAACCGGCTGGCACAGCGGGTACCCCGATGCCACAGCCGTTATTGACGTCAGCACATTCCGTGAAGTCCCATGGGAGGAGAGAATTCCCTTTTTCCTGGCCGATTTCAGCACCGATTCGAACTGTTCTGAGGTATGCCCGCGCACCCTGCTGAAAAGCATCACCGGTAAACTGGAAAAGGCAGGTTATGTGGCCTGCTGCTCCCAGGAGTTTGAGTGGTTTAACCTGGAGGATAATGCCCCCGAGCTTCATAAAGAAGGGTTTAACCGTACCCGGCCTCTTACCCACGGCATGTTCGGCTATTCGGTATTAAGAGCTTCGCAGAACAGTGCGTTTTTCCACGACCTGTTTGACCTGCTGGGCCGGTTCGGGGTACCGCTGGAGGGTATTCACACCGAAACCGGTCCGGGCGTATACGAAGCAGCCATCACCTATTCGGAGGCCCTCGAAGCCGCTGACCGGGCTGTACTTTTCAAGTCAGGTGTTAAGGAAATCGGGCACCGCCATGGCGTGCTGCCCACTTTCATGGCCAAATTCCATGAATCACTGCCGGGCTGCAGCGGCCATGTTCACCAGAGCCTATGGACAGAAGATAAAGAAAAAAACCTGTTTTATGATGCAGCTACGCCTCATAAGATGAGTGCGTTAATGGAAAGCTATATTGCAGGCCAGCTCTATTGCCTGCCCTATATACTGCCCATGTTTGCCCCTACCGTTAACAGCTATAAGCGACTGGTGGAAGGCGCGTGGGCCCCTACTACCCTTACATGGGCGGTTGATAATCGTACCACGGCGCTGAGGGCGCTCCCGGGCAGCCAAAAAAGTACCCGCCTCGAAACCCGCGTGGTAGGCTCTGACTCGAACCCCTACCTGGCCATTGCAGCCTGCCTGGCTTCCGGATTTTACGGTGTGCAGCAAAAAATGAAGCTGTCTACGCCGGCCAGCCTGGGAAACGGCTATGCAGACCGTAAAAACGGCCTGCTGCCCTCCAACCTGTGGGAAGCCACCGGGGCCATGAAAAATTCTGCCCTGGCGAAAGAATTGTTCGGCGAAAAATTCGTGGAACATTTTACAGGCACCCGGGAGTGGGAATGGAAACAGTTCGGCAAAGCAGTGACCGACTGGGAGCTAAAACGTTATCTTGAAATAATTTAATTTTGAATATGGACTTCAATTCAGTGCGTCAATACAATTTCCCCACTACCATCCGGTTTGGGGCCGGGGCGGTCAGAGAGCTGCCCGCTTATTTAAAATCCCACCGGCTGAAAGCCCCTTTAATTGTGACCGATCCGGTGGTTTCCCAGCTGCCGTTTTTTAAAGAGATCATTGCCGACCTGCAGAAAAATGGTATCAGTACCGAAGTCTTCTCCGACATTCATAAGAACCCGGTGAAATCGGATGTGTATAAAGGTACGGAAGTATGGGACCGCACCGGGAGAGACAGCGTGGTGGGGATCGGCGGGGGCGCCGGCCTGGATGTGGCCCGGGCTATTGTACTGCGCATTTACCACCGGGAAGATCTTTTCAAGTATGACGACCTGATCGGCGGCGACGTTTATGTCACCAATGATGTACCTCATTTTGTAACGGTACCCACCACTTCGGGAACCGGCTCGGAAGTAGGCCGCAGCGCCATTATTGCCGATGATGAAACCCATCAGAAGAAGATCCTGTTCTCGCCCAGTCTGATGGCCCGCATTGTCTTTGCCGATCCCCTCCTGACCATGGATATTCCGCCGGCCATTACGGCCGCTACCGGCATGGATGCCCTGACACATAACCTGGAAGCTTATCTGGCCAAAAACTACCATCCTATGTGTGACGGTATCGCACTTGAAGGCATGAAGCTGATTCACGATGCCATAGAAAGGGCCACTTTACGCCCCGACCTTGAATCGCGCGCTCAAATGCTGCTGGGTTCCATGATGGGGGCCATTGCCTTCCAGAAAGGACTGGGCGTGGTACACTCCCTGGCGCATCCGCTGTCTTCTCTTTTAGACACTCACCACGGACTGGCCAATGCCGTGAATCTCCCGTACGGAATGGAATTCAATATTGCCGGCTTCGAAGATAAGTTCCGGAATATTGCACGTCACCTGGAGCTGAAAAATGAATCGGGGGAAGGCGTGGTGCAGGATTTAACGGAACTGAATAGCAAAATACATATCCCTTCCCGCCTGCGGGATATCGGGGTAAGGGAAGAGCATATCGAAACCCTGGCGGATCTGGCCCAGGCCGATTTTGCCCACCCGAATAATCCTAAGCCCGTAACCCGGGAAGACTTTAAACAACTCTATTTAAAAGCTTTATAGTATATGCAGGAACTGACCATCGGCGTAACGGATTGCAGTAAATTTAATCTCTATAATGACTGGATTTTAAGCTACCACCCCGCCGTTAAAACCCTGCGGCTGAGCTGGGAAGACGACAGCTTCTCCCGGATAGCGCATTGCCACGGAATTGTGCTGACCGGCGGTGAAGACGTTCATCCCCGGTTTTATAACCGGCCGGAATGGCTGCAATATTGCTATGACGATGACGTGAATGAAGAAAGAGATGCGCTGGAATGGAAAGTACTGGAGTACTCCCAGCGCCACCAGTTACCCGTTTTGGGAATCTGCCGCGGTCTCCAGATCACCAATGTGTTTTATGGCGGCACGCTCATCCCGGACATTCCCACCTGGGGAAAATTTAACCATAGTAAGCTTCCGGACAATACCGACCGGTATCACACCGTAAGGGTGGATCCGGCTTCTTCCCTCTTCGGAATTACCCGGGAAAAAGAAGGCATGATCAACAGTAATCACCACCAGAGCGTGGGCAAGGTAGGCCGTGGACTTCTCGTGTCTGCGCTGTCGGAAGACGGTGTGGTGGAAGCCCTGGAAAGGCGGGAGCCCGGCTCTTCTTTTCTTTCTCTGGTACAATGGCATCCTGAGCGGATGAACGACCAGGCAAGCCCCTTTGTTAAAAATATACGCCGGGCTTTTTTTGAAGCCTGCTTATCCCGATTATAATTATGCAGATCATAAACCCTTTTGACGAGTCGGTCATCACCGAATTGCAGGAAGACAGCCCGTCTTCCATTTTCGAAAAATATCAGACTGTAAAAAGCGGGCAGCCAAAATGGGCTCTTGCCCCTTTAAAGGAGCGTATTGCCTGTATTTCCCGCTTCTCCGAACTGCTGGAAGAAGAAAAAGATGTTCTGGCGCTTACCCTGACGCAGGAGATGGGAAAACCTCTCTGGCAATCATTGAATGAACTGGCCGGAGCCCGGAGCCGGATCCTTTTTTTCATTGAAAACAGTGAAAAATGGCTGGCCGATGAATGGATTACGGAAGCAGGAGCCACACGGGAGAAGATTGTTTATGAGCCTTTGGGTGTCATCGGCAATATCTCTGCCTGGAACTACCCCTACCTGGTAGGTGTGAATGTGTTCATCCCCGCGCTTATCGGCGGGAACGGTGTTCTCTACAAACCTTCGGAATACGCCACCCTTACCGGCCGGCATATCCAGCGTTTACTATACAAAAGCGGTATACCTGAAGACGTCTTTGCTCTGGTAGCCGGGCAGGCCGGGGCCGGACAGGCGCTTCTGGATCTGCCCCTGGACGGTTATTTCTTTACTGGCAGCTTCAAAACCGGCCGTTATATTGCTTCACAAACTGCGGGCAGGCTGGTACCTGTTCAGCTGGAGCTGGGCGGTAAAGACCCCCTGTATGTAGCCGATGATGTGGACGATATCCGGCAGGTGGCAGAAGCTGCGCTGGAAGGGGCCATGTACAATAACGGACAAAGCTGCTGTGCGGTAGAGCGTATGTATGTACATGAAAATATCTATGACCGTTTTGTGGAGCTTTTTTCTGAAGCCGCGAAAAAAATGAAGATCGGCGACCCTGCCGCAGAGGGAACGGAGATCGGTCCTCTGAGCCGGAAGGAGCAGCTGGCTTTTCTATCCGGCCAGGTGAACGATGCGGTAAACAAAGGCGCCAGGCTGCTTACCGGTGGCCGCGCCCCGGAAGGCAAAGGGTATTTCTTTGAACCTACCGTCATTGCCGACGCCGATCATACCATGAGCCTGATGACCGAAGAGTCGTTCGGCCCGGTGATAGGCATTCAGAAAGTGGGGTCGGACGAGGAAGCATTAAAGCTGATGCAGGATACTCCTTACGGGCTCACCGCAGCCGTTTATTCCAAAGATTACGAGCGGGCCTCCCGCCTGTTTGCCCGGCTGAACACCGGTACGGTATACTGGAACTGCTGCGACCGCGTAAGTGCAGGCTTACCTTGGTCCGGGCGCAAAAACAGCGGCCTGGGAGCCACCTTGTCGCATCTTGGTATCCGGGCCTTTGTACAGCCTAAGGCATATCATCTGAGGGGCTGATTACCGGGGGCGCTGCTAAGGGTAAGGGCGTAACCGATTTCAGATCTTTCAGGAAACGGTCTACAGCTTCTTCAGGGGTAGCCCAGGAGGTGACCAGGCGAAGGGCAGAGTGTTCATCATCCAGCTCTTCCCACTCAAAAAAATCATATTTCTGTGCCAGCTTTTTGATCTGGTTGTACTTCAGAATGGGGAACACCTGGTTGCTTTCCGGCGGGCTGAGGAACTGATAACCCAGCTCACGGAAAGCCGCCGCTATCTTACCGGCCATGGCATTGGCATGGCGGGCCAGCCTGAAGATCAAATCATCTGTAAAAAGGGCGTCGAACTGCGCTCCCAGCACCCTTCCTTTGGCCAGCATCGCACCCCTTTGCTTTACATTGTATTTAAAGTCGGGCTGAAGCGACGGGTTGCTGATCACCACAGCCTCTCCCAGCAAGGCGCCGCACTTGGTGCCGCCGATATAAAATACATCACAGAGGCGGCTGATTTCTGCCAGGCTTATATTGCCTGCCACCAGCGCCATCGGCAGCCGGGCACCGTCAATAAATACCAGCAGGTCATTCTTGGAGCAGTAACGGTAAATATCCTCGAGCTCTTCTTTCGAATACACCGTACCCAGCTCGGTGGTATTCGATATATATACCATACGGGGCTTCACGGTATGGTATTTCGGAAACTTCATCAGCAGCCGGGTAATATCTGACACGGTAAGCTTCCCGTCACTGGTCCTGACATATTCTATCTTGTGCCCGGTGGCTTCAACAGCTCCGGCTTCATGGGTATTGATATGGCCGCTTTCTGCCGATATCACCGATTCATACGGCTTCAGCAGCGCACCTATCACCAGCAGGTTGGCCAGGGTACCTCCGGCCACAAAATGCACATCCACGGCTTCATTTTTACAGGCCGCTTTAATTTTTTCAACAGCCCTGACCGACAGATCGTCGTTCCCGTAACCGGCTTGTTGGGAAAGGTTGGACTTTACCAGGCTCTCCAGGATCAGCGGGTGGCACCCTTCGCTGTAATCGTTCAGGAATTTGTATTTCATCTGTATAAAATTTTAGCCGTGGCGGCGGGACTCTGTTAGATACCAGCCATCAGCTTTGGGACGCTTTATTCATCACCAGAAGGCAATTAGTTATTGGGGAAGAGCACCCGGTGAAATCTCACCCGATACGTCTAATTTCTAACTCCGCCCGGGAATTTCGTCCTATATCAGTTCAGGGCAGGTAATTCCCCGTTTCTACTCACAGGACGCCAGGCTCTCCGGTATGGGCTATCTGGCCGTAAAACAAAAGAACTCTCATTTCTGAGAGTTCTCTGAGCCCCCTATCGGGATCGAACCAATGACCTACTGATTACAAATCAGTTGCTCTACCAGCTGAGCTAAGGAGGCGTTCCTTATTTTGGTGGTGCAAAATTAAACACTGAAATAATACGCTCCAAGTGTTTTTGTAAACTTTTTTAATTCGCTGACACAATTAACCGGAGCTTTGCATTCAGCTCTTTCAGCTCGGCTTCTCCTTTGTCAATTTTCTTCTGGTATTCCGCCCTGAGCTTATCGGCATTCTTGGAATAACCGAAGAATTCCAGGTTATTTTTGGTCAGTGATATTTCGTCTTCCAGATTTTTGATCTTTCTGCGGAGGTCGCTTTCCGTCTTATTCAGGTTTCCACCTGACTTCAGCACCACCTCTGCCTCATTCTGCATCATCAGCTTGTCTTTCTCCGACTTCTCCAGTCCGCTGGCCGACTTCACATAGGAGTTAATGGCCTTAATGAAGCGGTCCTGGATAGCCTTCATATCCTTCCTGGGCACAAACCCGATGGCATTAAAGCTCTTCTTGAATTCAGGAAGCCGGTTCAGGTTGGTTTCGCCACCGGCCACCAGCTTCTCTATCTCTTCACAAATAGCAACTTTGGCCGCCAGGTTCTTGTCGTATTCCGAATCCTGGGCCTTGCTTTCATCCCGTTTGTTATTGAAATAGGTATCACACACTGATTTGAATTCTTCAAACAGGCTGTCTTTATACTTTTCAGGCACATGCCCTATCGTCTTCCATTTTTTCTGAAGATCAATGATGCGGTTGGTGTTCGGCGCAGCGTAATCACCGGCCTCGAGGATCTCCTTTGCCTGTTGTACCAGCTCACTTTTGGCTTTGTAATTGGCCTCCCGCTTGGCTTCCAGTTTGGCAAAAAACTCACTCTTATGTTTAAAGAACTGCTTCAGCGTGCTCCAGAAGTTTTTGCTGACCTCCTTCCCTTTTTCCCGGGGCATTCCACCTTTAATGGCATTCCACTGGTCCTGGATGGCCTGCACTTCGCGGGTCTTGGCATTCCATTCATTAATGGAATCGCTGTTGAACTCAAGGTAGGCCTGCAGGTTGGTCAGCAACTGGGTTTTCGCTTTCAGCACTTCCTCCGAAAGCTCCGAGCTTTCCTTCTGCAGCTCCCGCTTTTTATCATAAATAACATCAAATGCCTTTTTCAGACGATCCCACAGCGCATCCTGCTCCTCTCTTGGGCCGGGACCGATATGCTTGTACTCCTGCAGCAGTTCATTGGCTTTTTTAAGGGTAACATTATTAATGGGGGTAGCTTCCAGCGACTGAGCGATCTCTTCAATTTTTACCACTACAGCCTCTTTGGCTTCGATATTCTTCTTCCGGTCCAGGTCCTTCAGTTCATTCTGGATACTGCGGATGTCGAAATAACGGTCTACCAAGGCATTGTAAGCCGACCAGAGCGAACCGTTATGCGGGGAGTTGATGTTTCCGGCATTTTTCCATTCGGTCTGCAGGTTTTTGAAGGCGTCCCAGTTGTTTTTTGATTCTCCCCGCTCTTCGGTATCCACGATTTCCCGCAGCCGTTGCAGCAGGCGGGTCTTTACTTCAAAATAATCTTCCTTTTCACGTTCCAGCTTCTGGAAAAACGCCTGCCGCTTTTCGCGTACCTGGATCATGATCCCTTCAAAACGGATCGAATAATTATCATTCCGGAACTCAAAGCCTTCATCAGAGCCGTTTTCAGCTATGTAAGCGGCCAGCGCCTCGTTTTTCTCCTGCTGGTGAATCTCGTCAAAGGCACTGCGGGTTACTTTCAGAGCATTGTCAATATTCTTCACATCCGCCACCGAAAGGGTGCGGGCGTTCATGGCTTCCAGTAAACGGTCTGCAAGATCAACAAAGTCCTTTTTGGAATAATTGGAGAAATCCTCATCAAATTCAAGGATAGATTCCGATTCTTCTTCGATCTCCTCAATAGCTTCCAGGTCTGCCGATGCGCCTTTTGTTCCGACAGATTCCTCTACCGGATCCGGCGTTCCCCCTTCATGAGAAGAGGACTGTTCCACAGGTGTATCGGAAACTTTGCCATTTTTACCTTCCATGTTGTTCGGTTCTAAACTTGACTCGCTCATTAATCGAAATTGATAATTACTTTTGTGAAAAAGCAAAATTAATAATAATATTCAAACACCTTGTCCATGAACGGCAAAGATATTTCAAATCTTCGGATTCACTATGAAAAATCAGAACTCTCTGAAGTAAATGCTCCTGTTTCCCCTATGGATCTTTTCCAGGCCTGGTTTGCCGAAGCCCTCGAAGGAGGTATCCGGGAGCCCAATGCAATGGTTCTGTCTACAGTTTCCGAAAACCGGCCGCACGCCCGGGTGGTGCTTCTTAAGGGGGCCTCTCCGGAGGGCTTTGAGTTTTACACCAATTACAACAGCCATAAGGGAGTCCAGCTGGCGGCAAACCCACATGCCGCCCTTACTTTTTTCTATGATTTCATGGAGCGGCAGATCCGGATAGAAGGCATGGTGCATAAGCTGCCGGCCGGGCAGTCAGATGCTTATTTTCACTCCCGCCCCCGGGGAAGCCAGATCGGCGCCTGGGTAAGCCACCAGAGTGAAAAGATCGGCTCCCAGCAGGCGCTGGAAGAAAAGCTGAAGTTCTATGAAGAAAAATTCAGGGAGCAGACGCTTATTCCCCGGCCGGAGCACTGGGGCGGCTATGTCCTGCACCCTGCCTCCATAGAGTTCTGGCAGGGAAGACCGAACCGCCTGCACGACCGGCTGCTGTATACCCGCGAAGGGGACAACTGGAGCATTTCAAGACTCTCTCCGTAAATAGCCATAAAGTGAAAAGTTACGGCATATATTCCATAACTTTTCACTTTTAGCTTACTACTCTCAGCCTGCCCGCCCGTCTGTTGAGGTCATCCACGTATTCCAGCCAGAGAGCCAGGCAGATCACCCGGTACAATGCCGATACTTCACACCGGGGCTCCTGTCCTGATGCATTTATCACCTGAACAGCCTCTTCAAATATGGCCCGGTTACAATAACCCCAAACAGGATGACGGAGGTAATTGCTTCCGCAGGAGTCTTTAAAACGTTCAAAAAGTATAATAAAATTTTGATAACAGAGCTGATCCGGAAGGTTATTAATCCCATCATACGCATCCGGCTGGATAGTCATCCTGATCTTATGCCTGATATCTTCCATGGGATCTGCCATCCCGCTTTCGTTATAAATACACTCTTTCACCGGTCCTTCAGGCGTCCCTGCTTTCTCCCGGTTTTCCTCACCGGCCCGGGTCTCCGGAAAATCTGCTGATCCTGCAAAACCGGAAGTACAGTCTTTTTTTTCTTCTTTTACCAGGTATTCTCCGGGCAGCAGCCGGAATATATCCTGATAGAAAGTCAGGTGGTCTGTAGCCTGCCTTTCCGGTAATATGCTGAAATATTCCTCTATCTTTTTTTCACACGGCCTCAGCGGAAACTTAACGAAGGGCAAAAGTTCCTTTAACAGGAAATTGCACACCACGTGCCCCCCTTCCAGGTAATAGTAGTATACCGGAACACTGCTGAATATTCCTCTTTTTGCAATGAATACCTTATTTCTTAAATCGGTTAAAACAAAGGAGACATCTTCTCCTGCACTGTGCACACATGCAGCCCCAGACTCCCTGTAGGATTCCAGGATCTCTGTTTTCAGTTCGGAAGAAACGTGACCGGTCTTTAAAATTATGTGTTCCATTTTGGTGCTTATATCCCGTAAAATTAGGCAGTATTGGTCCTTGAAATCCGGCCGGATCAGCAAATACCGGGATTCTGTCACCAAATGGATTTTTAATTACAGGAAAGGGCGCTAACCTGTATTCCGGGGGCAGCAGTTGGAATAAAAGTGAAACCGTTTAACCTGTGTTTACCGGATAACCCATCGGTTAAGCACATTTTTTTCGCCTTCGATCACCACTTTCAGCAGCCTGCTGTCTTTAAATTCCTCCGGAAGAGGTATTTCCGCCCTGCCCCGGCCTACTTCAAAAACACCGAGACTCCGGTAGATGTCACCCTTACCGGTTGTCTCATAATGATTGGTAGAAGAAACCAGGATATTTACATTTCCTTTAAGCTCAAAGGGGGTCCATTCTATCCTGAGCTTATCCTCTATAATCCGGGCGGAAGGTTCCGCCACCGATATATCTCCCGTAAAAGGGACTCCGTCAATCTCGTAAGCATTCTCCCGGGGAATAGTTAATCCTACGTGTCTTGCTACTGACGGCAAAACATCTACTATAGCCGGCGTATGAGCGTAAAAATACCTGTTTAACGGCTTTTTATTGGTGGCTATCCAGCTGGTTCTTTCCCGTGCCGACTGGCCGCCATGACTAAGGCCCGTGGCTACGTCGCGTCCGTGGTCTGTAACGATCACGATCATCCAGTCTTCATCAAAATACTGCTCCCTGTATTTTATCGCATTATACAGGTCACCCATCTGACGGTCGGTTTTCATCAATGCCTCCTTCATTCTCCCGCTGTCGCCGGAAGCATGTCCTATGTCATCCGTATATTGGAGATAAACCCAGCTCAGATCGGGCGCGTCCTTCCGTATGCTTTCGCATGCCTGCCTCACTACTTCCTCATCAATGCGGTTAATATACACCGACTGGTCATCGTGCGGGAAACGCTCTTTGTCCAGCTCATATCCATCAAATTTATAATCCATTTTCAGAAAGCCGGTCTGGGGCAGATCCTCCCCGATAAGCCTGGTCCGGTTATCTGTCCAGGTAGAATAAACGGCCAGTTTCTTATCCGGCAGAGAGGTCCTCATCAGCCGGAAGATGGTGGGGTAATGATAGTTGGGCGCTGCAATGCTGTTGTTCCAGACATTGTGTTTATTCACCCAGGTGCCCGTGAGCATACTGTTATACGATACCGCAGAAATGGTGGGTGTCTGGGAGTATCCTCCTTTTTCGCCCCCCACGTATGCCCGTGTATATCCTCCTGCACTGCTGATCTGGTCTATGTGGGGCTTGAGAGTACTTTCCAGGAAATCGGCCGGGATGCCGTCTACGATCACCATTACTGCTTTGGGCACTTTCCCGCTGTTTTGTGCGGCCGTCGCCAGGGGAAATAGGAGTAACAGGAAGGCATATAGGTTTTTCATCTGTATAAAATTTAGTTCCGGACGGTAATACTATTTAGGTTTGGCAAAAGTACCGGGATTTTCCACAATTCCGACAGTACCCTTACTTAAAAGTACCGAAACATCCTGCCTGAAAACCCCTCATATCACACAACGGATAATACCTGCAGTTCCCGGGCATTCCGGCCGGGAAGAACCTTTCAGAAAGCCTGTTTAACAGATATCTCATACATTTCATGACATAATGATAAACAATCATTTATACATATACTTCTTTACCCCTGAGCGTATCAGAATGCCTTGATCCCGGGCCATTGTCTTCTCACGCCTGCCTGCAAAAAACAATCAGGATCTCAGGGCATCCAGCCATACGCCCAGGTACATGATCCGGCTGAGCTTGCGGGCCAGTCCCCGTGATACGTTCAAAGGTTGTTTTCCTGAAAGCAGGGCAGCCATCTGCTTCAGGAACCGGGTCTTGTCAATGTACAGCCATAGTTCATGATTCTCTTCCAGCCTCTCACGGTTATACTGCCAGAGATCACCGCAGGAACTGACCAGGTAGAGGCTAAATTCATCTTTATCCCGGCGGTTATACAGCGCAGGGGGAAGCATGTCTTTCATGGCATTCCGCATGATCCAGCGCGTGCGGCCCCCGCCATACCTCAGGGCATCGGGCAGGGCCAGGCAAAGCTCAAACAGCCTCCGGTCAAAGAAGGGGTGAAGAAACTTTTGCCTGTAGGCCTGTCCGATGGCACGAAACTGCTCGAAATACAAAGGGTATTCCCCGTTTACGGCGGCTCTGAAGTTATCCACTATTTCCCTGTCGCTGTGTTCGTATAAGCCGGCCGGCAGAAATACTTCATGGCTTTCCGGCCGGAAATCCTTATTCAGAAAATAGTCTCTCTTCTGCGGTGCCCTGCAATCCTGCAGGCGCTCACCTGTTTTACGGGCCAGCCAGGCAATGAATCCGAAAGGTACATATCCGTATTTCTTCCGGCTAACACGCATAAGCTGCCGGAGTCGTTGAATTTCCCCCGTTTTCAGTAAGGTAAACAATTCCTGCTCTATGATCTCCCGGCGTACGTCAACGGTTCCCTTCCCTGCGTAGTCGCTACGCAACATCCTGAAGCTAAATACCTGGTCGATAAAGACTTCCCAATCATTGCTCTTTTTCAGCTCATCCAGGTATCCCCATCCGTGCCCTACCACTGAATCGCCGTCCATGCCGGTAAGTATAGCTTCGCAGCCCTGATTCAAAGATTCTTCAGCGATGGCGTATTGAATATCAGAGGGCAAAATAAAAGCTTCAGGGTTACAGGTAGCTTTGCTCAGTCTCCACAGCGAGGCATAGAGGTTCTCCCTGCGGGGATGCATGTGAATATGCCTGGAACGGATACGGGCAGATACCTGACGGGCATACCAGGCATCGCGGTGATCTTTATCAGAAGTATCAAAGTAAAAAGTAGGAAACGGCTTCCCGCTTATTTCCGAATACACGAGGCTGATCACCGATGAGTCCAGTCCGCCGCTCAGATGGGCAGCCACCCGTCCGGAATGACGAACAGAGTAAGCTACCGATTCCATTAGTCTTTCCCGGAATTCACTGAAAAGGTCCGTATGGTCGCGGTCAGCAATAAATTCAGGTCCGGGTTTCCAGTAAGCCACACATGTGCCCGTATCCTGGGCTTCCTTCCGGAAATAACACCCTGGCGGAACCGTATGGATGTCTTTAAAGAATGTTCCTGAATCCGGTACAGGCTCACTGTCGGAAAAGTTAACCAGGTAGTTCCTGACCCTTCCTGCGCTGATAGCTTCTTTTTCTCTCAGATCGGCAATCTTCTGAGAAAAAGAAAAAAACGGCCCCGAAGTTTTGAAATAAAGAGGCTGCATGCCGAAACGGTCTCTCACCAGGTAAAGCTGCCCCAGGGAAGGAATTACCAGGAAAAGCAGAAAGTCATGTTCCAGATCCGCAAATACCGCAGGACCCTTTTCTAAAAAGGCATGAGCAATCTTCTCTTCACAGCTGCTTCCGGGAGAACACCTGAGTTTTCCCAGATGCGTCTCATCTCCCTGAAAAAATACATATATCCCCCGGCAGGTAGTCCCCTTCTGCGGGGGATATATAAATACTTCGCTCAGCCTGACCTCACTTCGGAAAGACACTTCTTGATCCGCTTAAAGATTATATCTCACGCGTAGGCGTAAATCCGTCAGGTAAGCTTCCTGTCTTCAGGGTCAGCCTGCTCAATAAACCGTGCTTTAGTAATGCAGGACGGGTGTACGTTTTCTTATCTTTTGATTTCATCGGTAGTATATTAGTTACGAGTTCCGGGTAATGGTTTCCGAGTCTGTGTTCTATCATTGTTTAATGCTGATTTTCCGGGTTTCCGCCTGGCCGTCTTTTACCATCCTTACCACGTAAGTGCCCTGTGCGTATAATGAAGTATCTATGGTGATCTCTGTTTCCTTTACATGGCTCCGGCGGATTTTCACCATGCCCCGCATATCCACGATCTCTACAGTCGATGCCCCGGCCACGCCGCCGAGCACCACGTAGTCCTGTGCCGGATTCGGGTAAATCACAAACACCCCGTCTGCATTGACCGCGCGGATGACCGAATATTCAGAAGTACCGTCATAATCTACCTGCTTTAACCGGTAATAGTTGAGTCCCTGAGCGGGGTTCGGATGCAGCCAGGTGTATTCCTTTTCTGTCTGTGTAGTACCTTTCCCTTCTACTTTGCCCAACGGAGTGAAGTGCCGGGCATCCTGAGAATGCTCCACTTCAAAATGGCGGTTGTTGGTCTCTGAAGCCGTTCTCCAGGTAAGCAGGGTGTAATGATCCTGCTTCCGGGCTTCGAAGCTGATAAGCTTTACGGGCAGCGGGGCGTCACAGGTGGGGTCAAAGGTATCGTCTGAAAAAGACCAGCCATTTGCAATCAGGAGGTTCCGGGCTGCCTGCCCGGCATGGCCGTAAACCAGCGGCTCCACCATTAACAAATCAATACCGGCAGGCGTGTCGGGATTCGCCGCCCAGCTCGTCAGGGTATTGCTGTAATGGGTGCAGCTCAGGCCGGAGTAATACAGCATCATAATAGCACTTGTCAGGCTTTGCAGATTCCATGCGCCCAGGTTGTGATCAAAGGCGGTGGCACCGTTAAACATATCCGTCATGTCTTCTGCGCTGCTCACATTCCACCCGCCGATATCCCGGTTAAATGCCGTGGCGTTCTGAAACATGCTGCCCATGAAAGTTGCGCTGCTTACATCCCACCCGCTGATATCCTGGTTAAAGGAAACAGCAGCATTAAACATTCCGCTCATATCAAGCACACTGCTCACATCCCAGGTACCGATGGGCTGATTAAAGGCAGGTGCCAGGTAGAACATCGATCCGGTATTGATTACATTGCCGGTTTGCCACCCGCTGATGTCCTGGTTAAAATCTGGATTCTCAGAAAACATAAAGGACATCTGGGTGACATTGCTCACATCCCACCCGCCTATAGGCTGGTTAAAAACGGATCTGAAAAAAACGGCCTGCATATCCGTAATATGGCTGACATCCCAATGAATAAGACCAGCTCCTGACAGGCTGGTGGTACTCGCAAATGCACCTGTCATAGCTGTCACCTGGCTAAGGTCAGGCGCATCCGCAGCGGTAAGGGTAAGGTTATTACACCCTGAATAGGCCTGATCAAAACTGCTCCATACCACATCTCCCCACTGCTCAATATCGAGCAGTTTCCGGCAATCACCTGTTCCTGAAAAGAATATCTGGTCAAAAGGAGTGCTGCTGGCAGGGTCAGGGGTGATGAAGAGGCGGTACGTACCCGGCGCCGGGAAAGTAATGGAAGGCGTGGTATGGCCTGTTCCTGTACGTGTCCCCCCGCCTGCATTACCAGGATTGCCCACTTCTTCCCACATATAAATAAAGTCTCCAAAAGCAGGTACCTGGATCTGGTCGCCAGCCGTAGCCCCCGTATTATCCGTCTTCCATACCGTAACGTAAGGAGCCTGGGCGAATACAGTGCCTGACATAAATGTCAGAAGAAACAAGATTATTTTTTCATAAAACTTCATGATTTTCAAAAGGTTAACAATTTAAATACTTTCATCACACGCACGTTGTCTCATGCAAAAATAGGAAACGATGAGCGCCCGAATTCTCGGCAAAACGCCAAGTGAGGGTATGATAAGGGGAAATAGATTTTAAACTGCATGAACGGGGTTTTTCCTGCATTTTCCCGAAGCAGCTTTGACAGGGAGAACACATCTCCGGATATGCATACGGGGCCCTAGCCCGGGGAAGCTTTGAAAAGTTGTGCAGAAAACATCCGTATAATTTTCAGGGGTCAGATCCTCTCTTCAGGATTTGGGTCGCTTATGATTCCTCATCCAGGTTCATTAAAAGTTTAAACAGGCTTTCCAGTTTGGTTTTGTAGGAAATACCTATGGGAAGCGGTTTACCACTGATAAATATGGTATTGGCATCAAACCCGGTGATCTTATTGATATTGATGATATAAAGCTTATGAATGCGGATAAAAGTACGGTTATCCAGGTATCGGCTGATGCTTGAAATGGTTTCATTAACCACCATTTCCTGATGCCTGGAAAGGTGGGTGATCACTTTTAAGTAAATGCCGAAAGATTCAAACCAAAGCACATCATTCAGGTTCACTTTCTGGAACCTCCGGCCTGTTTTAAGAAACACCGAAGAGTCAGGCGGTACTGAGGGAGCAGATGATGCTCCTGAAATGGCCCGGTTGGTGGCCAGGAGGAATCGCTCATAATTAAAGGGCTTCAGGAGGAAGTCCGTAATTTTTCCCAGCTTATAGGAATCTACCGCATACGCACTGTGATTAGAAGTAATGATCAGCTGAGGCAGACGGGGAATGGTCCTGATAAGGTCCATTCCGGTCAGTCCGTCAGCCAGCTCGATGTCAAGATACAGGATATCCACCGTATGAGACAGCAGGAATTCTACTGCTGCCTCATATGTTCCGGATACCCCGGAAAGGTTTAAAAAGGGAGTTTTTTCTATATATGACAGTAAAAAGGCACTATCCTCCCTGTTATCTTCTACCACATAACAGATCTTTTTCTTCATGAATATTTTCGGTAGGGTATATAAACGGCTGAATAAAACTTTATGCCCAGGAATTATAGCTTATTTAACACAAAATTAGCTTTTTTCTCCCAATCCCGTTTTCCCGGTCCGGGGAAGCCTCTTCCCGGAAAAAGAATTACGAGGAGCCCCACACTAATATAAACAATTTATAATAAGCAATTTATACCATTATTATATCTTCAAGCCCTTCTCTTCAAAGCCGGGCGGCAGACACCTGCAAACAGCACATAATGCCAATTACATGGTATTAAATCTGCACTTGGCCCTATTATTTGTACAATAGACGATTTTTCGTGTATTTCTGAAAAACTTAACCGTCTAAATGAAAGCAATTTAATGAACTGTTCTTTTCCGAAAAATTCACGAAATACCCTGATTTATGGATAATCCCCTTTTCAAAAACCTTTCCGCTGTTGTTCTTGATGACCACCGTCTTTTTGCAGATTCCTTTGCGAAAGTAGTGGAGCTCACTACCCTGTTCCGTACTGTAAATGTATTTTATCACGAAAAAGAGCTTATTGGGCATCTTACCCGTTTCAGAACCTCTGATACCCTCTATCTGTTTGCGGATTACTATATGGGCGAGCGCTCATTGCCTGCATTCCTGAACGATCTTAAAAGGCTGTCAGGAAACATTAAAGTGATTGTAGTGAGCAGCATTACCAACTCTTTTCTTATTCATGACCTGCTCAGGTATACGCCTGAAGGCATTATCGGCAAAGCATCTCCTGCCCATACGCTGATTGACTGTATCCATGAAATTGCAAACGGCAGGTGCTATATTTCGGAAGAGATACGGGAGATCCTGGCGAAGGACAATAGCGGAACGGAGGTCACTTTCAGTCCCCGGGAGATCGAGCTTTTACAGCATTTTGCCAGGGGGCTGTCGATCCGGGATGCAGCAGAAGAGTTAGAATTAAGCATCCATACCATATCGGCGCATCGCAGAAAAATGATGAGTAAGACCCGCACCAACAGCATTACAGGGCTGCTGGCAGTAGCCCGCAAATTAAATATTATCTGATGAATACGTTTACCTGCCTGCTGATGTTCTTCCTTACCGGTGCCTGTCTTCTGCTACGCCGGGAAAGAAAAAGGCATGCTCTCCGTATCCGCACACTGGAAGAGGTAACGGCAGTGCAGGTCAGGGAAGCACGGATGCAGTCGGCAAGGGAAACACGGGAGAGGCTGGGGCAGGATCTGCATGATGAATTGTCGGCTGCCCTGGCGGCGGTCGTTCACCAGATCTGGTTTATTTCCCGTGAAACCCCCGATCTGCAGATGAAAAAACATCTGGATTCTCTCCGGGTCCGAACCGGTCATATTTACCGGTCAGTAAGAGAAAAAAGTCACCTGCTCTATTCCGGAGGAGCAGACAGCAGCCTGGACCACAGCATAAAAGCAATCGCCGATCTTATCCTGCCCGGGGACATTTACCGCAAAGAAATAGAGATTGACCCGCAGGCGGCGGGCGCACTGGATGCCGGGCAGCGTACGGAAATTCTGGGGATGCTGCAGGAAGCGGCTGCCAATATCCGGAAGCACGCCCAAAATGCCACAGAGGTATTTATATTCCTTTATAAGGATGAAACCGGGAATATTATTTTCCAGGTAGGCGATAACGGAAGGGAATTTAAACCGGTATCTGCCGGGATCGGGCTCACCTCCATGCGGAAGAGAGCAGACCACTTAAAGGGGAAGTTCAGAATGGAAAGCGGAGAATGGACAGCCATCACCGTTACATTACCCGGAAGATCTGATTGTGAATATGTTATCCGCTAAGACGCTCTCCCTCACATCAAAGAGATAAATTGATTTTTGTTTATTTTGGTACGCTCATTAAACAACTGCCAGCTATGTTAACCCTATTCCCAAACCCGGCCCGGTGGCCTGTGTTTCTTTTAAGCCTTTTCATGCTGCTGAGCGGGTCACTCAGGGCCCGGGCATTGCAAACAGACTCCCTGAAGTTTAACCGGTTTTTAGAGCGGTTTCATCAATATAAAACGACCCATACCGATAGCGCCGCATATTATCTGCATATCCTGGACATGTTATCCGGAGAAGACTCTGTATCTGCTTACCGGTACAGGTACTATGTGGTTCTGGGAGAATGGAACAATGTCAAAAGAGATATCCCGCTTGCTATTAAATCCTATAATAAAGCGCTAGAGCTGGCTAACCGACTGAGAAATGAAGAATTTATAGTGGTATCCAAGTTTAACCTGGGGGCATGTTATGGTGAAAAGGGAGATTATGACAAAGCTGTTTCCCTCTTTAAAGAGGTGGAGTCGGGACTGGATAAGGTAAAGAACAATCCCACTCTTTTTTCTAATCAGTTCAGGGCTAACATGGTGATGTTCTATCTTCAGACCAACATGCTCTCTGCAGCCTTTAAATACAGTAATCAGATGAAAGGGAACCTTAAAACGTATGAAGATTCCGTCATGTATTACATGTCCAGGCTGAATCTTCTCAATACGGCCGGGAAATACAAAGAAACCACCCGCACAGGAAAAGAAGCTCTGAAAAAGATACGGGAGAGGGATGTGCATTTTCTCTACCAGATACATACATTCTTAGGGATCGCTTACAAAGCCCTGTCCCGTCATGAAAAAGCCTTCGGACACCTTTTTGAAGCCCGGGCCCTGAGTGCAAAGCTGGGGATCGAGAGCGGGATCGTAGAGAAAACAACAGGGCTGCTATACCTGAAAACGGGCGATCATAAGAATGCGGTCAGGCAGTTTAACCGCGTTATTGCTATTTCGAGGAGACAGCACGCCCCTCACCTGGAAGCCGCTGCCTTACTGGGTTTGAAGGAGGCCTGTAAAACAGCAGGAAATTACCGGGAAGCCCTGAGGTACCTGGAGGAGTACATGGTCCTTAATGATTCTTTACGGGGAGCAGAAAAAGTCCGGGCTATCCGGGATACGGAAGACCGCTATAAGCTGCAGGATAAGGAGAAGGCCATTCTGCAGCAGAGAGAATTGAATATACTCCAGGAAGCGCTTTTAAAGGAAGAGTTCCGGCAACAGCTCATCCTTATTGTTTTTCTGATCTGTGCGGTACTGCTGGGGATCAGGCAGTGGCTGGCCTATAAAAAGACCTCTGAAATAAATAAGCAGCTTATCGCACAGAAAAACCAGATCGAATGCTACGCCATGGATTTGAAAAATGCCAATTTAATGCGTGACAAGCTGTTTGCCATGATCAGTCATGATCTTCGGAGTCCTATATCCAGCCTGATCCATTCTCTGGAAGATTTTCAGTCGGTAAAGCCCCTGAATCATCTGATCCATTCCCTGAATAATGTACAGCTCATTCTCAACAACCTTCTTAAATGGGCCCAGATCCAGCTTTCCAATAAAGTGCTCGCTCCCGGAAACATTCACCTGGAGGTGCTTTTAAATTCTCTTGTTAACCAGTTTACGCCTGTGGCTCACGAAAAATCCATTAATATCATTACGGACTACAGGCATACCGGTACCGCATGGGCCGATGAAGAAAGTTTACAGATCATTTTACGAAATATTTTCAGCAACGCAGTGAAGTTTACAGGAGAGAATGGCTATATCCGGATCATTTCAGAAGATGAAAACGAGCACATTTCTATTACCATACGGGATTCAGGAACAGGAATAAGCAGCGCACAGCTGGAAAAGCTCTTTGTTTATCCCGAATCACAGTCCGGGACGCACGGAGAAACCGGGACGGGCCTGGGAATGATGCTTACAAAAGAGCTGGTGGAAAAAATGAAGGGGGAAATCAGGGTAAAAAGCAAGAAAGGGGTAGGTACAAGTGTACAGGTGACTTTTCCTGCAGGAAGAGACAGGTAAGTGAAAAGATAAAAGTGAAAAGCTATGGAACATTTTTCATGATCCTTTATGTACCTAAACTTTTCACTTTCAGTTTTTATCCATCCTCTCTTCCCGGCTTATAAAGCCCTCCGAGGCCTCCTCCAGCAGCTTCCCGTGCTTCAGTGCCAGGATACTTTCGCGCGTGGGTTTCTCGGAAATTCGATAATTAAAATCCTCAAAACGGGACTCTGCCTGCGTAATCTCACCCGGCGGGACCAGTCGCGAATCCACATCTCCGTAAAAATAGATATCTTCCAGCTCGTCATTTACAAATATGAATTTCATGGAAGAGCATTGTGAAAGATCCAGCCCCACAATTTTACTATTTTCATCCAAGATGAAGTACTTGGACTCTGCGTTTCCGTTGATATGGATCTGCTCCAGCCGGGAGCTGTCTGTAAAATAGGCATTCATGTTCCGCCCCTTGATCTGGTTAAAATTAAGCAGGCTGTCCTGCTCAATAATAAAGCAGTTCCGCACCATTTCCATCCGGTTTATGCGGTTATTCTTCAGGAAAACATCGATCGAGTCTGCCTTGATCTGGTTCCGCTTATGCCACAGCACGGGCTCTTTGTAATACCCTACGATAGAATCAACGGCATTATAGATCAGTGAATCGGAAACGCTCTGCATGTCGGTCCGGTAAACCTTTACATTGCCGGTGGCAATAATATACTGCACATCTTCCCGGGCAGGTCCTTTTTTCGGGGTGTTCTGCAAGGTATCTGATACCGGGGTGAGCTTACCGGAGACAGGAGGACCATCAGTTGCCGCTACCGGGTCTCCCGCCACATTCATCCTGCCGGGCATTAAGGTATCCGGTCGGGGAATCGCCTTCGGCTTCTCAATGATCCGCAGAGAGTCTCCCGCTATCAGGGCCACCTGGCTCTGAGCAATATACTGGGTGATGGTAGCGCCGTTAACTTTGGTAATCCCCTGGCTCCCTACCCGTATGGCTTCATCCCCTACCGTGATCAGGCTGTCGGTCTTTGAGATAAAAACCACATTTCCCCGGGCCCAGCCAAAATCTTTTTCACTGTCATAGTTCAGGGTATCGCCTGTCAGCTCATACTTTTCATTATCTACCGTTGACCTGCCGCTGAAGTAAGACTCCTTGGTCTGGATATTGTACCAGCCCCTTTCGGCGGTCATGGTGCCGTCCTGTCCCCGGATGGTGGTAAACGCCTTAAAGATCGCTTTTTTGGTATGGGTATCGTAATCCATAGAATCCGTACAGAGCACAAATCTGGGGTGCATCACCTCCACATCCCCGATATAGTTGAAATACTTGGTATTGGTATTGTAATAACCGGTATTGCTGGTAAGCCGGCTGGAATCCTGCATGATCTCTCCCGGCACAGGATAGTACGCCATGCCGCTGGCCATATTATAGATCACCTTTTTGGTTTTAAGGGTCACTTTTTTATCCCGGAGCACCACACTTCTGCCCCAGATAGTGGCTACACGGGTATTGCCTTCATAGTACAGGGTATCGCCCACAATGGTGAGGGTATCGCCCTGGTTGATCTTGATATTTCCGAAGGCCTCCATGACGTTCGTGCTGGTATTCTGGATAGCCTTATCGGTACCCATAAGTACTCCCTGGTGCCGGAAAATCACATTTCCAGTAAAAGTCTGCACCTGCATATTGGTCAGATTTACCCCTTCCTGAACGTCGGCATTGAGCACTTCCACGATGCTTTGGGGGCCTGCAGGCGGAGACGGATTAAGCGGCTTCTGGGCAAAGACCCAGACGGGCATTATCGCCGCAAATATCCCGCAGAAATATGGGAACACACTTTTCATCAGGCAAAAATAACGCAGAATATGTTTAAACTTTGTTCTTGGATCTTATTTCGCATATTTTTGAACGAAATTGCAGTCAAAATATGCGGAACGGGGTCGAAGGTAAAGCTTAAACCTATTTTTATATTTGTGTTCCCAGTGCATGACGGAAATTATTCTTTATGTTAGCTGAAGTCTTCCGAAATACTGTTTCTATCTCCGATCTTTGCCGGAAAACCGACCGCATCCTTGTGGCTGTCAGCGGGGGCAAGGACTCCATGGCCCTGCTGCATCTCTTTCATACGGAAGGCTATGCCGTGGAAGCAGCACACGTAAACTTCAGATTGCGGGGGGACGACTCCGAGGAAGATGAAAAGCTGGCCGCCGGATTCTGCCGGAGGCGGGGAATTCCCTTCCATACCCGCTCTTTTGACACCAAAGCCTATGCAGCAGAACGGGGGTGGTCCACGCAGATGGCAGCCCGGGAGCTCCGGTATGCGTGGTTTGAAGAACTGGCGGCCGGCCGGCAGCTGGACCGGATCGCCACGGCCCATCATCTGCACGACAACCTGGAAACCCTTCTGCTGAATTTTACAAAAGGGACCGGCCCGAAAGGGCTGACGGGCATCCCGGTAAAAACAGGAAAGATTATCCGCCCCCTGCTTCATGCTAGCCCGGACCAAATTCTTTCCTACCTGAAAACGAACGGAATTACCTGGCGGGAGGATCTTTCCAACCGCGAAGATCACTATCACCGGAACCGCATCCGTAACCGGGTGATTCCTCTTTTAAAAGGGATTAATCCCGGCCTTGAACATACCTTTGAAGTTAACCTGGAACGGTTCCTGGATCTGGAAGCCGTTTTTGAAGAAAGCCTGAAAAAATTTGAGGCCAGCTTTGTCGTCACGCCGGGTGAAACCCGTATTCCCCTCAAAGTGCTGCACCCTGCACCGGGCATTGCCCTCATTCTTGAAGAATTCCTGAAAAAATACGGCTTTAACCGCCAGGATGCATTGCTGATGCTGAATGTATCGGAGACAGGGAAAAAAGTACTCTCTTCCTCGCATACGATGATCAGGGAAAGAGATTACTGGCGGCTTATAACCAGGCGGGAGCCTGTCTTGACAGAAACGGAGATAGCGGAAGAAGGTGTTTTCTCCGCGGGCAAAATGTTTCTCTCCGTGCAAGTGGCAGATATTGAAAAAATCATTCCTGACTATTCGGATTCCGCTACCGCCTGGCTGGACGCCGGGAAGATCTCCTGGCCCCTGCGGATCCGGCCCTGGAAAAACGGTGACCGCTTTATCCCATTCGGGATGCGGGGCAGCAAGCTGGTTTCCGATTACCTGAAAGACCGGAAGGTCAGCGCTTCAGAAAAGAAAGACGAACGGGTGGTGGAAGACGCTTCGGGGATTTTGTGGCTGGTAGGGCACCGTATAGCCGAACCTTTTAAAATTACAGGGTCCACCCGGAAAGTCTTATGCCTGAAATGGAAAGAATAATTACCTCAACATATAAAATTTAGGCATTCCCTAATTTGCAGCGCCATGCCTGTTGCGCTTTGGAGGCTAAACCTTATTTTTGTAATTTACTTTTACGGATGCTGAAAAACCTGACCATCAAAAATTACGCCCTGATCAAAGAGCTGGAGATCCGCCCGGATCCGGGCCTGAACATCATTACCGGTGAAACCGGTGCGGGAAAGTCCATCATGCTGGGAGCTTTGGGTCTGCTGATGGGAAACCGGGCTGACGTGAAGGCCCTCTTCAGTGAGGATGAAAAATGTGTGGTGGAAGGTACTTTTGACCTTTCAGGCCGGGTACTGGAAAAGTTTTTCGAAGAAAATGATATCGACTACGATACCACCACACTTATCCGCAGGGAGGTAGCGCCTACGGGGAAATCCCGGGCGTTTGTCAACGATCAGCCGGTTACTCTTGACATCCTGAAAGAGCTGGGAGATCAGCTGATGGACATTCACTCCCAGCATGACACCCTGCTGCTGGCTTCCAACACCTACCAGCTTAGCCTGCTGGACCTCTATGCGCAGAATCAGCCGGTTTACCGCGTGTTTTCCGACCTCTATACGGCCTTCAGGAAAGTAGAGAAACAATACAATGAGCTGGTCAGCCGTGCCGGGCAGCTCCGCAAAGAATTTGATTATAACTCGTTCCTTCTGGCAGAGCTTACTGCGCTCGCTCCGGAAAATATAGACCAGGCCGAACTCGAAAATGAGCAGCAGGTGCTCGAAAATGCAGAGGAGATCAAACGCAGGCTGGCCCAGGCCTATGAAAGCATGAATTACCCGGAAATGCCGGCCCTGCAGCTCCTGAAAGACGGGATTCAGGCCCTGGGTTCTATCTCAGAGTTTTCTCCCCGGTACCAGACGCTGCGCGACCGTCTCAACAGCTCGCTGATTGAGCTGCAGGATATTTCCCAGGAGCTGGAAGTAGAAAATACGCGCGTGGAAACCGATGACGCCCGTCTGGAAATTATACAGGATACGTTGGGTAATCTCTACAAACTGCAGAAAAAGCACCAGGTAGAGACCACTGCCGCATTGACAGACCTGAAAAATGAGCTCAGCAGGAAAGTAGACACCGTTCTGAACCTCTCGGAAGAGCTGGAAAAGCTGGACAGTGAACGTCAGGCAGCAGAAGACAATGCTCATGAGGCCGCCGCCCGGTTATCTGCCACCCGGAAAACCCACGGCCTGCATTTACAGGAGGAGATCACTTCCCTCCTTACAGAACTCGGTATTCCCAACGCTCTTTTTGAAATTGATCTCCGGGAAAAGCCCTTGTCTGCGGACGGATCCGATGTCGTGTCCTTCCGGTTTTCTGCCAATAAGGGTGGCGCCCCGAAACCATTGAAAGAAGTGGCTTCAGGGGGCGAATTCTCGCGCGTGATGCTGGCTTTAAAATATATCCTGGCTCAGAAAACGCAACTGCCTACCATCATTTTTGATGAAATTGACACCGGCATTTCAGGTGAAGTAGCCGTTAAAGTAGGGAATCTGCTTCGCGACATGGCCCGCTCATTACAGGTGCTGGCCATTACTCATCTTCCGCAGATTGCCGGCAAAGGCAGCAGCCATTTCTATGTATACAAAGACGACGCCGAAGAAAAAACGGTGAGCCGGATGAAAAAACTCACTGAAGAGGAGCGGGTTAATGAAATAGCCGTCATGATCGGCGGACAAAATCCGTCGCTCAGTGCAATGAATAGTGCACGGGAGTTGTTAAGCTTATAGAACCAAATGTAACGCATATGAAACTTTTAAAATCTGTCCTCCCTGTCCTCCTGATTTTCACCTTCTCCTGCACCGGCCGGTCTTCTGCAGAGCTGGAACAGTTGTATGATGAACTGGTAAAAGGGCATGATGAAGTCATGCCGAAATCCATGGCCATTCCCTCTATCCGGGAAAGCATGATCAAGGCAGTGGAAAACGCTTCAGAAGAAAAGAAAAACCAGGCGCTCGACATTTCCACCCGGTTGCTGAAAGCCGAAGAAAAAATGAACGAATGGATGGTGGAATTCGGAGAAGCCATTAATTCGGAGGCAGAAGATAAAAAGCTGGAGACCTACAAAAGGCTGCATGAAGAAATTGTACGCCTGAAAGAAGAGACAGACTCCTCCATCAGCGACGCCAAAAATCTAACCGCAGAATTCCAATGAAAAAAGCGGCTCTTTTTATCTTTGGCGCGTTCCTTCTCGCCTGCGGTACGCAGCATAAAGAGCTTCCCTACCTGGGACCTCACGATGTCAGCGAAGACGGAGATACCGTATATCACCGCATTCCGGATTTCAGCTTTATCAACCAGGACGGTGACACCCTGACACAGCAGGATGTGGAAGGAAAGGTGTATGTGGCAGATTTTTTCTTCTCCACCTGTCCCACTATCTGCCCCCTCATGAAAACCCAGATGCTTCGGCTGTACGAAAGGTACCAAGGCAATGACTCACTGATGATCCTGTCGCACTCCATCAATCCCCGGTACGATACACCGGAAGTTCTGAAACAATACAAGGAGAAGCTGGGGGTTCAGTCTGACCAGTGGCAGTTCCTGACCGGTACCCTGACCGACGTATACAGGCTGGCGCAGAACAGCTACCTCACCTCCGCACTGGAAGACTCGTCAGCAGTGGATGAAGGCGGCTTTATACATAGCGGGGCATTCGTACTTATTGACAAAGACAGACACATCAGAGCTATTTATGACGGTACCAAAGAAAAGGAAGTGGATAAGCTTATGGCTGATATTGACCGGCTTCTGCATATCCGTTAAATCCTGCAGGTCCGATCAGCAGATCCGGAAAGAACAATACATTATTGCCGGAATGAATCTTTACAATGCACATTGTGCCAACTGTCATGGTAAAAACGGGGAAGGGCTGAGAAATCTGTACCCTTCCCTGACCACTTCTGAAAGACTCGGCAATACGGAATTCATTACCTGCCTGATCCGGAACGGCAGCACCGGCAAAGACATCAATATGCCTGCTAATAAAGAGCTTTACGCCATTGATATGGCCCAGATCATTACCTACCTGAATGACCGGTGGGGAGAAGGAGGAATGACAGAGACGGAGGAGGTGGCGCGGGTGGAATGTTACTAAATGTGAGCGGCAGAGCCGTTTAATTGGCGGTCGTAGTATCCACAATGGTGCGTATCGAATCCACCACCACCGTGCCTCTTGACCTCCTGAGGGTGTATTTCGAGAAATCCTGTTCGGCGTCCATCCCTCCCAGAGCCGTGAAATTTTCTTTGGGGGTTTTAATGACCACTTTTTTCTCAGAATAGATCTTGCGGGTATTGGGGTTCCAGAAGAGTTCTTCGGTAGCGAGCGACTGATTCTCACGGGTATTGTTAATCAACACGTTCCCCTGCATCTGGTAAATGTTTTCTCCCTTCCGGTAACGGGCCGAGTCGCCCCGTAAACGCGAATATTCCACCCCGTTTTTGTCAATAAAAGTAATATACACGGTTTTGGGATAAAATTCTTCACCACTGGCATATCTCAACTGTTTTGCGGTAGTCATTTTAATCCGCGCATACCCGGAGTCGCTGTGCAGTACATTGATATTTTCAGCTTCAAGTACAGGCCCGAGATAATCTATTTTCCCCTTCAGATCATCGGTTTTCTCCTGGCAGGAGAAAGCAAGTACAGAAACCAACACCGTCCAAAACTTTTTCATGGGTGTACATTAGTTCCGGGTTCCAAGTAAATAAGTTCCGAGTAGTGAGTTCTGGCTGATTACTGAATTCTCGGTCTGTGGAACCAGTCTCTCATCAGGGAGAAGCTCACAGAGATCCGGGCATAATTTTCCTTCACCAGGTTATTGGCCAGCGTACCCCGGCTTCCCACCGCCAGCGCCCAGTCCAGATAACTGCCGCCTTTGCCCAGCGGCATCGACATCCCGAAAGACACGCTGTTGTCTTTAATCTGGACACCGTTCATATAATAAGGGGTGGTAACCGATTTAAACCCGGCCCGGTAAAACACCTGGTTAAAATAAGCCGCAGAGTTCACATTCGGAATCCACTCAATCCCCAGGTTCATTTCCCTGCTGTTCCGGAGGGTTTGCGCAGCACGGGTGTCGAAAGGCCGGCTGATGCCTTCCCAGTCTGTAAAGCCGTATTCAGCCGCAAAGATCCAGTTATAGGTCTTTTCCAGGCTGACACCCAGCTTATAACGTGCCGGAATACCGGCGCTGAAATCCTGTATGGCCAGTGTATCCGGGCTTCCTGTGGGAGCTATCCCGTTAGCACCTTCCAGAAGCAGCTGATGAACATTCAGGTATTCTCCTTTCAGGTCAGTGCCTAACTGGTAGGTAGCGCCAATATTGGCTTTCCATTTCCTGTTCAGCTTTTGCTGGTAGGCAATTCCCCCTTTCAGTGAAGCTCCTTTCAGGCTGCTCCGCCCGGTATAGCGGTTATACTGACTGGTGGAAGTAATGAACATGCTGGTAGTATCTCTCACCACATTTCCGAAGAAATACTGCGCTTCCACCCCTGCGTACAGTCCGCGGGTAATATTGAATGAATTGGTCAGTCCCACTTTGGATAATCCGCCGTAATCAGCAAACGTATAGCTGCTGATAGAAGAAGACCCGGAAAAAGATTTACGGATAAAATTCTCATTGTCTACTATACTGTAGGGACGAAAGCTCACCCCCACAGTCCACTGTCTTAACACCGGGAAGGCCATGGAAAGGTTGGACAGGTTCATGCCGAAATCCTGACCCAGGGTATTTCCCTGCTCCTGGTTCCTGAAATAACCGCTCCCTCCTACATTAAAAGCCACATATTTCAGACCGTTCACCACCCGGTCTTTCGCCAGCAGCGCCGGGTTTAACCCGTTAACATAAAAGGTATTACCGAAAGACACCCCGGTTCCGCCCATCATATCCTGCACGGCGGTGGTTTCATCGGTCAGCTCGCCGAACCCGATCACTGAATACGGGCTTCGCCCCTGGCCCTGGCCGAAAGACAAATGATGAATTCCCAGAAAAAATAAAAGAAAATAGTGTCTAAACTTCAGCGACATTGTAAAGTAGTATTCGTATTAAACCTTCCAAAACCAGATTTGGAGCTGCAAAGGTCGGATATTTTATTTGAGTTTCAAAGTATTGGGCATCTCCCCCGCACAATAAAACTACCGGATTATAAGATTCCTGGTAACTCCCGATCATTCCGTTCAGTTCGGCCACCATGCCGTTCATTACCCCGCTTTGCATACAGGCTTCGGTATGGGTGCCTACCAGTCCGGGAATGTCTGTTGCATCTAGTAACGGAAGTTTTTTTGTAAAAGTATGCAAAGCCTTAAATCTCATTTCCCTGCCCGGCGATATTACGCCGCCCACAAACGCATTCGCAGAAGACACAAAATCATATTTAACGGCTGTACCGATATCCACGACCAGGCAGTTCCGGTCCGGAAAACGCCCGTTTGCCCCTACTGCTGCCGCCAGGCGGTCATATCCCAGCGTTCCCCTGCTCTCATATGCGTTGCGCAGGGGTACCGGGGTTTGCGCATCCAGAATGATCTTACGGGTAAACCCTGTAAAAAGCTGCTTCAGCTCCTCTCCCGTATGGGCTACGGAGGCAATGATGACCGGCACTTCCGCGTGTTCCCCTGTTTCCTTCAGTGCCTCCTGAACCGAGCCGAATCTTTTTACCTTTTTCAGTTCCTTTTCTTCAAAAAATCCCGCTTTCACCGAGGTGTTTCCGATATCAATGGCCAGGTATTTCAAATCGCAGTTACTTTAACAAACAAAAATACGGATAAGCCCCGCGTCTTTTCTATACCGGGCCGGTTTTGTTCCAACAAAATTTCCTATCTTGTGCCCTCTAACAGCAGGAAACCGAACCTGTCCGTATGAAAAAAATTAAACCTTGAAGAAAATATGTCTAAAATCAAAGTAGGTGTTGTAGGCACGGGCTTTATAGGACCTGCACACATCGAAGCTCTGAGAAGGCTGCCCAACGTAGACGTGGTGGCCCTATGTGAGGTAAACCTCGAACTGGCCACGGCAAAAGCAGCGCAACTGGGCATTGAAAGACCCTGTACATTTGATCAGCTGCTGGCCATGGAAGACATTCAGTCAGTACACATCTGTACTCCTAACTTCCTTCATTTCCGGCAGGCCAAAGCCGTTCTGGAGGCCGGCAAGCATGTGATCTGCGAAAAACCACTGGCCACAGACGTGAACGAAGCCAGAGAGCTGACAGAGCTGGCCGCTGCCAAAGGGCTGGTGAATGCCGTTCATTTTAACCTGAGATACTACCCGCTGGTAAGGCAGATTAAAACCATGCGTGAAAAGGGGGAAGTCGGCGAAATCTATAGCATCCTGGGCTCTTATCTGCAGGACTGGCTGTTTTACAATACCGACTACAGCTGGCGGCTGGAGCCGGACAAATCAGGAGATACCCGTGCCGTGGCCGATATCGGCTCACACCTGATTGACATGATCGAATATACCTCCGGGCTGAAAATCACTGAAGTCTTTGCCGATTTTAATATCATTCACAAGATCCGGAAAAAGCCGCTGAAGGCCGTAGAAACCTACTCGGGCAAGATGCTGACCCCGGAAGACTACGCCGATGTGCAGATCAACACCGAAGATCACGCCACCATCCTGCTTCGCTTTGATAACGGGAACAAAGGTTCCGTAACCGTTTCACAGGTTTCTGCCGGCAGGAAAAACCAGCTGAAGCTTGAGATTTCCGGCTCCAACTGCACCATTGCCTTTAACTCGGAAGCTCCGAATGAAATGTGGATCGGCAAAAGAAATTCGGCCAATGAGCTGCTTATGCGGGATCCTTCACTGGTACATGCAGAAACAAGACCTCTCATTACCTATCCCGGCGGCCATAACGAAGGCTTCGGCGACACCTCCAAACAGATGTTTAAAGAAGTTTACGCCGCCATTGAAGAAGGAAAACAGCCGGCTGAACCGAAATTTCCGACCTTCGCCGACGGTTACCGCGAGCTGCTGATCGCAGAAAGTATCCTGGAGAGCAGCAGAAGCGAGAAGTGGACGAAAGTCTGACATGACGACTTCGCCTGTTTTTTTGAACCACATTAGCCATATAAGCGGTCTGCCGCTGCGGTCTTATAATAAGTTATCTATTAAAACTTATATGCCTGATGTGACTTTGTGGTTCAGGTAAAAGGCGGAGCCGTTTATCGTTTAAAGTCATCCAACCAAATTTTTAATTCAATGAAAACAATAAAAGGTCCCGGTATATTCCTCGCCCAATTTTTAAATGATGTCCCGCCGTTCAACACCCTGAACGGTATAGCAGATCATATGGCGTCACTGGGCTACAAAGGGCTGCAGATTCCGACCAATGACCCCAGTATTTTTGATGTAAAAAAAGCGGCGGAGTCCAAAACCTACGCCGATGAGATAAAAGGAAAGCTGGCCGAAAAAGGCCTGGAGATTACAGAACTGTCTACCCATTTGCAGGGGCAGCTGGTGGCCTCCCACCCTGTTTATAACCCCCTGTTCGACGCTTTTTCTCCGAAAGAAGTGCACGGAAACGAGCCGGCCCGCCGCAAATGGGCCATTGAGCAGGTCAAACTGGCTGCCGTGGCTTCACGTAACCTGGGACTCACCTCTCATGTGGGCTTTTCAGGAGCACTGGCCTGGCCTTTTCTCTACCCGTGGCCTCAGCGACCCGCCGGCCTGATTGAAACCGCCTTTAAAGAACTGGGGAAACGGTGGAAGCCGATCCTCGATGTATTCGACGAAAACGGCGTGGATTATTGCTTTGAGCTGCACCCGGGCGAAGACTTGTTTGACGGCGCCACATTTGAGCGCTTCCTGGAAAACGTGGACAATCACCCCAGGGCAAATATCAACTACGACCCGAGCCATTTTGTGCTTCAGGCATTGGATTATGTACAGTTTATTGATTTCTATTATGAAAGGATCAAAGCCTTCCATGTAAAAGATGCTGAATTCAACCCGACGGGGAAACAGGGGGTATACAGCGGCTTTGCCGGCTGGGCCGACCGTGCGGGACGCTTCCGCTCTCTGGGTGACGGGCAGGTGGATTTCGGCGCGATCTTCTCCAAACTCTCCCAATACGGTTATGACGGCTGGGCCGTGCTGGAATGGGAATGCTGCATCAAATCATCCGAACAGGGTGCCCGCGAAGGCGCCCCCTTTATTGAAAGCCATATCATTGAAGTAGCTACCCGCGCCTTTGATGACTTTGCCGCCACCGGTACGGATGAGGGCGTAAATAAGCGTGTGCTTGGACTGGAGTAATCAACAGTGAACAGTTTCGAAATATTCATTTAAGCTGTTGTTAGCTGTTCATTGTTTTATCTTATTCCTATGGCGATAAAAAAAGTGGCTGTCATCGGTGCAACCGGGATGCTGGGGCAGCCTGTTACAAGAGAGTTTCTCCGGGCCGGGTTTCAGGTAAGTCTATTGGCCCGTGACCTTGAAAAGGCTGAAAAAATCTTCGGGCCTGATGTACGCCTGGTAAAGGGCGATCTGGGAGATATCAGCAGCTTACAGGAATTGATGGAAGGACAGGACGCACTTTACCTGAGCCTGTCCGTTGCTCAGAACAGCACTGAAAATGATTTCCAACCGGAAAGGGACGGGCTTGAAAACCTGCTTGCGGCAGCCCGGAGTTTCCCCCGGCTGAGAATCGGGTATTTATCTTCGCTGGTTCAGTTCTACCAGGGCCGGAACGGCTTTCACTGGTGGGTATTTGCCCTCAAGCAGGAAGCCCTAGCTAAAATTAAAAACAGCGGGCAGCCCTATTCCGTTTTCTATCCGTCCACCTTTATGGAAAACTTTGACAAAGGGGCTTACGTACAGGGCAATAAAATACTTCTCGCCGGCAAGTCGGCTCACCCGATGTTCTTTATTTCCGGAAACGACTACGGCAGGCAGGTGGTTAAGGCCTTTCAACTGGATCAGGACAATCATGAATATATAATTCAGGGCCCGGAAGGATATACGGCTGATGAAGCGGCCAAAATTTACGCAGCAAACTATGCTTCCCCGAAGTTAAGCCTCCTGAAAATGCCCCTGGGACTCTTGTACTTTTTAGGAAATTTCAGCAAAAAGCTGAATTACGGCGCACGGATTATAGACGCCCTGAATAATTATCCCGAAAAATTTGAAGCGGGAGAAACCTGGGAAAAGCTCGGCCGCCCCGAAACCACATTTACCGACTATATCAGGGAAGTGAATAGTGAAAAACTAAAAGTGAAAAGTTAAAGAAAATTCAGTACCCGATATAGGGGTATTCCTTCACT
>JBEBRR010000013.1:0-67451 GCA_040394735.1 Leadbetterella byssophila
GAAAGGGGTTCCCGTCGGGATGCCGGCTCACTATCCAGCGAAAGGCATTCACAAAGAGCAGCTTTTGGGTGGCATCGGTAAATTCATCGTCGCCATGCCCCATATTCAGATAGATCATCCGGTACCGGCGGTTGGTCCAGACCACCGGAAAGTCGCCAAAGCGGATCACATCTTTGATTCCCAGGGGGTAGTTGTCGGGCGAAAGCGACAACAATACTTCCACATCCGGGCTTTTCCTTGGGCTTGGGTTCCACTGGTACCACTCGCTTTCCGGCGCAATAAAGGCATCGGGAAGATTCCGGGTCACCGGGTGAGTACCGCCTTCCACCTCCAGCTTTGCCGGCTGCGGCGGCCAGTTGTTGCAGTAAAAAACGCTCCCGCCCAGAAAATTAACAAACCAGGGCCAGTGGGTATTTTTATCGTTATATCCCGCCGCATGAAAGCCCATCCATCCGCCGCCATTGTCCATGTATTCCCGGAAGGCCTCGCGCTCCTTTTCTCCCTGCGGCGAATTGTTCAGCATGATCACCACATGGTATTCCCGTAACTTTTCGTACGTATACCCTTCCAGGCTGGTGGTGATATCCAGCTTGTAACCATTGCCATAGTTCAGTCTCCGGAAAAACTCAGCCCCCTGCCGGGCAAAAACCTGGTGGGCGGTTTCTACCTGTTCACTGTAGTACACCAGGGCCTTAAAGCGCGGTGCACCGGCGTAACTGGCAGGGTACGGAAGAACGGCAGGATCTCCGGATCCTGCCCAGCGGATGGCATTCGAAAACATTTTTTTAAAATCCTCCGATTCAAAGAGCCGGGGGCTGTGCCCCATCAGGAAATATACATTGCGGGCCGCCTTGTGGGGGTTTGTCCAGATCACGGGATGGTCACCCATCCGGATATCGGACGGCGGCCTGTACGTGGATTCATCCACTTGGGCCAGCACCTGCACATTAGGGCGCGGATTCCTGTCAAAGATATACCATTCATCGTCCGGCAGCACAAAGGAAGAGCTCACCCCGGCCATCACCGGATGAGTCAGATCTTCGATCTTCACGAGGGCATCCGCCTTGGCCGCAATGTAGTTTTTGAAACGGATTCCGCCCATAAAATCGGAAAACCAATGCCACATGGGGTAGCCGTCAAATTCTCCCAGCAGGGTAGCGTGATGAAAACCCACCCAGCCGCCCCGCCCTTCATCGATATAGCGGGTAAAGGCCCTGGCGGCTTCCTTCGTCCAGCCGTACGGAGGGTAATCGAGCTGGATAATGAGTTTAAACTGAGAAAGGTAATTCTCGTTGACCCCTGTGGTATTGTTAATTTCGGTGATTTCGATGCCAAGGGTTTGCGACTGGTCTTTCAGCCAGCCCAGCGCCTTATCGGTAAAAGGGCCATGCTGCCCCCCCCGTTCGGTCAACACCAGTACTTTCATGGCATGGGCTGTTCCGGTCACTCCCAGGTGAAACGCTGCCAGCAGTATCCAAAATCTCAGATTTTTTTTCATAATGTATAAAATTTCAGCCTTCAGCTCATGGCTATTTCATGGTCATTTTTTTTAATATTCTGCCTGAAGTGACAGCCACTTACCGGCCGAGGTCACCCATACTTCTTTGTAACATGCGTTATTTACCTGGGGCCAGTAAGGAATATCCTCATTGTCGAGCGACCGGATTCCCACCGGAATTTCGCCCGTTATCTCACCCGAACTAAAACTATTCATCTGCGGGTAATTATAGCCCTCTCCGTAAATGAGCGACTGACCGAACGGGTTCTTGCCCGCTACCCACTCCATCTGGCGGCGTCCGATCTGCAGCAGTTCGTTATCGCCCAGGAAACGGCCGCAAACAGCAGCAGCTTTCCCCATAGTGAGGTGCACTGCCGTGTTCCCGTTAAAAATACCAAACCAAACGGGAAAGCGCCTGACGAAATAGTCATTTCCGAGGGCCTCGCCCCGGCTTACCTGTTCCCGGTAGAGCTCGGTGGCATTGTCCGGTGCAAACAAATGGAGGCGTTGGAAACCGGTGGTGTCTTTGTATTCTTCCATATGATATACCCCGCTGGGCAGCATACCGTACGGAGCGGTGTAGGGCATCAGCTTTTTGAGATATCCGCCATACAGCCTTATAGCTTCCTCCCAGCGCCGGCGGTCGGGATGCTGCGGCTGGGTTTCACAAAGCAACACCAACGCCTGCATATACACCTGCTCTCTTGACTGGTGATTGTAGTGAACGATGGCCCGTTTTGTGGTGTCGCGATAAAAAAAGCCCCGCATATCGCTTTCTTTTGTCAGGGGCTCCGTTTGCTGGCAATCCAGGGTATAGCGGATGTGTTCTGCCGCCAGATCCGCATAAAAGGTTTCTCCCGTGAGCCGGTATAACATGCCTGCCCCCCACGATATGGTGGCCCGGTACTGGCTCTCGGAAGTATTATAGCTATGTTCATACGGGTAGATGAATTCACCGTAACCCTTCTCTGCATGCCGCTGCAGGGCAAATGCAAAGTCTTCTATCGCCACTTTTTCCAGGTATTCCTGCAACATGGGGTCCTGGTCGATCGTAAGGGCGGCATAAGCTTCGTATGCCGCATATAAAAAATTGTCAAAGGCCAGGTTCTGGACACGTACCGTAGATATATCATCAAGGGTGCCCAGGATACCGTCCTGCCAGATCAGCAGCCCCACGCTGCTGGAGCGGTAACCATCGCCATAGCGGTTTCGCAAAACAAACTCCAAACCCCATTGGGCTTCTTCCAGCAGCCTTCCGGCCAGGTAATCGTTTTTCCCCTTCAGTGTTCCGTACAACTCCAGGAGCGCATGGGTAACATCTGCTGTCTGCAGGGTTTGCTGCGACAGGTCGCCGGCATCGTGCCATCCGCCCGCATAGGAGATCTTCCGGCCGTCATGGGCAGAAAAAAGGTCCAGGTGGCAGGTTCCGTGTTTACCGGGCACAGGATATCCGCAGCGCTGACAAAAAATATAATTCAGCACGCGCCAGATCGAATTTTCCCAGATCCTGGAACCGATCCTGAAAGGCGGCGTAACCGCATCTCCCCATTTTAAAGAATATGATCCTTCTTTATTAAAATCGCTGAAGTCAAGCAGTGTAAATCTTCCCAGGCTTGTTTTTTCCATACGGGGAGCGGCCTTATAAACCACCTTTCCGCTAACGGCTTCCACCAGGTGAAAGGCCTGAACCGCCCCGTTTTCGTCCGCCCGGGCAATGGCTGTTTTTGCCTGCCCCGATTCATAACCGGAAGTGGAATAAATGATCCTGCCCTGCTGCGGCACCCATCCGCTGACAGGGTCAGGTTCTTCGACGCGTTGAAGTTCTATGCCGTCAATGTAAAAAACGGAAAGGTCGCCCGTGGTCCGGTCTTTGCCCCGGATAGCGGAACGGAAGCCGATATTCAGCACCCGGTCACGCTGAAATTCTTCCAGCTCGAGAACAATGCGGTTCCATTCCCGGTTTTTAAGGTTGATCCAGTGGGAGGCCGACCGCCGGTTTGTTCCCGGCAGGCGCGGTGTATCGGCATTTTCGAAGAAAAAATCGAGGCCGGTCACGCGGGCGCCTTCGCAATCGGGGTAGATCGAAAACTCTATCCGGTTAAAATCCTGCCAGTTTTCTCCACCTGCGTCTTTTCGGATCTCACAGTACCCGTAGGTAGCATAATCCGGGTCAGAAGGGGATCCCACCGCCCGTTTCCCGCTGGAGGTGGGGAAACTCATCTTTAAGCTTCCTCCACCGGAAAGCGTGTGTTCGCGGGAAAAATTCAGGCTTCCAAGCCCGGAGTGTGTCCATTTTCCGAGGCCTTCACTGACGGTGAGTGGGCTTCTCCGGCTTATCTTTTTGGTCAACCCGCCTGCCTCAAAAGAACG
This sequence comes from Leadbetterella byssophila, assembly GCA_040394735.1. GTDB lineage: Bacteria > Bacteroidota > Bacteroidia > Cytophagales > Spirosomataceae > Leadbetterella > Leadbetterella byssophila_A. The sequence goes on from JBEBRR010000013.1 coordinate 3,869, forward strand.
GTCGGTATCTAAGGGAAGCGGGCTGTGAAGGATGCCTGACCGTACAATGGCTTCCTCCAGGGCCTTATCCTGTGCCAGGTTTTTCTGGGCAGACACCTGAAAAGCAAGGAACATAAGAAGAGCGGTTAACCGGCCATTTATTACACCGGGCCGCCTTTCTGAAAATGGGATTATTGCCATGCCTGATCCTGTTTTAACGCACCTTTTGACTGATCGATCTCATTCTGATCTATGGGAAAATACCGGTGCTTTTCCGTCCAGCCCTTCTTCCCCAGCACCTCCGCACCCTTGTCGAAACGCAAGATATCAAACCAGCGCTGCATTTCGAAAGCAAATTCATAATATCGCTCCCTGAAAAGGATATCCAGGTTCTGTTCTTTCCCTTTATCGAGCCGGATCCGGTGAGCGGTGTCGCCAAATGCACGATCCCGCACTTTATCGAACCACCCCTGGGCTTCTGCATCGGCATCGCCGGAAATGCGTACACTGAGTTCTGCACCCAGCAGCAGTACATCCGCAAAGCGGTAGAAACGATACGACATGTTGTGGTTATTCACCTGGTCGGAACCGGAGGTAAATGATTCCTTCCGGGGGTGGTATTTGTAGTTTCCCAGCAGCCCCCTGTTCCGGTCTACCCCCTCCTGCTGCACGCTTACCAGGAAATGGCTTCCGGTCTTTTTTACGGCATCGGTATCTTCGTCTGCATATACAATGACGGTTCCTTCGCGGCGGGAATCGCCCTTTTCAAACATATCGTAAATGGGCCATGTGACGGTCAGCTGCCCGTATCCCGACATTAATCCTCCCTGTTCCGCACTTCGCGGATCCACAATATCTCTCCCCCCTACGGTGGCTATTTTGTTATTCACCCCGGAATTATTTCCCGCCGCACCGATTTCGAAAATGCTTTCCGGCCCCCATTCCCCGCTTTTATGCCACAATTGTCTGTAATCCGGGTGTAGGCGGTAAAACGCATTTCCCGCTATCTGGCGCATATCCGCCAGCGCGGCCGGGTACCGGGCTTCATCGCGGTGAAACAGGATGATCTTGGTTCTCAGCACCCTCGCCGCATCCCGGCTGATCCGGCCCTTCTGAGTAAGGGCCCGCTCCGGAAGATGCCGGATCACCTCCTCCGAAAGATCCTGCATCATAAATTCGTAGACCTCCTGCCGGGGAGTATTGCCCGCTTTGTAGACGTCTTCGGCGGTGGTGAACTGCCCTGTCAGCAGCGGGATCTCTTTGTATCCCATAAAAAGGTAATTGTAAAACAGGGCCCGGTAAAAACGGGCTTCCGCTATTACTCCGTCCAGGAAAGCAGGATCAAGGCCGCTCGCGGCGGCTTCATCAATGAGGATGTTGGCCGCCACCACCCCGTTAAATAAACCCATATCCCATTCGTTCCACCATCCGGTACCCGTGTACCACGGATTACTGAAACAGTTAGAAGGTGTATACGTAAAATTATCCCACTTTTCTTTCCATACGCCTTCCCCTATGCCCCCGCCCGTGGATGCTTCATCCGACAGAAGCGAAGAATAGCTGTAGACTTCCAGCAAGCGGTTCGATACTTCTTTCATAACCGCATATAAACCGGCCATCACCCCTTCAGGGGTTTTGTAAAACTCTTCCGAGGAAACCTGCGTACGGGGGCTGGTATCCAGGAAATCCTCGCAGGCGGTAAGACTTATCAGCAGAAAGAAGGCCAGTAAACTATATTTTTTCATTTTTTCTGTGCATTAGAGTGATTAAAAGGAAAGATTTACCCCGAAAGTCCAGGTGCGGGCCTGCGGATAGGTGCCGCCGTCAAAGCCGTTCCGGGTGCCTACCTCGGCATCAAGACCCGTATACCGGGTCATGGTCACCAGGTTTTCTCCCTGCAGGAAGATGCGAAACCGCCTGATGAGTAGTTTTTCAGTCAGCGCTGCGGGTAAAGAATAGCCCATCTGCAATACTTTCAGGCGCAGGTAGGAACCGTCCTCCACATAGAGGTCAGAAACTTCACTGGCCCCGTTTTGTCCTCCCTCCACGATCTTCGGTAGCCAGTTGGATGTTCCTTCCCCATGCCAACGGTTCAGCCAGGAGTTATCCCAATTGGCAAAGGTCACATTGCTGCGCCTGTAGAATTTGTAGATCTGGTTCCCCTGTACCCCCTGCATAAAGAGGTTAAAATCGAAACTTTTCCAGTCGGCGCTGAGCATTAATCCGTAGGTCCAGTCGGGATTGGGATCACCGATTTTCGTGCGGTCATCGCCGGTGATGCCCGGTTTCCCGTCGAGGTCCTTCCAGCGGATTCCCCCTACCTGTGCATTCTGCTGGTCAGAAGCATCTGCCTCCGCCTGATTCTGGAAAATACCGTCGTGAACGTAGCCATAGAAAAAGCCGTAAGGCTGCCCGTTGGCCCGCCAGGTAACAGCCCCGCCCAAACCGCCGCCAAGGCCGTCGATCGGCACGGGCACCTCGGAATCGCCCTGTTCAATGACCCTGTTTTTTACATAGGAAGCATTGGCCCCCGCTCCCAGGTTTACCCCGCCAATCCTGAATTTGTAAGAGGCATCAAACTCCCAGCCTTTATTGCTGACAGTGCCTTTATTCGACAGGATGCTGGGGTAGCCGGCATATACGGGCAGAGCTACCCAGCACAGCATATCCCTGGTCTTTTTGTCGAAATAATCTACTGACAGGTTAAGAGACCCGAAAAGGCGGAGGTCAGCACCGAGGTCGGTTTGCTCAGAGGTTTCCCAGGTCAGGTTTGAATTGGAGTATCCGGTAGATTTCGCTCCCTGGTACACCCGGTCATCGATCACCGCCCGGTAACTGCCGGTTTCAATCAGGCTGGTATAGCCAAATGCCCCGATGTTCTCGTTACCGTTTTGTCCCCAGCTGGCGCGCAGCTTAACGAAATTTAACCAGGAAGGAATATTTTCCATAAACGCTTCCCGGGTGAGCACCCATCCTGCTGATACCGAGGGAAAAAGAGCGTACTGGTTATTCTTCCCAAAATTAGAGGAGCCGTCGCGCCGGATCGTCGCTTCCAGGATATAGGTTTCATCGTAATTATAGCTGGCGCGGCCGAATACCGATGCCAGCCGGTGATCGCTGGCGCCCCCGTTTACGCGTGCGCGCTCGTCGCCATCTACCGCCCCCGAGGTATTGAGATACCCCTTGTCCATGCTCAGGTTAACCAGGTCATAGCGGGTACCGCTGATGTCATGATAAAAATTTGACGAAAGGGTGGTGCCGGCCAGCAGCCCCAGGCTGTGGCGGCCGAATGTCCTGCTGTATTGCAACAGGTTTTCCCATTGCCAGGTATACGACTGGGCCATATAGTTATACACACTTGAGGCGGCATTTTTCTGGTCAGAATTCAGCTCATAGGCCGGCACTACGCTCCGGTCCGAATAAAGCCCCCACTCAAAGCCGGCGGTGGTCTTATAGGTGAGCCCGGGTAGCAGGGTAAAATTCAGGTCGAAATTTCCTCCCAAAACCCGGGGCTTCCTTTCCTGGTTATTGCGGGCTCTCAGCGATGCAAAAGGATTCACAATCTCCCGCATATTGATGATATTGAATGCCCTGCCCATATCATCCCTGATATAATTGGGGTAAATTAAGGCGTATTCTTCCAGTTTGGCGGGATCGGTCTGATAAACGGCTTCGGTAGGGGGCAGCATGTTCATTGACGCGATAAGCCCGCCCACTTCACTGTTACCGATAGTACTTCCCGTACGTTTGGTTCCCGAATAACTGATTCTGGCGCCGAAAACAATTTTCTTCAGCCAGCTCCGGCTATCGGCTTCCACCAAGGTATTGGAATAGTTCAGCCGGGCATTATACCGGTCGTAGTCTGCATAATTCCGGGCAAAAATACCCCGCTGCATTAATGCGCCGAATGAAATATAATAGGTACTGCGGTCATTTCCGCCACCCAGCGAGAACAGGTGATTAACGAGGGGGGCATTGTGATACGTCAGTTCTTCCTGCCAGTCGGTATTTACCGGGGAAGGCGCGGGAAAAAAGTAATTGTCTCCATACCCCGAGTTTTTACCCATCTCATTCATCAGCATCTGGTAGTCGGCACTGTTCATCAGGTCTGCTTTCCTCTGGGGGTTTTGCAGGCCGTAGGAGAAGTCGTAGTTAACGGTGGCGGTGCCGGATTTTCCCTTCTTCGTGGTAACCAGTATCACACCATTGGCTCCGCGGGCACCATATATGGCGGCGGATGCGGCATCTTTCAGCACCTCGATCGACTCAATATCGGCCGTATTCAAATGATTTATCCCGTTAAAGGAGGGCATACCGTCAACCACGTAGAGGGGGTTGGCATCGTTAACCGTACCGGTACCCCTTATGCGGATTTTGGCATCGCTGCCCGGCATTCCCGAATTGGAAGTAATCTGAACGCCCGACACCTTGCCTTTTAGTGCGTTTTGTACAGTGGTGGGCCTTTCCAGGTTAAGATCCTCCGAACCTACCCTGCTGATAGCTGCCGTTACCACGCTTTTCTTTTGCGTTCCATAACCTACCACCACTACCTCATCCAGCTGATCCGGACTTTCCTCCAGCGTCACGTCGTATAGGGTCCGGCCTTCGGTAACGGCCACCTCGTACGCCACATATCCCACATACGTAAATCTTAGCACGGCGCCCGCAGGTACCGTCATTTCATAATGCCCGTTGCTGTCGGTAAAGGTACCGTTCGTAGTTCCCGTCCGCAGAACGTTAACGCCCGTAAGGGCCGAATTGTCGGCACCCGATTTTACCGTGCCGTGGATCCTCACGTCGGATTGGGCCACCGCATGGCAAAGATTCAGGAACAGAAGAGAAAACACAAGAACTAACCGTCCTGCAGCCTGTTTTCCCCGTGAAGCAAAACCCGCTGCATACTTTTTTTTGTACTCCGGCATTTTTAAAAATTAGTTAAAAGGTTGATTTTATACAGATCTGGCCGCCTGATATTTATTTCAGTGTGCGTGCCAGGGAGCTTTAAAGTCTTTTCGGAATGTACTCAGCTCCTTGAGGGGAAAGTCTTTGGGTGCCTCCTGCGTCACCACCCCTGTGGCCGCCCATTCCGCACCCCGGAGTAATGTCACCTGGTAACCGGTACATTCCATCGAGTACCGCAGCTCGGGATCATTGCCCGCATGTCCCAGAACGCTGACAAATACCCTTCCTTTGCCGTATGAAACGGTCCATAAGACCGGCTCGTCACGGCCGGTGGTATCATTTCCTACCGTTTCGTAGGCGGTGGCAAGAATTTCGAGCCCCCGGGCCGGGCCGCGGAGGCGGGCGTATAACTCATCTTTAAAATGCCTCCACTCGGCGGGCAGGCCCTTCAGAATGGGGTGATCCTCCCTTCGGTGGATCACGGTAAACGGGTGCTGCAGGCCGTGATACCCCGCCGGGCCGGGGGTATAATCGTACACTGCACGGCCCTCTTTCCAGTACACGTACGGGCCGTCTTTTTCATTTCGGCCGTTCCACGCTCCCAGGCCGATCATCCGGTTATACTGTTCCCAATCGTCCATGGGGACTACCGAAGAGTGTAACACCACTACCCCGCCCCCGCCCGAAACGTAGGCTTCAAATTCCTTTCGCATCTGCGCTCCCCAGGTGGGCCCGCCGTAATTGATCACCACCAGGTCATATCTGCTGAATTGCGGCCTTTCCGAATCGTTTTCCGGCGCCTGCAGCACCCGGATTTCTACCGTAAACAAGCCGCTGTTTTCAAGTATCATTTTGACGGCATCGCTTCCGCCCTCCCACCAGTGGTGCTGGTCGTGCCCGGTGATGAGCAGGGTTTTTATTTGTCCTGCAGCGTCTGATGCAGAGAGGGAAACCAGCATCAGGAGAATAAATCGTTTCATATCAATTGCGGTTTAAAATGAAATCGTATCGTATACCCAGGTGACCTTCAGGTTATTTCCGTGTTCGTCTACGGTAAATTTCCCGTCCAGGAAATAACTGCGGTAGAGTTCTGCTTTCCCGTCGGCATTCCGGTCTTCCAGGTTCAGGTCGCGGCGGGTGGAAATGATAACGTCAGAACGGTAGGCTATTTCCTTCGTGTAGTAGTCAATGATGACGTAGTAGTTCTTAAACAGGTCGAAATAGGGATAGTGCCCGTTATTTCTGCTGAACAACAGCACTTCTTCCATTTGCGGATCGTCATCCATCTGCACCAGCTCCGATTTATGAAGATGAAAGCCGGGCAATTGTGCTTCCGGAGGATACCTGTCCCACTGGCGGGGCGGGCTTTTATGATATTGCGACCACGCCTGGTGGCCGGCTGCCGTGAGGCACCAGAAAAATAGGAGTGATTTCATAGGTATATTTTTTAAAGGATATAAAACCGGGTTTCAGACTGCCGGAATCGCGATCCCGCCAGAGCATAATACAACATGAATAATTCTCCCGCCACCACCAGCCACCAGGAATGATGCCAGCCGCCCAGCCCGTCGGAAACAGCGGCCTGAACCAGCGGAAGTACGGCTCCCCCCAGCACACCGATCATGAATACGCCGGAAGCAAGCGCCGTGTATTTCCCCAGTCCGGCTATTGACAGCGTGTAAATGGTTCCCCACATGATGGAATGAAACAATCCCACGAAAGCCAGGAACCAGGGGTTACCGGTGATCATGGCCAGCAGGAGGAGCACCGTAGCGCAGGAGGTGGTAAAAACCAGCTGAACCCGCGGAGAAACCCGTCGTAATGAACTACCCACCAGGCGTCCTGCCAGCATCAGCCCCCAGTAGACCGTGGCCAGCAAAGCCGGGTTTTCATGGCCTGTACTCTGCGCATAAATGTTAATGTGTGCCCCCACACATACCTCTGCGCCGACATAGAAAAAAATGGCCGCCACACCTAAACTCACACGCCTGAAAGACCAGATACTCCTTTCGAGCCGCTCTCCCGACCCCGCCTTTGTTTCCTGAATGTCCGGCATATCGGCCCTGTACAGCACCAGAGCCACCAGGCCGATAACCCCTGCAAGCACCGCAAACGGGATCATCAGCTGATTTGCGCGGATATCGGCCGGGCCGAGCCCCTCAAAAATGATCTCCGCCACAAAAAACGGAGCTGCAGTGGCGCCGATGGAGTTAGCCGATCCGCCAATGGCCAGGCGCTGTACGGGTTGCGTGCCCCGGACAAAACAGGCTGTCAGGTAGGGGTTAATCACCACCTGAAGGATGGTGGCCGATGCTCCCACCGTGAACGACCCCAGCAAAAAAATGACAAATCCCCACGGTATGATCACCGAACCGATTTCCATGTCAATACCGGAAAACCGGGAAGTAAACCAGGAAGAAATAAAAAACAGGCTCAATCCTGCCATCATGAGGTAGAGCGAGCGGATCAGGGTTACTTTGTACCCGTACCGGCTGATCCAGTGAGCACCTGTTTTACCACAGAGGGGATAGGCTAAAAACCACGAGAAGGTAATGAGTGTGGCGAAGGTGTTCTTCAGCCGCCCGGCCTCATCCAGGAAAGTCTCCTTCAGCGGCCCCTGCAACTGGATATTGACCGTTGTCAGGAAACCTACAACCAGGAAGAGAAAAACCAGGGTAAGAAAGGGGCCCCATTGGCTCGTACGTGTATCCGTCATCATGATCAGTTAATGTATTTTGCGGCGGCGGTGTCCAGTAAAAATTCGCAGTCGGGATGCAGCTGTAAAACCGAAGCCGGGATGTCCTCCGTTACCGGATCCAGCAGCATTTTGCGCACAATTTCAGCTTTGTGCGGTCCCTTGCAGACGAGGAGTATTTTTCGTGCCTGCATGATATTCGTGATGCCCAGGGTAAACCCGCCCATTTCTTTGTCCGGCGATGAATTTGTTTCCCGCCTGACCCGGCTTTCGAGCGCGGGATCCATTTTCGAAATCCAGGTCCGGCTTCCAAAGGGGGTTCCCGGCTGGTTAAACCCGAGATGACCGTTAGTACCCAGCCCCAATACCTGCAGATCAATCCCCCCTCGCTTCTCCAGTTCGTCTTCATAGGCCCGGCATTCTTTTTCGAAATCATCGCTGAAGGGAGACGGCATCAGGAATTGCGCTTCGCTTAACTGAAGGGCATCCACCAGCTGGTTCCTCAGCATGGAATAACAGGAGCCCGCGTACTCACGGCTGACCCGGGTTATTTCATCCACTCCGAAGAGGGTGACCCCCGAAGTATCAAAAGGATGCCTGCTGTAAATTTCGCTGATGATCCGGTGCATATGGGCGGTGGTCTGGCCGGTTGACAGCCCGATCACCACTTTCGGCTTATTCAGGATGGCGGCGATCACGCGCCAGGCCGCCAAAGTATCAAATTCTGCTTCGCTCTGTGTTATGGTAATATTCATTTCTACATGTTTTAGCCTCCGCTATATACAATTCCGGATCATACGTCCATGGCTACCGCCCCTGCCCCCAGAAGGCCTATAAAGTCGGGGTTCAGCTTGGTAATTACTACTCCGTTTTTTACAAACCTAACGGTGGTCTGATTCAGTTTTTCCACTATTTTGGTATGCAGAAAGCCGTCTGAAACCAGGCCGCCGCCCAGTACCACGGTGTCGGGGTCACTCACCCGCACCAGGTTCATAATCAGGTTAGCCAGCGCCTCCGTGGCATTTTCCACCAGGCGCACACAGAGGGGATCTCCGGTTTCGCTCAATCGGAAAACCTCCCTGACATCCACCCTTTTTTCCAGGCTGTCGGGAATGTGAAGCCGGGTTTCCAGTTCATCCCGCAGCAGGCGGGCGCAGTTATTAAAACCAATACCTGACGCAATTTGCTCTACGCAGTCCATCCGGCCGCATCCGCACCGGATTCCCACATTAACCCCTACGCGGGTATGCCCTACTTCCCCCGCATTGAAATGACTGCCGCGGATCTGGCGGCCGTTAACCACAAAGCCGGCGGCTATGCCCGTTCCGATGTTTATGTAGATGAAATTTTCCGATAATTGTCCGAAACCGAAATGCCGCTCTGCCCGGGTAGCGCTTTTTACGTCATTGTCGATAGTACAGGGGATGCCGTACAGATCCGATAACTCCCTGGCAAGAGGGATCGGCTCGGAGCGCTTCGGGTCTATCTGCAGCCAGATGCCCTGACCCGGGTCTACCCTGCCGATAAGCCCCACCCCCATGGCCACCGGTTTGTTTTCTGTCCAGCCCACGGTTTTGATGTAGTCATCCAGCGACTCCTTAATGATCTCCAGTGCCACCTGCTGGTTAAAAAAGCCCGGATCATATTTCTTATATTTCAATATGTTTCCATTGCGGTCCAATTCCCCGATCAATAGTTTTGTTCCGCCTAAATCCAAACCCAGAAACGTTTCCATATATATTTTGTATTAATTTTGTTCACTTTATTGTGCCCGCTTTCCGCTGCACCGCCGCTTTTCAGATCTTACTCGGACTCACGTTAAATTGCTTTTTGAAACTTGTACTGAAGTATTTTGAATCCGTAAAGCCCACACGGTCAGAAACTTCTGCCACCGTATATTCTCTTGACATCAGGAGCTCCCTGGCTTTGTTCAGCCGGATGATGCGTATAAAGTCATTGGGAGATTGTCCGGTCAGTGTTTTTAGTTTATTGTAGAGGGAGGTCCTGCTCATGGCCAGCGTATAGCAGAGGTCGCTTACCGAAAACTCCGGGTTAGCCATTTCATGGTCTACAATTTGCTTTACCCTGTCAAGGAACAGGATATCTGCCGCTGTGGTGTAGTTGGTTTCTGTCACCCGCGATTCCGTGAATACCGCCTCGTGCAGCTGTTCGCGGCTCAGCAGAACATTGCGTATCCGGGCTTTCAGGATATCGGTATCAAAAGGCTTTACGATATAGTCGTTAGCGCCTGACTCCAGCCCGATGATGATATTTTCCTTATCATTCAGCGCCGACAGCAGGATAATCGGAATGTGGCTTGTTCCCGTGGAGGTTTTCAGTACTTTGCACAGCTCGTAACCGCTCATGCCGGGCAATACCGCTTCGGCAATGATGATATCGGGATTGACCTCACCGGCAATTTCAACCGCCCGGGTACCATTGTCGACGGGTATGACCTCATACATTTTAAAAAGCTCTTCATGAAGATGCAGGCTTTCATTACTTTCCACCAGCAGCAGCACCTCTCTTTCCCGTTTGCTTTCGGGTGTGACCTCTGCCTGTTCCGGCCGCGGAAAAGGCCATCCGCTCTCGTTCTTTCTTTTGGTTAAAAGTGTATCCAGGCGCGTAGCGTTCTGGTGTGCGGTGCGGAGCAGTTCTTTTCCATGTGTGGACAGGATCTCTCCTTTTCCGAGCTCTTCCAGGGAAGCCTTAATGTGCTGAAGGGGGGTCTGCAGATCCCTCCTGCTCATCCATTGCCGAAAAAATTCCAGTATTCCCATTTCGAAAGGCTTTGTTCACCATCCAAAATTAGGGCTAACTTCCCGGCTACGGGTTTGATTACTATCAAAATGCTTCCACTATCTGTTATTCCTGATCCGGGAGAGGGGATGTACGGCCGGGAACTGCCCGCAGTTCATATAAACACCCTTGTACCGGAGAAATTCTCGCGGAAACTTTTGGGAGTGGTATTCTTTTTCCTTTTGAATACCCGGTTAAAGTTAGATATATTATTAAACCCGCAATTGTATGCTATTTCAAAAACGGTATCGGTGGTGTCGATCAGCATCCGGCTGGCATGCCCCAGCCGGATTTCATTTAATATATCAATAAATGTTTTGCCGGTTCTCTTTTTAATAAAGCGGCTGAACGATACCTCCTGCATACTGGCGACCTTGGCAGCATCGGCCAGCGTAATGGGCTTGTTGTAATTAAGGTTCAGGTATTCAAATACTTTTTCAATTCTTCTGCTATTGTAATTGATCAGGTGATTGTTAAAGGCGGTGTCAGAGAGAGTCAGCATATTCCGGGAAACCGACAGGTCGTGAAGAATGGACAGCAGTTCCAATACGGAATCAAACCCCTGCTTCTGGCTTAAATTCAGGATCCTGGGTTTAATTCTTTCGATGGTTTCCTCTGAAAAGGCTATCCCCTTTTTTGACCTTTCAAAAAGATTACGGATAAAGCTCAGCTGATTCCTTTTCAGAATGGTTTCATCCAGCAGGTCTTTATGGAACTGGATGGTCACTTCAATTATTTCTGCTGATTTACACTCGTGTGTAAACCAGGCATGACTCAGATTCGGGCCTACAAATACCAGTTCAAGATTATCTATAATCTGGATGTGATTGCCTATGATCCGCTTCGCATTCTTGGCGTTCAGTATCAGGTTCAGTTCATATTCCTCATGATAATGCAGCGGGAAGTCAAATTGTTTTTTTCGCCGCGAGAATAATGTAAAGCAATCATTCTGGGTTAAAGGAGTAACCTCTCTAAAGATATTCATAACAATGGCTGAATTAGAACTGTAAATTAAGCCATTAATTCATGGCACGACAAATAAGATCAGAGAGATATGTCTTTTCGTATTATAATCTGCTAAAAAAGTATTGGCCATTATCTCTGCCATTGGGCTACCTTTGAGCTGTTTTTAAGCTTGCAGATATTATAAAATTCACCTGAATATGAAAATGTGTTGTTTAAACGAAGCTTCTTTGACCCGGTCGGCAGATCATCCTGGTCAATATAGTATCAATTAAATGTTATAAATACCTAACCATAAATGAACGAAAAATTAACCTTAAAGGAAAAAACAGGATACGGCCTGGGTGATTTCGCATCATCGATGTTCTGGAAGTTATTCTCTGTATACCTCCTTTTTTATTATACAGACGTATTCGGGATTTCTGCTGCAGTAGTGGGAACCATGTTTCTTATCACCAGGATATGGGATACGGCCTTTGATCCGATCATCGGAGTGGTGGCCGATATGACGAACACCCGCTGGGGGAAATTCCGGCCGTACCTGTTATGGATGGCCCTGCCGTTTGGCCTGATCGGGATACTGACATTTCTGGGACCTGAATTAAGCATGTCCGGCAAGATTATCTATGCCTACATCACCTATACTTTAATGATGATGGTATATTCCGCCATTAATGTACCTTACGCTTCACTGATGGGGGTAATTACCTCTGACCCGAAAGACCGGACAGCGCTTTCCACATACCGGTTTGTTTTTGCCTTTGCAGGAAGCATCCTGGTACTGGCAACGACCGAACCCCTGGTTAACTGGTTCAGCACCACAGAGGCCGGTACGGATACAGGCAAAGGCTGGTTTCTGTCCATTGCCGTTTATGCTGTTATAGTGACGGTTTTGTTTTACCTTACCTTCGCCTGGACACGTGAAAGGATCAGCCCGCCAAAAACACAGAAAGTATCGCTGAAAGCAGACCTGAAAAACCTCGCCACCAATAAGCCCTGGTTCATTCTGCTGGGAGCGGGTGTATTCACCCTGATATTTAATTCCCTCCGGGACGGTTCCGCCATCTACTATTTTAAATATTACTTCCCGGTACAGGAAGCTTTCCGGCTTCCCCTGATAAATGTGGTGGTCAATTACAGCACACTCTACCTTGTATCAGGACAGGCCGCCAATATTATAGGGGTGATTCTGGCCAAATCCGTATCCGACAGGATCGGCAAGAAAAACACTTTCTTTTACGCTATGCTGATCGCTACCGTCTTAAGCTGTCTCTTCTATGCGTTTCGGCACACCGACCTATACCTGATCTTTCTTTTCCAGTTCTTAATAAGTGTTTGTGCAGGAAGCGTTTTCCCTCTGCTCTGGTCTATGTATGCCGATATTGCCGATTATTCCGAATGGAAAACCGGCAGAAGAGCCACCGGGCTTATCTTTTCGTCCTCTTCAATGGCCCAAAAGCTGGGCTGGACGCTGGGCGGCGCACTTACAGGCTGGATGCTTGCCCTTTACGGGTTTGAAGCCAATGCCATACAAACCACCGAAACCCAGACGGGTATCCGGATGATGGTAAGCTTCATTCCGGCTGCCGGGGCTCTTCTATCCGCACTGTTTATCCTCTTCTACCAGCTGAACGATTCGTTCATGATGACCATCAACCGCGAGCTGGAAGGCAGAAGAGCGCTGGAGAATATCCGCCCGGGGCGTGAGGCAGGCCGAGAACAGATTCCACCGGCTGAAAACTGACAATTATAAATTTATAGCTATACAATAATGACATCCCATTTTAGAAATCGCGTAGAACTGCTGCAAAAAGAACAGGAAGCACTTATCAATAGAAAAAACCAGGTAGCACAGGAAGGGAACGGCATATTTGACCGGTATGAACACCCCGTGCTGACCGCCGCACATGTGCCGTTGGAATGGAAATATGATTTCAACGCCGGAACAAATCCGTATTTCATGGAACGCATTGGCATCAATGCCGTATTTAACGCCGGGGCGATCCGGTTTAACGGCAAATACCTCCTGGTGGCCCGGGTGGAGGGAGTAGACAGGAAATCTTTTTTTGCCATAGCCGAAAGCGATAACGGCATTGACGGGTTCAGGTTCTGGGACTACCCCGTGGTTTTTGATACCTATGAGGGGGCAGACACCAATGTCTATGATATGCGCCTGGTAGAGCACGAAGACGGCTGGGTGTACGGCTTGTTCTGTACCGAAAAAAGAGATCCCGCTGTCCCTGCTCAGGACCAGGCCTCCGCAATAGCCCAATGCGGCATTATCAGGACAAAGGACATGAAAACATGGGAACGTCTGCCGGATCTGAAAACCCCCTCGCCGCAGCAGAGGAACGTGGTTTTACATCCCGAATTTGTGAACGGGAAATATGCTTTCTATACACGCCCGCAGGATAGTTTCATAGAAGCCGGAAGCGGTGGCGGAATAGGTTTCGGGCTGGCCGATGATATAGAGAATGCGGTGATCCTGCAGGAGCACATTCTATATAGAAAAGAATATCATACTGTCTACGAATCCAAGAACGGGCAGGGACCTGCCCCCATAAAGACAGAAAAAGGCTGGCTGCATATGGCTCACGGGGTAAGAAATACTGCCGCCGGCCTCCGCTATGTTCTGTATATGTTTATGACCGACCTGAATGATCTGACCCGGATCATACATAAGCCCGGAGGCTACTTCATTGCGCCGGAAGGAGAAGAAAGAACAGGAGATGTATCGAATGTGGTTTTTTGTAACGGGTGGATAGCAGATGAGGACGGAAAGGTGTTTATCTACTACGCCTCATCAGATACCCGGACACATGTGGCCGTTTCTTCAATCTCACGCCTGACAGATTACGTGATGAATACGCCGGAAGACGGATTGAGCTCAGCCCGGTCCGTGAAAAATATTGTCAGCTTAATTGACCGGAATAAAACCTCCCTCGTAAGCACGCAAAGTGCTGATAAATTTTAACTCCGGCTCATGAAAACAGATTTGATAAGGGAATTCCAGGAAGAGCTCGGCAGCCTGCTAAAGTATTGGGTCCGGTACCCTGTAGATCAGGAGAATGGCGGATTTTACGGCAAAATAGACCATCTTAACAGGGTTGGCCACCAGGCGCCGAAAGGTGCCGTGTTAAACGCCCGCATCCTGTGGTTTTTCTCTGCTGCATATAACTGTCTTCCGTCACCGGAAAACCTGGAATGGGCCCGGCGCAGCTATGATTATATCAAAGACTATTTTATTGACCGGTCGTTCGGAGGCGTATTCTGGTCAGTAGATTTCCAGGGAAAGCCACTCGACACCAAAAAGCAGGTCTACGCCCTGGCATTTACCATTTACGGACTATCGGAATTTTACAAAGCCTCCCGGCATGAGGAAGCGCTCGCCCTGGCCATAGCGCTTTATGAAGAGATAGAGAAGCATAGCTTTGATGCAGTAAACAACGGGTATCTCGAAGCATTCGGCAGGGAATGGACCCGGCTGGAAGATATGCGTTTAAGCGCCAAAGATGCGAACGAAAAAAAAACCATGAACACGCATCTTCATATCATAGAAGCCTACACCAACCTGTATACCGTTTGGCCTGACAAAGACCTGGAAAGCCGGATCAGAAACCTGCTGGATATTTTTGATCTCTATATCCTCAACAAAGAGACCTTTCATCTGAATTTGTTCTTCGATGAAATCTGGGAATCAAAAGCAGATATCATTTCTTTCGGACATGACATTGAAGCCTCCTGGCTTTTGCCGGAAGCCGCTGAAGTTACAGGCAATGAAAGCCTCATACGGCAATGGCGGAGTACATCTGCAAAAATAGCGGCAGCCTCTCTTCAGGGCCTGGATGAGAACGGCGCACTGAATTATGAACAGGAGGAAGGCCACCTGAACAGGGAGAAGCACTGGTGGGTGCAGGCCGAAGCAATGGTAGGCTTCTTAAATGCTTTTCAGATTACCGGCGACCGGCATTACTATGACCGGTTTGAAAAATGCTGGTTTTTCATCAAAGGGTTTATCTCCGACCGCCAAAGAGGGGAATGGTTGTGGGGCGTCAATGAAGACCTCTCGGTTATGCCCGGGCAGGACAAGGTGGGCATCTGGAAATGCCCCTACCATAACGGCCGGGCCTGTCTCGAAATAATACGACGCCTGAGTTAATTTAGTACCATGATGAGGTTAAAAAAATACTATACGGGGGCAGGAGTCTCCGCCCTCCTGTTTTTAGCCGGAATGAGCCGGCTTCTGGTGGCTCAGGAACCGGCCCGGGATGTCTTTGCATCATACCGCCAGGGCTGGCTGCAAAAAGCAGAGGCAGCCAGGCCTGAACTTTCCGAAACAGTTAAAAAGCCGGCAGCTATTATTAAAATAGTAAAGGATGAGAACGCATTCCAGGGGTGGAAAACCGAAGAAAGCCATTCTTTGGACCATTTGTACCGTTCGTCTTTTAAAGAACAGTCAGGCGTCATAGTAGACTTTAAAGAGCACATTACAGGATATTTCAGCTTTACCGTACAATCTATCCACGGTACTCCCGATGCCCCCCTTCGTTTCAGACTTACATTCGGGGAAGTACCTTCTGAAATGGCCACGGCCTTTGACCCGTATACCGGGAGCTTAAGCCGGGCCTGGTTACAGGATGAGATCATGACGGTAACAGAAGTTCCGGGCCGGATCACCCTTCCCCGCCGTGTGGCTTTCAGATACCTCAAAATAGAGCTGTTGGGAAGCTCTCCGTTTTTTGATTTTGCCGTTACCGGCATGGAAGCCAAAGCCGTCACTTCAGCAGACGAGGCGCCGCCGCCACTTGCGGAAACCGCCTCTTCCATGATCTCTGATATCGACAGGATCGGGCTTGCCACCCTTAAAGAATGTATGCAGACCGTATACGAGGACGGGCCGAAAAGAGACCGCCGATTATGGATCGGCGACCTTTACCTGGAGGCATTAGCCAATACTCAGTCTTACCGGAAGCATGATCTTACCAGGCGCTGCCTGTACCTGCTTGCCGGGTTAAGCCGCAAAAACGGACTCCTTTATTCCAGCGTTTTCGAAAACCCTGAGCCCCACCCTCAGACAGGGGTTTCATTCCTTTTTGATTATTCCCTCCTGTATAATGTGGCGGTAAAAGACTATCTCGAAGCTACCGGAGACCATGCTACAGCCTCTGACCTGTGGCCTGTGGTAAAGCGGCAGGCCGAAAATTCATCAACCTATCTGAAACCTGACGGGATCTTTGATTACCGGCAGGCCATGAAAGACAGCTGGTGGCTGTTCGTAGATTGGAGTACAGCCCTGGATCGCCAGGCCGCCATACAGGGCATTATTATCTATTCACTGAAACAAAGCTATGCCCTGGCAAAATCGATCGGTAAAGAGAACGAAGTCAGTCACTGGCCGGCACTGATCACCCGGATGACAGATGCAGCCCGGAAAAAACTATACAATGAAAGCACCGGTTTGTTTGAAAGCGGTCCTCAAAAACAGGTTTCCTACGCTTCCCAGGCCTGGATGATCATCAGCGGGGTTACCTCTGAAAAAGAGGGGCAAAGGGCACTGAATGCCTTAGCCGCTTCCAAAGATGCGGTTAAGCCGGGAACTCCCTATTTGTATCACTATGTGGTCAAAGCCATGATCGAGTCAGGTATGCCGGACAAAGCAAAAGAACTGCTATTGGACTACTGGGGCGGAATGGTAGAAAAGGGGGCGGATACCTTCTGGGAGGTATATGATCCTTCCAACGAATATCTATCTCCCTACAATTTCTTCCCCGTCAACAGCTACTGTCATGCGTGGAGCTGTACACCGGTATACTTTATCCGGAAATACCCCGGGATTTTCCAGAGATAGTGAATTTTACCGGTGAACAGATACCCCTTATGTACGTCTCCTGTTGCCCGTCTGTGTGCGTCCTGAGCCCGCGCGTCCGGTAGCCGGATTGCACCTGTACCTGATTTTTTTGTACTTTAAAAGGTTAAAAATGTATTACAAAATAGTTTAAAGCTTCCATAATTTTGAATCAATATTACAACCAAGTTTATAATGATATGAAACAAAAAATTATACAGTCTTTCGTAGAATGTAGCAAACGAAGTCTATTCCTTTTTCTTATGTTTTGCTGCTCTCTGGGCTACGCTCAAAACCGTACGGTCACCGGAACAGTTACCGACAATGGCGGGGCACCCCTGGCCGGTGTAAGCGTATTTGTAAAAGGAGGGCAAAGCGGTACATTAAGCAATGCGGATGGTCACTTTTCCATAAATATTCCTGACGGGAATGCCGTACTTGTCTTTTCTTTCCTGGGAATGACAAAGCAGGAAATTAACGTAACCGGTCGTACGGTTATTAATATCACTTTGGAGGAAGACAGCAATAACCTGAATGAGGTGGTAGTGGTAGGTTACGGTACGCAGGTAAGAAGGGATATTACCGGGTCAATTGCCTCAATCAATGAAAAAACCCTGAAAGAGGTTCCTGTAACCAATGTTTCCCAGATGATACAGGGCCGTATCCCGGGTGCATTTGTTACATCGGGCTCGAATAAGCCCGGCACCACACCCGGAATCACCATCCGGGGAAACCGGTCATTGACGGCCAGCAATTCTCCGTTATATGTAGTAGACGGAATTCCCTTAAATGACGCCATTACCGATATCAATCCAAGTGATGTGGTTTCCATAGAAGTATTAAAAGATGCTTCCGCTACGGCTATCTACGGCTCTCGGGGAGCCAATGGTGTGATCCTGGTCACTACCGCCCGCGGAAAAACGGGAGAAACCAGCGTAAGATACAATGCCTTTTACGGTATAACCGAAGTGGTGCGCCGGGCCGATATATTTGAAGGAGAAGAATATGTGAAGTACATGAGAGATGCCGCCGCAACCATTGGCGTATCAGATGATACACAGATATTCAAGGATGCCATTGAACGTGAATCCATAGAACAGGGGCGGTACACGGACTGGCAGGATCTGCTGATAAAAAAAGGGCATACCCAAAATCATGAACTGGGAGTTTCAGGAGGTACTGAAAACACAAAATATAACGTATCCTTAGGCTATTTCAATGATGAAGGCTATTTCGAGGGCCAGGACTATACCCGTTATACCACCCGTATCAACCTGGATCAGAATATCGGCAAAAGAATAAGAGCAGGGATATCTCTCCTGGGGTCCTATTCCGAAAATAATGGGGCAGGCTATAACCCTTATGCTTCTTCCCTGATCAACTCTCCGCTCGGAATTCCTTATGAGAGTGACGGAAGTTTTAAAATTTACCCCATCAACGACCCTACCATGTCTAACCCGCTGGTGGGCCGGGAGAAAGACCGGTTTATCAACCTGGAAAAAAGAACACGTATACTCGGAAGCCTGTTTGTTGAAGCTGAAATATTACCGGGTCTCAAATACCGGCTGAATTTCGGACCGGATATGCGAAATGCCCGGGGCGGAAACTTTAACTCCACCACCCTTCCCGTAGGGATCCTGCCCACTGCCAGCACTTCTGAAAATTTCTGGTTCTCCTATGCATTGGATAACCAGCTGACCTACAACAAAAGCTTCAATAAGCATAAGCTGAATGTTACGGCTTTGTACGGTATCCAGGAGAGAAAAAATGAAAGCACCAATATATCTGTCCGGGATTTGCCCGTGGAAACCGTATCGTATCATAACCTGGCGTCGGCCGGTACCATTGTAGGGGTCGGCAGCGGTTATTCAAGATGGAATATCCTTTCTTACATGGGGAGAATCAACTATGGATTTGACAGCCGGTTCATGTTTACTTTAACCGGAAGGGCCGACGGTTCGTCAAGGTTTGCACCGGGAAATAAGTGGAGCTTCTTCCCTTCTGCAGCAGTGGCCTGGAATATCTCCGAAGAAAATTTCCTGGCTGACGTTTCCTACTTAAGCAATTTGAAACTGAGGCTGAGCTATGGTCTCGTAGGTAATGAGGCGATCAGCTCCTACCAGACACTGGCCCAGCTGGGCCGTACCCCTTATGATTTTAACGGGGTTCCTGCTTTTGGATATGCCCCCGGAAATATTCCCAATAAAGATCTGAAATGGGAAACCTCTGCCACTACGAATCTCGGCGTTGATTTCGGTTTCTTTAACCAGCGGCTCAGCGGTACGTTGGAAGTGTACAGAACCATTACTTCTGACCTCCTGCTTCCCTTTGCGCTCCCGGGCTCAACGGGCTTCTCCGGGGTGACCACCAACATCGGATCCACCCAAAACCAGGGGTTGGATTTCTCTCTGTCCACTGAAAACATCCGGACTTCCAGCGGCTTCCTCTGGAGCACTGATATTACAGCCGGATATAACAAAGGGAAGATCCTGGAATTATCATTGGGAAAAACCGATGATATCGGGAATGCCCGTTTTATAGGAAAGCCTCTCAATGTGTACTATGACTATGAAAAGATAGGAATATGGCAGACTTCAGAAGAATCTCTTGCCGGCCAGTACGGGTCTAAAGTGGGACAGATCAAAGTGAAAGATCAGAATGGCGATGGTAAAATCACCGCCGATGACCGGGTGATCCTCGGCTCCCCGGATCCTACATTCACCTTCGGCTTTAACAATACTTTTGCCTTCAAGGGCTTTGACCTCGCCGTGTTTGTGGTAGGCGTTCAGAACAGGACCATCGTCAGCCCGCTGCACAGTGTTCCCAGCAATACTATCGCTTTCGGAGGCCGCTATAACCAGCTTGCCCTGGACTACTGGACCCCCTCCAACCCTACCAATGCCTATCCTCAGCCGGTGAAAGACCAGAACGTGAACTCACTTCTGTACGGAAGCACGCTGAAGTATTTTGACGGATCATTCGTACGGGTAAGGAATATCAATTTCGGATATAATTTACCGGGGAAAGTCGTTTCAAAAATCGGAACACAGTCGTTAAGACTTTATTTCAACATTACCAATCCGTTTGTTTTCTCATCCTATGTAAGCAAACACGGGGGTATTGATCCCGAAATACTGGATAACCCTGCCACCGTTAATTACCAGTTGGGGCTGAATGTTAAATTTTAATTCAAAGATCATGAAAAAGATATTCATTGTATTAACCGTCTGTTCAACACTTCTGACTTCCTGTGAAGGATTACTCGAGGAGGACGCGAGAAGCCAGATCTCAGATTTATATTATACTACACCCAGCGGCGTGGAAGACGGCGTGAAGGCCGGCTACAGCTATTTGCGTAACTGGTACGGCAAGCAGGAGGCCGCCTGGCTGACCAATTACGGCGACGAATATACCAATGGGGCCGCTGACCCTACCATGAACGGGTATACCCCGAGCCTGAACCCTTCCAGCGCTTTCATAAGAAACCCCTGGAATCAGGTATATACAGCTATAAATACCTGCAATGCCGTTTTGGAAGCGGCGGAGAATGTGACTATGCCGGAAGCGTTAAAAAAGACCAGGATAGGCGAATTAAAATTTTTAAGAGCCCACTACTTCTTTTTGCTGGTTCAAACCTACGGGGATGTTTCCCTGCCACTGACCCCCACCAAAAGCGCTTCAAGCGAGGCCAGCCGGGCACCTGTAGCAGACGTCTATAAAGCCATTATAGAAGATCTCAGCTACGCCGTGGCCAACCTGCCCGAAACCACATCCGATTACGGGCGGGCCACCTCACTGGCAGCAAAGCACGGGCTGGCAAAGGTTTACCTCGCCAAAGCGGGTACTACGGCAAAAGAGGCCTCTGATTATTCGAAAGCAGCTGCTTTGGCCAAAGAGGTCATTGAATCCGGAAAGCACCGGTTGCTACCCGACTTTGCGTCTGTATTTTTGCATGGAAGAAATGACGAAGTGATATTCTCCTGTCAGTATGACTCAGATGCCCTGGCCGGAGGATCACAGGGAAACCAGGGAAACTATTCCCACCTTTTCTTCGCCACCGCCTACGATCAGCTGCCCGGTATGCAGCGTGATATCGCTAACGGCCGGCCTTATAACCACTACAGGCCTACCCCCTTCATGCAGAAACTGTACAATAAAAAATATGACAGCCGCTTTGAAAAATCGTTTAAGACGGTATGGTTCTGTAACCGGCCCGGAAATTATACCATCAGCGGTAAGGTGGTTAACATGCAATTGGGCGACACAGCTATCGTAATGACGGACTATGAACCTACCCAGGCGCAAAGAAACGCTGCAAAATATACCATTGTTTCACCCAAAGATCAGACCAATATCCGGTTTCCGCAATCGTCAAAGCACATAGATGCCCTGAGACTGGATGTTAATAATGTGAACGGGTCCAAGGATCTTATTATTCACCGCCTGGGCGAAACCTACCTGATTGCAGCAGAAGCCTTAATGATGGACGGAAAGCCCGGGGAGGCAGTGGTTTATGTAAATGAGCTAAGAAAAAGAGCGGCGATCATTGATAGCGACCCCGCGGTTACTTCAGCCAACAGGCAGGCGATGGAAGTCAACGCCTCAGATCTTACTATTGATTTCATATTAGATGAGCGGGCAAGAGAGCTTAACGGCGAATATATGAGATGGTTTGACCTCGTACGGACCGGCAAACTGCTGGAAAGGGTTAAGCTCCATAATGAGCTGGCCGCTCCCAATATTCAGCCGTATCATGTATTGAGACCTATTCCTCAGACTCAGATCGACCGGGTGATCGGCGGAGCTTCCGCTTATCCTCAAAACCCCGGATATAACTGATTTCGGAACAGGACAACAGATCTTACCGCGCCTGTTGTCCTGCATTCTTTTTGTAAAAAAAACTCAACCGCATAGCCATCCTTACTAATTGAAAACCGGTATCAAATATTCAGAAATGGTAAAGACGTTGTTCATCCTTATGCCATGGTTGCTGATGGGGGTAAGCCAGGCCGGTGGCCAGGACAAAATTACTGCTGCCCCCCTCACAAACGATATTAAAATTGTCAGCGAACGCCTGGCGGAAGATTACCTGTCGGGCCCGGTGAATTCTGTTGAAGTAACAGGAATACTTTCATCATTGCAACCCGACGGAAGCTGGCCGGGTATTGATTATGTTACCGTTGGCAACAATTTCCCAGCCGGAAATCACCTTAAGAATATCCGGTCACTGGCAGTAGCCTTTGCTAAGCAGGGGTCAGATTTTTACCGGGATGAAAAGCTGAAGCAAAAAATAATAAAGGCTTACGACTTCTATTTAAGCAGAAAGCCTGCGTCTTTGAACTGGTGGTTCAATGAAATCGGTGCCCCCCAGGACTATATGGCCGGTCTGATATTGCTGAAAGGCCACATGAAAGCCGAAGACCTCGTCCGCTATTCCTCCTATCTGAGAGACCTCACCGACAATCCCGGTCATCGCGGGATGAACCGCATATGGGTTTCCGCCATTACCATTAACAAGGGATGCATCGAAAATGATTATTCCCTGGTCCGCAAAGGTTTTCAGAGCGTAGCCTCCACCCTGGTCATTGCCGGTGAGCAAGGTATCGAAGGAATAAAAATTGATAACAGCTTCCATCAGCACCGCCCCCAGCTGTATTCCGGGGGGTACGGGATGGGCTTTGCGGAAAGTACCGCCACACTGATGGCTCTTTCCGCCAGCACCTCGTTCCATAGCGCTTTTTCCGAAGAGAAGAAAAAGATATTTTCCGACCTGCTGCTTTACGGTCATCAGCTGTTCAGCTTTAGAGACGCTGTTGATTTCGGTACAATAGGAAGAAATATTTCCCGGCCGGATGCCATCCATTCCATCACCCCTTCCACACTGGACAAGATGGGCATCATTGATCCGCAGCAGGCATCAGCTTTCGCGGAATGGAAATCCCATTTGCAGGGAGCCCCCTTTCCGAAACGCTTTACCGGCAACCGGTATTTCTGGAAATCCGATATAATGACCCACCACGGTACCGATTACTACCTTTCAGCCAAGGTAATTTCTACCCGTACCAACGGCACCGAAATGCTGAACGGAGAGAACCTGAAAGGGTATAACCTCCCGTTAGGGGCCACCAACATCATGAAAACCGGGACCGAATACAAAAACATCTTCCCGGTATGGGACTGGACCCGTGTTCCCGGCACCACGGCCGTTATGAATCCCTCGGCCGCTGTGCTGCCCTGGTACCTGTTCGGTAACAATGAATTTGCCGGCGGGGTAAGTAACGGGAAGATCGGCGCTATTGCCTATGAGCACAGTTACAACGGTGTTCAGGCAAAAAAGGCTTACTTTTTTGTCGATGACATCATGCTTTGCCTGGGTACCGGCATTAGTGCGATCCGGACACAGCAGGTGGTCACCTCTGTCAATCAATGCTATTCCGGCGGACCGGTCACAACAGGCAGTGCAAACGGCCCGGAAACCCGGCTTAATGACACGCTGAAGACCTTTAAAGCCGGTACAATGCAATGGTTTTACCACGACGGAGTAGGGTATGTCTTTCCGCAGGGAGGCAACATCACCCTGAAAAATGCCCGGCAGGAAGGCAGTTGGAAATCGATCAATACGACCGGCAGCAGTGAAAAGCTGGGAGAAATGGTCTTCAGCCTCTGGTTAAACCATGGCACGGTACCCAAAGAGGAAACTTATTGTTATGTGGTACGTCCTGAAAAGTCACTGGAAGAGTTCAGAAATACTTTAAAAACCAACCATTTCAAAGTATATCAAAACAACAGGAAAGTGCAGGCGGCAGGCTTCGGGCAGCGTTATTTCATCATTTTCTATGCGGCCGGTACTACCGAGCTGGAAAACGGGCTGTGCATTTCTGCCGATGTGCCGGTGATCCTGCTGCTGGAACAGGAGGATAAAGGCTACAGGTTTTCACTGGCAGACCCCATGCATCGCGAAAAAGAGGTGAACATCACCGTGAATAAAATCATGCAGGGCGAAGCTGCGACCCATGAAAACAGTACAACCCGGATAAATTTCAAATTTCCTCAGGACGACTACACCGGCAGCACGGTCAGCAATTTCTATGAAAAATAACCTGTACGCAAATATCAACCTGAACAGAACATGTCATGAAAACAAAATTACACTTCTGCCTGTTCCTCCTGTGGGGTATCCTTTCATGGAGTTTTTCTCTTCCGGCAAAAGCCCAGGAGGCTAAACGGTCACAGGGAAGGCCCGTAGCCGCTTCCTCCATAGAGAACAGCAGTTTTGCGGCAGGCAATGCCGTTGACGGAAGCACTTCCACCAAATGGTCTTCACTGGGCGATAACTACAATCAGTGGTTTGATGTGGACCTTGGTACGCCCTATGATATCAGCCAGGTCATTATCCGCTGGGCGGACGGCCGTTACGCCACCCATCTGGATATCAAGGTCAGGAATAGCACCTCGGAAGATTGGGTCACTATCCGGACAATCGCCGGAAATACCGCTTCTTCTGCCAATTTTATCAAAGGGCTGAAAGCCAATGCCCGATTCGTCCGGTTCAACGGAAGAGGGAGGGCGAACCCGGCAGGCTACCGTATTTCAGAGTTTGAAGTCTACGGATACCCGGTGACCACCAGCCCGCAGCAAAAAGATATTGATACGCTTTCTGCAAGGCTCAAAAGGTTCCATATAGCCAAGGTAATTGCCGGACCTGATCACCTGCCCGATGACAGCATCAGCTTGTTTATGACCAAAATAGGGGTTTATGGAGGTATGAGTGACATCAGCTATGGTCATAACGGCAACTGGCGGCGTCATGCCGGCAGGTTGAAGCTGATGGCTGTGGCGTACAATGACCCGGCCAGCACGCACCGGAATTCAGAAGCGCTGCGAAAAAAAATAATGACCGGGCTGCACTATTACTTTGTTAACAGCCCTTACACCCATTCGAACTGGTGGTATGTGAAGATCGGAGGGCCTGAAAGCTACATGACCGCCATTCTCCTGATGAAAGGCACCGGGAATGCCCAAACCACCGACTCGCTTCGGACCTATTCCACCGCCATCCTCGATTATACCGGGGAAGCAGGCCATAAAGCGAAAAACCGTACCTGGGTATCTATGGCTCCCATTCACCGGGGCTGCATAGAAGACCGCTATTACTGGGCAGACAGGGGTTATGCCTCCATGGTTACCTCCCTTGACCTGGTGACGGAACTGAACGGGGAGGGCATTAAGCCGGACAACAGCTTCCATCAGCACCATGCCCAGATCCAGACAGGATCATATGGCAAAATGATGATGGAAGATCACCCCGATTACATGCTTTTTGCCCAGGGCACCCAGTTCATCAATCACTACAGCACCAACCAAAGAAAGGCCATTTCCAATATCATGCTGCGGGGGCTGCAGCTGCTGAGCTACAAAAACCAGGTAGATTTCGGGGTGGTAGGCAGGGCCTTATCCGGTCATAACGGAACCATCAATATTCCTATCATAGCGTTAGAACGGATGAAGCTGGTGCAGCCTGACAGCGCCGCGGCGTATGAAAACTGGAAAAATCATATCACCGGCCCTGGAGTTTACCCCGCCAATTACCGGGGAGCCACCCATTTCTGGAAATCCGACATACTGTCTTACAGGGGCGCCAATTATTATCTGTCAGCCAAAGTGATCTCCACCCGCACCTTTGGCACTGAAATGCTGAATGATGAAAACCTCAAAGGATATAACCTGCCGATGGGCGCCACCAATATCATGAGTACGGGCGATGAATACCGGAATATTTTCCCCGTATGGAACTGGAGCCGGATTCCCGGTACCACAGCTGAGCTGAATGATGCCGCCACCGTGCCCGACAGCGTTTACATCAAGGGGAAAAATGCATTTGCAGGGGGCATGTCACACGGAGATGACGGTATCCTTACCTATGATCATAACTATAAGGGTGTTGCTGCAAAAAAGAGTTATTTCTTCATGAACAACATGATGCTCTGCCTGGGCACCGGCATTACCGCCACCAAATCCAACCCCGTGGTCACTTCCGTCAACCAGACCACGCTGACAGGCAACATTACCTATAACCGCGGAGCCTCAGACGAAACCTTTACAGGAACTACCTTAACGGCCGGTGATTTCAGGTGGATGCATCACAATAACGTAGGCTATATCTTTCCCGAATCCGGGAATGTCACCCTTCAGAAAGCAGCACAGTCAGGTTCGTGGAGGGATCTTAAGCTGAGCGGAAGCACGGCCACCCAGACCCGTAATATTTTCAGCGCCTGGTTTGATCATACTTCCACCCCTTCCAACGGGAAATACAGCTATATTGTAGCGCCTGACAGGTCCGCTGCAGATATGCCGGCACTGAATTCAGGCCATAAATTTGTGATTGTGCAGAATACCACTTCCATCCAGGCTATAAGAAGTGATGCCGGTGCCCGGGGGAAATGGGCAGTTGTATTTCACAATCCCGGAACAGTAGATATGGGGGACGACATGACCATCATTTCCGACAAAAAGGTAATCGTACTGATCAAGGAATATTCAGATAACTACCGGATATCCGTAAGTGATCCGTTATACAACCAGGGCTCAGTTACCTTAAAGATCAACAGGCAGGTGGCAGGCGGCACCTATGCCGATGGTTTTACCACCCTGAATATCAATTTCAGTAGCGGTAACGAAACAGGCAAGGTAAAAACAGGCTTCTACAGCAAAATCTCCGGCGGCAGATTGTCGGCAGAAAGCCGGAACCCGGAAATATCAGCGGAAAACAATATCGTGGTTTACCCCAATCCTGCTGAGCAGGTCATCCGGGTTGACGGCGTTGCTGACGGAGCCTCCCTCGAAGTTTATGACATCAGCGGCAGACGTGTGATCTCTACCACCAAAAGGCAGATCCACATTGGTCACCTTTCGTCAGGAGCATACCGTATCCGGATACTGAGCAACGGAACATTCACCAGCCACCCGTTCATTAAAAAGTAAATATTTAATCAATTATACAGATATGCCAGAGTATTTTAGCATAATGAAGAAAATAACAAAACAGGTATTTACAGGAATTATCGGCGGCTTTTTCTGCTTTTCAGCTATGGCGCAAGCCCGTCAACCGTTCAGCTCTGATTCAGTGCTGAAAGCAATGCACAAGGTGGCTCAATGGCAGATGAAGGAATGGAAAGAGGGTAGGATCATCAAGCTTCCGAAAACGGAATGGGAAAACGGGGCCATGTATACCGGCTTTGTGGCACTGAAACAGATTGATAAGCGCCCTGAGTATGATAAGTTTCTGTACGATACCGGCGAAGAGCTCCACTGGAACACCGGAAAGGTCAGGCTGTTTGCAGATGACTACGTGATTGCCCAGATGTACACCGCCATGTATATGGAGCACCGGGAACCCAAAATGATTGCCCGGTGGCAGGCGCTGGCTGACACCATCGTGAACCGCCGGTTTGACGAACCCCTGCTGGTAGTTCCCCAGATCAATCACCGGGAATGGGCATGGTGTGATGCCCTCTTTATGGGCCCTCCGGGAATGGCCATGCTGTCAAAAGCAACCGGTGACCCTAAATACCTTCTCAAAGCCGATTCCCTCTGGTGGAAAACTTCCGGCTATCTCTATGACCGGGAAGAAAGCCTTTACTACCGCGACAGCCGCTTCTTTGAAAGAAGAGAGGCCAACGGGAAAAAAGTTTTCTGGTCGCGGGGGAACGGCTGGGTGCTGGCCGGTCTGGCCCGGATGATGGAATACATGCCCCAAAATTTCAGAAACAGGGAAAAGTATCAAAAGCAGTTTAAGGAAATGGCTGAAAAAATAGCCTCCATACAGCAGCCCGATGGGAGCTGGCATGCCTCGCTGTATGATCCGGTAACATTTAACCTGAAGGAGTCAAGCGGTACGGCTTTTTTCTGCTATGGAATAGCCTGGGGTATAAATAACGGCCTGTTATCCGAAAAAAAATACCGGCCGGTAGTGGATAAGGCCTGGGAGGCCCTCCTTTCTTCCGTTCATCCCGACGGGAAGCTGGGATATGTTCAACCTATCGGTGATAAGCCGGTAAAAGCGGGGTATGAAAGTACGGACGTGTATGGTGTGGGAGCTTTTCTCCTTGCCGGATCGGAATTGTATAAACTTTATAATAAATGATTCACTGAACCGGTCGAACATATCCCATCAGAATGCACCTATTTAACCGCATCATTGTACAAGGCTGTCTGCTCAGTTTTGTTTTTCTGTCGTCATCAGCCCAACAGCTGATAACGATGGACATGGTTCATCATAACCCCGGAGAACCCCAAACCGGTTCCCGGTTTCTGGAACCCTCCTTTCTTAAGACCGCCGGGTATGATGCCAAGGTATTCTTCCTTTTTGAGGCCGCCCAGTTCGGTATTGACTGGCAGACCTTTGATCAGAACATTTTTCCTGAAAATACGGAACAACGAAAATGGGTAGAGGATAAAAATGCGGTCTTGCAGCAGAAGTACTCCGCTGCCAAAAATGCCGGCCTGAATGTATACTGCATGCTCGACATGCTGGTTTTTCCTGCAGAACTGATCGCCAGGTATAAAACAGAGTTGTGTAACAGCAACGGCCGGATTGATATCAGCAAACCTTTTACCCAAGAATGCATCCGCTCCCTGATCCGGCAGATCTTTGACCGGTATGAACAAATGGACGGGCTCATCATCAGAACCGGCGAAACCTACCTTCATGATGCACCCTACCACCAGGGCGGAAGCCCCCTGGTGAACGGATACAGCGACCACGTAACCCTGGTGAATATTCTCCGGGAAGAAGTGTGTGAGAAAAGAAATAAGCAGCTTTTTTACCGGACCTGGGATTTCGGCCGGTTTCACTCCCTGCCCAGGTATTACCTGGAAGTGACTAACCAAGTTCAGCCTCATGAAAAGCTGTATTTTTCCATAAAGCACACGATAGTAGATTTTTGGCGTTCGGCCATTACCCTGCCCCATCCCGGTTATGATCAATTTGACGTCTATTGGATCGATGAAGCCAGCCGGTACGGGGTTCCTTTCAATCCCTGCATCGGCATAGGCCGGCACAAACAGATTGTAGAAGTGCAGGCCCAGCGGGAATACGAAGGAAAGGCCGCCCATGCCAATTATATAGGCAAAGGGGTGATCGATGGCTTCGAAGAGCTAAAGGCTTCCGGCGGCACGCTTCCCTATTCACTTAACCAGATAAAAGATAACCCCCTGTTCAAAGGCATCTGGACCTGGTCGAGAGGCGGAGGATGGCGCGGCCCCTACATCAAAAACGAATTCTGGGCCGAGCTGAATGCCCGTGTTGTAACCTGGTGGGCAAAGCATCCGGATAAAACAGAAGAACAGCTTTTTACAGAATTTGCAAGAGAAAAAGGTCTGGCGGAAAGAGACATACCCCGGTTTCGTGAATTATGCCTGCTGTCAGCAGACGGCGTGATGAAAGGAGAATACAGCATGATGGGGGGTGTTCATGTGAACTGGACGCGTGACAATACCCTATCCGGGCTGCATTTCCTGCAACCCTACTTTGACAAAATCATTGCAGAGAACAAAATCAAAGCTTATCTGGATGAAAAAGCCGAAGCAGTGGCCATATGGAAGAAAATAGAGAATATTGCAAAAGAGCTCCGCTTTGAAGATGAAGAAACTCAGAAGTTTGTTTATATATCTTCTGTGTATGGAAGGTTGAAATTCCAGTTGTTCGAAGCGGCATGGAAGGTCATGCTGAATGCCTATGCCGGAGAAAAAAAGGGCAGGGTTGATCTTGCAGGGTTGAAAAAAAACATGAAATATTACGACGAGACCCTGCTTCAATGGCAACAGTTTGTCAATGATCACCCCGAAAGCCCTTCCGTTTACCTTACCTCTTATATAGAAGACGGGCAGGATGTCGGCATAGAAAAAACGATGGCCCGTTACAGGCAGATGTTAAGATAGCACCTGTCAACACTCTTTATTATTAAATTGATCAAATACTATGTCTCTTTTTAATTTTTTGAGCAAAAATTTTCATTCCGTAAAACCCCTCAGCATGCTGGTGCTGTTATTACCGGTACTTCTGTACGGTCCGGTTTCCAGGGCGCAGGTGAGGAAACCGGACGCCATCGTATATCCCAGGGTTTCACTGGATGCCGAATGGATTGCCTGCCCCGATGCCAATCTGAAAAATTACGGCGTCTACCACCTCAGAAAAACATTTGAACTGGCGGAAAAGCCCGGCCAGTTCATTGTGCATCTTACAGGCGACCAACGCTACCGTCTCTATGTGAACGGTGTTCCGGTAGTGCTGGGCTCAGCACGGGGCGACCTGAGAAACTGGTACTATGAAACCCTTGATATTGCGCCCCACTTACAAGCGGGGAAGAACGTACTGGCCGTGCTGTTATGGAACATGGGAAGTGGTGCCCCTGCTGCACAGGTTTCTTATCAGACCGGATTTATATTGCAGGGAAACAGCGGGAAGGAAAAGCTGGTTAATACCGATAAAACCTGGAAGGTAATCAGAAATGAGGCTTATTTCCCCGAACCCTTTCCGGCATCCAGGCTGGCCTCCTATATTGTGGGAAGCTGTGACAGCGTAGTGTTTAAAAAACATCCCTTCGGGTGGGAGGAGCGGGCCTATAATGATGGGCACTGGCTTACTCCGGTGTTGGAGCCCAAACCCCGGTATTTCAATGTAAGGCGCAATCTTATTCCCAGAACCATACCGCTGATGGAAGAAAAGCCGGAACCGGTAGAGGGTATCGTGCGTGTTTTGAACCTGGATACTGAAAAGACAGTAAAAACCTTCCAGGCAAACGGTTCAATTACCGTTCCGGCCCATACCAAAGCTACCGTGCTGTTTGATATCAAAACCCTTACTACCGCCTACCCCGAAATTACCTTCAGCAAGGGGGAAAATGCGAAGGTACAGATCACCTATGCGGAATCGCTGTTCGACAAAAATAACCTCAAGGGAAACCGTAACCAGGTAGAAGGAAAACACATTAAAGGCTATTACGATGTATTCCTTGCCGACGGCGGAGAAAATCGCTTGTTCAGACCGTTATGGATGCGAACTTTCCGTTACATTCAGTTTGATATTGAAACGCAGGACACGCCCCTCACTTTGAATAAGCTGCAATCTGTATTTACAGCGTATCCATTTGAAGAAAACGGTCGTTTCAGCTCCAATGATGCTGCGCTTGACGACATCTGGAATACAGGATGGCGCACCGCCCGCCTCTGTGCCAACGAAACCTATATGGACTGCCCCTACTATGAGCAGCTCCAGTATGTGGGCGATACCCGCATACAGGCGCTTATTTCCCTGTACGTGTCGGGGGATGACCGCCTGGTACGCAATGCAATAGAGCAGTTCCACCAGTCGAGGATACCCGACGGCCTCACCCGGGATGCTTATCCCGCAGGAGCAGGGAAGTTTATTCCTCCTTTTTCGCTTTTCTGGATTTCCATGGTTTATGATTACGCCTGGTACAGGGATGATAAAGCATTTGTAGACCGGTATATTATCCCCATGGAGTCTATCCTGAAATGGTTTGAATACCGGCTGGATCCCCAGTCAGGGCTGTTGGGGAAAACCGACTACTGGAATTTTGTGGACTGGACGTTTTCTCCCAGCGGTATTCCCTCCGGTGGTATTGACGGCAATTCTTCCATTCTTTCCCTGCATTATGCCTACACACTGGACCAGGCGGCAGACCTTTTTACCCAGGCGGGACAATCACAAAAAGCGGATTACTATACCGCTCTTTCCCGGAAGATAAAAGATGCGGTCTTTAAAAGCTGCTACGATACTGACAGGAAATTACTGGCCGATTCGCCCGATAAAAAAGTATTCAGCCAGCATGCGAATATTTGGGGCATTCTCAGCGATTGCATTCCTCCGGCAGAACAGAAAGAAGTAATGACACGGATAATGAATGATAACAGCCTTATATCCAGCACTCTGTATTTCAGATTTTACTATACGGCTGCATTGAAAAAGGCGGGAATGGGGAATTTATACCTTTCTACATTAGGGCCCTGGAAAGAGATGCTGTCGTTAGGTCTGAGCACCTTCCCCGAAACTCTGTCGCCGACGGTCCGGTCGGATTGCCATGCCTGGAGCGCCAGCCCCTGCTATGATTTTTTAGCCACGGTATGTGGAATCGAACCCGGCTCCCCGGGTTTTGCAACCGTACGTATTGCGCCTAACCTGGGCGACCTGAAAGAGGCCTCCGGTGAAGTACCCCATCCGTTGGGACCTATCAAAGTGAGCTATCGGAAGACGCCTGACGGTTCTTACCTGGCCGGCATAGAGCTGCCTGCCGGTATGAAAGGAAACTTTTTTGCCAATGGCAAGAAAACAATCCTGACAGGCGGAAAACAACAAATCACCTTCCGTTAAAGATGATACCCGTCGCGGTAAATAATACCCGGACTCACCACCCGGAACTCATTACTCGGAACTATTTTTATACCTATGAAAAAACTATCTTATTTAGCCGCGATCCTGCTGTACATAACGGCGCCTGAGTTAAAAGCCCAGGAAGTAATATCCCTCTACCCGAACGGGCAGATACCTTTTGCAAAAGATAATACGGAAGTACCTCAGCTGACGGTGTTTAAGCCGGAGCAAAACCTGTCAAACGGGACCGCCGTGATTGTTTGCTCCGGCGGGTCCTACGGCGGGCGGGCTAATCGTGCGGAGGGCGGACCCGCCTGTAAAAAATTGTCGGAAGCAGGTATCACAGCCTTTCTCCTCGACTACCGCCTGCCGAAAGCGGAAACCATGGAGCGCAAGGAGATTGTGCCCCTGACCGATGCCCAGCGGGCCATTCAGTACGTGAGAGAAAATGCATCGAAGTATGGCATTGATCCTTCCCGCTTAGGCATTATGGGCTTTTCTGCCGGGGGGCATCTGGTCTCCACCGTTGGAACCCACTTTACAAAATCAGAGCTCAATAACCCTGAAGGTATATCTTTACGCCCCGACTTTATGGTGCTGGTCTACCCCGTGATCAGCTTTGCGGATTCCCTGACACATAGCCGCTCGAGAATGAACCTGGTGGGGCCCGATATTACTCCTGAAAAAATAAGGGCGTATTCCAATGAGCTGAATGTAACAGAGCAAACACCGCCCACTTACCTGACCTCCGGACTGGATGATAAAACAGTGGATGTAAAAAACAGCCTCTATTTTGCCGCTGCACTGAGACAGCATCGCGTTCCTGTGGAGTTGTTTCTTTATGAAAAGGGGCGCCATGGCTATGGCGTATACAATAAGGAAGCACAGGTGCAGTGGATAGATGACTGTATCGAATGGATAAAAAGAGAACGCTATAAGACAGAAAAATGAGGCTTCTTGCTTGCAAAAGGCCGGAAAACAAGCATTTATATGATAAAACCGAAAATCCTGCCCAAAATAATGACCCTCCTGCTGCTCTTTCATGGAGGCCTGAGCATGGCCCAAAGCGCCGCCGTTCAGAAAGAGCAACTGCTGAATCCGCCGACAGGCCTGATGTGCGACCTGGTGTCAGCAGGTGATCTTCATTCGGTGAATGGTTATCCGACCAACCTTTACCCTCCGCAGCTTTCGGATGAAGAAGTCCAGTCTCTCCTGATTTTTAACAAGACTCCTGCCTTCAGCTGGGAGCTGGAAGCCCGCAGCAACCTGAGGCAGGCCGCTTACCAGCTTTTGGTGTCCGACAATCTCCAACAGCTCGGTCAGAATATCGGCAATGTCTGGGATTCCGGAAAAGTGAACAGCTCCGGCTCTGCCGGCATTCCGTTCGGAGGCGCCGCACTGAAGCCCGGCACTTATTATTATTGGAAGCTCCGGATCTGGGACAACCACCAGCGGGAAAGCCCTTATTCCGCTGTTGCATCATTTTTAACCGGCGGGCAACTGGCGGATCATCAGAATCCGGCTTACCCTCTCCGGATCACCGAACAGAACCCGCTCTCTTTGCGAACGGAAAACAATATTCATAAGGCTGATTTCGGGAAAGCCGCTTTCGGGCAGCTTAAACTTGATCTCTCTTCAGAAACCGGGGGGGATACCGTCATCGTACGTTTAGGCGAAATTCTGGACCTGAATGGAAATATCGACCGGAAACCGCCGGGAAAGATACGTTATGACCAATATTTCCTGGTATTACGAAAAGGGGAACATACCTACAAACTTACTATCCGGAAGGATGCGTATAACACCCGGCCTGTAGCCATTAAAATGCCTGGTTACATCGGGGAGGTCACTCCCTATCGCTATTGTGAGGTCGAAGGCTACTCCCGGCCGCTGCGTAAAGAAGCGTTAACCCGGCTGTTCGTTCATTATCAATTCGACGACGAAGGCTCTGATTTTCACAGCTCTGACTCCACCTTAAATGCGGTATGGGACTTATGTAAATATTCTATCAAAGCGACCTCTTTTCTCGGTATCTATGTAGACGGTGACCGCGAACGCATTCCTTATGAAGCCGATGCCTACATTAATCAGCTAAGTCATTATGCAGTAGACAAGGAATTTTCGATGGCCCGTAATTCATATGAATACCTGATTACCCATCCTACCTGGCCCACCGAATGGATCCTGCAATCCGTTCTGATGGCCTGGAACGATTATTTATATACGGGGGACCTCCGTTCCGTAGGCCGTTTTTATAAAGACCTTCAGGCCAAAACACTCGTTTCCCTGGCCGACTCCACCGGTTTGATCAGTACATTAACCGGTCAGTTGAATGAACAGGTCTACGCTTCCATCCACCTCAAAAATGAAACGCTGAGAGATATTGTCGACTGGCCGCGCAACACCGAAGCAGACGGTTTTGTATTTACCCGGTACAATGCCGTAGTGAACGCATTTCATTACAGATCTCTGGTGATCATGGAAATGCTGGCCACAGATCTGGGGAAAGTTTCCGATGCCCGGATGTACCGGGAAAGAGCCGCCGCGGTCAAAGCTGCCTTTCAAAAAATGTTTTTTGATCCTGAACAAAACATTTATGTCGATGGTGCAGGAACCCGGCATGCCTCTTTACACGCGAATGCCTTTGCGCTTGCCCTGGGACTGGTAGATCCTGAATACAAAAACAGTGTGATGGCCCATATCCGGTCTAAGGGAATGGCTTGCAGCGTTTACGGAAGCCAGTTTTTACTGGACGGGATATACGATGCCAACCAAGGCGGGTACGCATTGTCACTGCTCACCTCAAAAACAGACCGGAGCTGGTTCAACATGATCCGGGCAGGCAGCACAATAACCCTGGAGGCCTGGGACAATAAATACAAACCCAACCAGGACTGGAATCATGCCTGGGGTGCGGCTCCGGCCAATATTATTTCGCGCAAGCTGATGGGAATAGAACCCCTGACGCCGGGCTGGTCCACCTTTCGTATAAAGCCTCAGATTTCAACACTGAAGCATGCGCGTATTGTTGTTCCAACTATCAAAGGCCCTGTAAAAGCAGATTATCTGCAAACCGAAGATTCTTTCCATATGGAGGTAAGCATCCCGGGAAATACTTCTGCGCAAATCTGCCTTCCCCTGAAAAATAACAGGAAATATGAAGTTCTGCTTGATGGCGATGCCGTTAATCTCACCCCGGAAAACAGATCGGTTCTGATAGACCACGTAGGTCCCGGAAAGCATACACTGAAAATTATTTATGGGAAATGATAATTGCCTGTTCAGGAAAATATTGAAATTTTCAGAATTACTTTTCAGGACTAGCGCCTCAGTAAACGGGTCAGAAGAATTTCTGCCAGCAGGAAAAACAAGGCGGCAACCACAAAATATTTCCAGTAAGGCTTATCGATGGATGACTCACGGAAAGCTTCGATAAACTCGCCGTCCTGCACATCGTTATAAATCCTGATGTTCTTTTGTTCTGCAAAAGCGTCTTCCAGCTCATCGGGTGACCAGGTATCCATGTACGATTCCGTCCGGCTGTGGTTCAGGGCCAGTGACTTCACCCCTTTGCCATTGATCTCCAGCTCGTAGATGCCGGAACCCAACAGCTGGTTATTCTGCAGTTCAGATGATTTCGGCAGGGTCAGAATCAGGGTTTTACCCCGCAGGCTCTGCACCGGGATCAGCTCCAGGTTTTTATTCTTCAGCTTATAGACTGCATTTTTAGGCGCTTCCGGCATATAGAGCTGGATGTGTCCTTCGCTGAAATTATAGGCCAGGCGGTCCGTTTTCCCGCTCAGGTAAGCCATCCGGAAAAGAACCGGCACATACAGCGCGTGCTCGGCGAAATTCCCGTATTCGCGGCTGAGCGGCGCAGCAAAAAGGTACAGGTTCCCCTCCCCTGCCCGTGTGCGTGTCAGGAAGGGCCGGCCGTTCTTTAAGGTCAGGATTTTTTCCGCCACCCCGTCCCATCGGAGCTTCGGGTAAACCTT
The DNA here is from genome assembly GCA_040394735.1 of Leadbetterella byssophila. Classification (GTDB taxonomy): domain Bacteria; phylum Bacteroidota; class Bacteroidia; order Cytophagales; family Spirosomataceae; genus Leadbetterella; species Leadbetterella byssophila_A. Next base: position 40,438 of record JBEBRR010000013.1, read on the forward strand.
GGGAAGGCTCATCAGCCGGTTATGGCTGCCTTTTTCAAATACATCTTCGAAGAAAGGCGACTGCCCTTCCGGCTGGGCTATTTCCTGCAGGGCATCAGCACGGGGCACATGATTATCGGCCTGCAGATTCCGTACCCCGAAAGGCGCGAGAAACTCCTGCAGGCTTACCTGTGACACCTGGTCAGAAGGGATCAGGGCCACGTTTCCGCCCTGGTTCAGAAAAGCTTCCATCACACTCCGTCTCTCTCCGTCTAACGCGGCGATACCCTCCAGTACCACGAGGTCGGCATTCTGCACTTCTCCCGGATTGAAATTCTCAATAGAATAGGCTTTGTAGGCAAAGAGACTGTCATTGGCAAAAATCTTCCCTATGTAATTCTGTTCACTCCGCTGCCCGTACAGGTGAAGTATGCGGATAGCCGGTGAGGCATCCAGGGTGAAATAATAATCGTTATCAAACGTAACCGGCTGGTCATCAAAGCTGACTCTTCCCTTGTGCAATCCGCGTGAATTAACCGTAAAGTTGAACCTGGCCGTGCCGTAGGCATTGGGCGGCAGGTCTACAGAGGAAGTAGAAATCTGGACATCATCTACATACAGTTTCAGCGACAGCTTCTCTACGGCCTGATTACCCGAGTTAAAGACTTTTACGCTGAGCACATTGTTCTGCATTTCTCTTACAAAAGGCACGTTCAGCCAAAGGGAGTCTACAAAAACATTCCGCGCCGCCTTTCCGGTCACAGGAATAAGATGAAGCACATCATTTGTATCCACGCGCAGGTCGGCCAGGTTACCGGCCGTACTTTTCTGAAAGTCGGAAAACCAGAAAAAATGGTTTCTCCCTGAAGGATTATGCTTAAGAGCCACAGAATGCTGCCGCTTATACACCTGGGCCAGGTCACGGCCGGTTTCCGAGAATGCTACGGTAGTCAGCCGGTCACGTACTTTGGCAGCAGAGCTCACAAACTGGTCCTGTCCGTCAAAGTCATTGGTAGAAAGCTGAATGTTGGAAGTCCGGTTCAGCAGCGAAAGCAGCTCATCAATTTTAATTACCGCCAGATCCAGCAAACGCCTGTTCTCACGGGTATTCTGCATACTCTGAGAGTTATCGAGGTAAATGCCGTTAATGCCGGGGGGAAGGTCGCGGTTTTCCCCGGCTTTCCTCACAGGCTGCGCAAAGGCCAGCACCAGGCAGGCAATGAAAAGCATCCGGGCCATCATCACCAGCAGATGCTTCAGCCTCCGGAAAGCAGATACCCGGGTATCCACAGTCCTGAGCAGAGCCACATTGGAAAAATATACTTTCCGGGTTCGTCTGAAGTTAAAGAGGTGTACAATCAGCGGTATCGCTAACGCGAGAAGTCCCCACAATACATTCGGATATAAAAACTGCATATACGCCCGCTTTAAGAGAAGTAGTAGAGTTCCGGGTTCCCGGTAGTGAATGTTCGAAACTCACTACTCATAAAAAAATGATTCCATAATCTGTTAAACGCCGGAACGGACGGATTATGAAATCACTCCAAAATTTTATCTGTTCTTAACAGAGCAGCCTCCGGTACTCTCTTATTCTTCCGCTGTGGAACCGTAGAGAATCTCCTGGATTTCCATGGCTCTTACCTCGTTTTCGGAATTCGCCGTATACTGAACCTTTCTCTGGCGCGCCATAGAATCAGGATGTGCATAAACATAATCATTGCCCGCATTCACATCTTTCTGTTCGATCCGGTTATTCTTCTGGTAAGTACAGGCGGTCATCAGCACGGTAGCTGCTATCGCAAGAAATCCTACGTTTTTCTTCATTTCCTTAATTAACTAAAATTCATACAAATTTAGGCGGGGGAAATGAGAATGCCAAAAAAAGTGAAAAGTGAAAAACTAAAAGTTAAAAGTTTCGGAATGTACCTTAACTTTCACTATTAGTTTTTCACTCCCCTGGCGGCTACGTCTTTTTCTGAACCGCAAAGTCATATCAGCCCTATTAGTTTTGCATATAAGCTTTCTGATACCGCGCTTATTCCCTATAAACTCATGTGCCTTATATGGTTTAAAAAAGAGAGGCGATGCCGTTTGCTCACTATTAGCTGTTAATTGTTCACTTCCCCACCCTGCTGGGCCGCACTTCTATCTTGCTGGGCAGCGTTCTGGGATTCATTTTCAGCAGGTCAGCTACCATCTGCCCGATATCCTCCGGCTGAATCTTCCAGGCGTCTGCATCTGAAGGCACATGATTATTAAACCAGGTGGCTACCGATCCCGGCATGATCGTGCTGACTTTAACGTCTTTGTCCCTGACATCCAGCATCAGCGCCTGGGTAAAACCCACCAGTCCGAACTTACTGGCATTATAGGCCGTGCCTTTCTCGAAAAAATTGGTTCCGGCCAGGCTGGCAATGGTGATAATGTATCCTTTACGGCGGATCACTTCATTAAGCGTGGCCTTTACGGTGTAAAATACTCCCGTGAGGTTGGTATCCAGGGTATCATTCCAGTCTTCCGCTGTCAGTTCCGAGATATTCTTAAATACGCCTACCCCGGCGTTGGCAATTACCACGTCCACTCCTCCGAACGCCTCTACCGTGGCTGCAACGGCTTTTTTCAGTGAAGCCTGGTTTCGTACGTCCGCCACCAACCCCAGCACTTTGCCCTCAAATCCCTGGCTGAGCGCTGCGGCAGCGTCCTCCACTCCCTGCTCTCCCCTTCCTGTAAGAGCTACAGCGTAGCCTTCCCGCAGCAGGCTCTCCGCCACACCATATCCTATCCCTTTTGTTCCTCCCGTAATAAATGCTGTTTTCATTACATATTCAAATTTAACTTTCAGCCATTAGCTGTTAGCAGTCAGCCGCGCGGCGAACCGCCTTATTCATCTACGGGTCAGTCTGCCTCAATTTCTGGTAGCTGATTTCTGACAGCTCATGGCTATTTCATATATCTTTGCACAAAATTACACATTTATGGACATATCCGTGTTGGTGGCCGTAGCTCAAAACGGGGTAATCGGGAAAGACAACCAGCTCCTGTGGAAATTAAGTGACGACCTGAAGCTGTTTAAAAAGCGTACCCTCGGACACGTGGTGATCATGGGCCGGAAAACCTTTGATTCCATCGGGAAGCCACTGCCGGGCAGAACGAACCTGGTGATCACCCGGAACCCTCACCTCTCTATTGAAGGGGCCGTGGTCATTTCTTCCCTGGAAGAAGCTCTCCGTCAGGCGGAAACCCTGACCGATAAAGATGAAATTTTTATCATCGGCGGACAAAAAATTTATGACCTGGCCGCTCCTTTTGCCACACGGCTTTATCTTACCCACGTAAACGCCGCCCCTGAAGGCGATGCTTTCTTTGACCTCTCCCCTTATAAAAACTGGAAAACTGCAGGTTCCGTTCATTTTGAACGATCCGGGAAAAATGAATATGATTTTGAGATTATCACGCTGAACAGGCCCGGGTGATCCGCCCGGACCGAGGCCATGCGTAGAACATACCCCCGGGATCACGTCCGGGGGCCGGGAGCGGTATACCCCTTCTGAAACCCGGTGGCGCAACCCCGAAACTTCCCTCTTGAAACATTTTAAATTGCAGAAAATTATTTTGGAAAAGGGGACTTTCCTGATCATTTTTTAATAATTTCATGGCCAGTTAAAAAATAGTCTTTCAGAGAATTGATAAAACACAAAATATCTCTCTGAAGTCTGTCCATCTTTATTAATCAATTACCTATTATGAAAAAAAAGCTACTTTTTCTTTTCATGCTGATCGGGATCTTTCAATTGGCATGGGGACAGGAAAGAAAGATTTCCGGTAAAGTAACCTCCGGTGCAGACGGCACCTCCCTCCCCGGAGTTACCGTTAAGGTACAGGGAAGCACCAACGCCACCCAAACGGACGCCGACGGTAACTACAGCATTAACGCTCAAACGGGTAATGTACTTACTTTCAGCGCCGTGGGATACATCAATTCCACTGCTACCGTAAGCGCGGCTTCAGTGATCAACATCATTCTGGACGAGTCACAAAGCCAGCTGGACGAAGTGGTGGTAGTGGCCTACGGTACTGCCACTAAAGGTACATACACCGGTTCGGCCGCCACGCTTTCCACGGATAAGATCAAAGACATCCCGCTCACCTCGTTTGAAAGCGCGCTGAACGGGCGGGTAGCGGGTCTCCAGGTTACCCAGAGCAGTGGCCAGGCCGGGTCCTCGCCCAGCATCCGCATCCGGGGGATCGGTTCCATGAATGCCTCTAACGAACCCCTGTATGTCATTGACGGGGTACCTGTGGTTTCCGGCAATACCGGCCAGATGAGTGACTATATCTACCGGACCAATAACGTGATGAGCACCATTAATCCCGGTGACATTGAGTCAGTTACCGTGCTGAAAGATGCGGCGGCCTCCTCCCTCTACGGTTCACGGGCTGCCAATGGCGTGGTGGTGGTCACTACTAAAAAGGGAAAAACCGGGAAACCCAGGGTAAACCTCAAAAGCTCGGTAGGTTTTACCCCTTCCTGGGCCACCGATAACTACGAAGCGGCCGGCGTGCAGGAGCAGGTGGATATGCTGTACCAGGTATTCCACGACTTCAATACCTCCAGCGGAAGAGACGCAGCCTTTGCCAGCAGCAATGCCATCACCCGCCTGAACGGAAAATTCAACCAGCACGGATATACCTTTGAAGCCACAGGCACCGGCAGAATGGACGGCGTCATCATCAAAGGCATGACCGACGGCATAGAGAACCGGGAAGGAAAATATTATGATTGGGATAAAGCCCTTTTCGGTACCGGTACCTACAACACCAACGAGCTTTCGGTTCAGGGCGGTACGGACGCTACCAAATACTTCACCTCCCTGTCATACACTTCGGATCAGAACCGGATGCGGATCAACAAATTTGACCGCATCGGCGGACGGATCAACGTTACCCAGAAAGTGGGCCGCATACTGGAGCTGGGCACCAACATCAATGTCTCCAGCAATGACCTGAAGGGGTATAATGATACCCGGAATACCGGTGCCAACTACTTCATGCAGGTAAGAAATCTCCTCTGGCCGCTTTACTGGCCTACCAACTACAAAACGGGCCTTCCTTTTACCGCCCGTTACGGCAGCCTGGCCCAGAACTCCATCTATTATGACACCGAGTGGGAAAACACTTCCAATACCCTGCGTTTAAGCGCTGTGGAATCGCTGACCCTGCATCTGATGCCGGGACTGGATTTTAAAACCGTATTTTCATTCGACAACTCGAAGGTCAGGGATCACATCTATTACAGCGCTCTGCACTGGAATGCACAAACCACCCGCGGAGCTGTGAACGAGATGACCACCAATTATAACAAGCTGCTCTCCTCAAACACCCTGAATTATAACAAAACGTTCAATAACCTCCATGACTTCAGCTTCCTGCTGGGGTATGAAGCGGAGAAAAACGAGACCGACTTTATGCGTTCATCGGGTACTGATATGCCTTCCAGCGCCCTGCACACTGTGTCTACGGCCGGAACCACCAATGCTTCGGCTTACTCATGGGGCTATAACATGATGTCGTTCTTCTCGCGTGCTGAATACAGCTTTAACCAGAAATATTTTGCATCGGCCTCCTTCCGGAGAGACGGCTCTTCGCGCCTGGGACCGGATACCCGCTGGGGTAACTTCTGGTCGGTAGCGGGTTCATGGCGGATCAGTAAGGAAGATTTCCTGGCCGATAACGACTTCATCAGCAACCTGCGTCTGCGGGCTTCCTACGGTACCAACGGTACGCTGCCTTCCGATAACTTCGGCTGGCGCTCGCTGGTAGGCTATAATAACAAATATATGGAGCAGCCCGGCGGCGGCATTATCACCATAGCCGACCCTAGCCTGACCTGGGAAACCAGCTATTCCACTAACCTTGCCCTGGAATTCGGCCTGCTCAAAAACCGTATTTCAGGTAGTGTGGAATATTTTAACCGTGACTCCAAAGACCTGCTCCAGGATGTGCCTATCTCTACGGTTACCGGCTTCAGCTCTACCCTGAAGAATATCGGGGAGATCAATAACAAAGGGGTGGAGATCGAACTGAACGGCGACATCATCAGCAAAGATGGCTTCCGCTGGAGTGCCGGCATTAATGCCACGGCTATGAAATCTACTGTTACCAAGCTGTACGGCGGACAGGACATCATCTGGAACGACCCCACCGGTGGCGACGCCCGCTCCCAGTTTATTTACCGCGAAGGAGAGTCAACACTGGCTTTCTACGGTTATGAATGGGCCGGAGTGGATCCTGAAAACGGTAAAAACGTATGGTATGTCAATGACCCGGAAAACCCGGCAGCCGGCGACTTCCAGTTTAACGGCCGCGGTGCCACCTACGCCTTCAGCAAGGCTACCCGCAAGATTATCGGCAATGCCATTCCGAAATTATACGGCGGTATCAATACGGACGTCGAGTACAAGGGTATCAGCGTAGGTCTGAACTTTATGTATAAACTGGGCGGAAACCTGTATGACGGCGCCTTCAAAGACGTGGCCGATGACGGCTACTACTGGGAGCGGATCCGGTCGGAGGTCTACTACGAAGATATGTGGACACCGAATAATACCGGCGGTACCCTTCCCCAGCTGAGCGGCAATGACCTTACTGACCCTATGCAGCACTCCACCCGTCAGCTCTACAATGCCAGCTTCATCCGGCTGAAGAACATCACTGTGGGCTACCGGATACCTCAGAACCTCCTGAAGGCAGTGAAAGTGGAAGACTGCAGAATCTTCTTTAACGGCACCAACCTCTGGACAGCCTCCAAGTATAAGATTGCAGATCCCGAAGTGAACCAGTACGGTACCCGCGGGTGGGAGACCCCTTACGGCAAGACCTATACATTCGGTATCGAACTCGGCTTTTAATCCTGTTGAATCTCAAAAATTGTTTAACAAAATGAAGAATATAATCAAGATACTGGCCATAACCGCTTTACTGGGCACCACCTCCTGCAAAGACTTCCTGGAGGTAAAACCTACCAACTCCGGAGACTCTTCCGTAGCGGTTCAGACGGCCAATGACGCCAAGATCATCATCAACGGCATGATGCGCCGGATGACCTCCATCAATCATTACGGCCGCGACATGTTCCTCTATGCCGACGCCAAAGGCGGCGATATGACCATCTATTCTGCAGGCCGCGGAAATGACGCCCTCTATACGTTCAATCATTCGGCCAATTCCAACGCCTACGGCGGATTCTGGTCAGCGATCTACAATAATATCATGCAGGCCAACAACCTCCTGGAAAGCATTGAAAAACTGCAGGCGGCCGGAAGCACCGAAAACTTTGATCAGTACAAAGGTCAGGCGCTTACCGCCCGGGCCATCATGTATTTTGACCTGGTACGCCTGTACGGGAAGCCCTATAATTTCGACAAGGCGGCCTTCGGAGTTCCCAATATCACCACCACCCTCGGCTCCACCGAACAGCCCTTGCGGGCCACCGTGGAGCAGAACTATGCGCAGATCCTGGCCGACCTGAAAGCTTCTGAAACTCTGCTTCCGAAAGCCAAGAGCAACGGGTACATCAACTATTACGCCAACAAGGCCATGCAGTCGCGGGTTTATCTTTACATGAACAACTATGCCGACGCCCTTGCCGCCGCAGAAGATGTGATCACGAACGGAGGCTATACGCTCTATACACCGGACAACTGGGTGGAGTCATGGACAAAACAGTTCGGCTCGGAATCGATCTTCGAACTGGGTGTATACCAGAACGAAGGCGATCAGGGAACCGGATCGCTCGGATTTTATTTCCGCAGGAAAGGACACGGTGCCAGTACGGTGCTTGGCTTCTACGGCGCCAGCGACTACTTCCTGAACAGGCTGAAAGAAGATGCCACTGACGTGCGCTGGGGTATCATGGATGCCGATGAAATCTCTACCGCAGCCGCTCCCCGCAAGGGATCCCTCTATAAATACAGTGGCAGCATTACCCTGGCCGGCGACGGCAAGAGCACCAACACCGCCGTGAACATCAAGGTCATCCGTTCGTCGGAAATGTACCTGAATGCTGCGGAAGCTGCTTTCCAACTGGGGAATAAAGAGAAAGCAGCCACTTACCTGAACGCTATCCGGCGCCGGGCACCTGCGCTGGCGCCGGCCACCGCCGAAACCGTTACACTGGATATGATCCTGGATGAGAGAAGCAAGGAACTCTTCGGCGAAGGGCACCGCTTTTTCGATATGATCCGGAACAACAGGCCGATCACTTTCAACGATGAGATCATCGGAACCAACATCAGCATCCGGCCCAAAACCATTGACCGGACCTACTTCAAGACCGTTCTGCCGATTTCCATCGGAGAGATCAACGCCAATCCGGGCATTGCGGCCCAGCAGAATTCAGGATACTGAAAGAACGAAGGCATAAAAAAGGGGCGCGGCTAAGCCGCGCCCCTTTTTTATATTCCACTTACCGGAAACTATTCTTTGATATCCCACCATACCGGGTAAGACCAGACATCATTGCTTAACGCATTGGGATGTGACGCCTTCACGTTCTCCGCGTTATAATTGATCTCATGCGATACCTGCATTACCCTGCGGAACTGCTTTCCGAGAGGTATTTTATTCTGGGCAGCGGCTGTAACGGTATATTCATACGGAACGGCCCATCCCGGATAAGCCACCGTACTGTAGTCGTACCTCCGCATATCGTTCCAGTTTTGCTGCGAATAAGACAGCGCAATAAACTTCTGCGTCATGATTTTGCCTAACGTAATATCGGCTGCCGTGCCAATGCCCTTCTCCATAAATTCATCAATTTTTGACTGCTGCATCGGAGATTTGCTGACATTCACATTTCCGTAGGCTGTTAATTTTACATTCATCAGGTCAATATGCGCCTTGATTCCGTCTTTATACGCAGCAAATGCCCCGGTTTTATCTCCTTTATTAAACAGCACCTCTGCTTTGATAAAGCACATTTCAGGATAGGTTAACAAGTGAGTAGGCGCATCCGGTCTGGAATAAAAAGTACCCGAGGCCGCCACCGTGCCGTCAGCCCATTTATAAATGTCGGTGACATCTTTATGGTAGCCCAGCGAGCTGCTTCTTAAAGAAACATACACGGTATCACCCCAGCGCTTGGTATTAGCTGTATTAATATACCACGATTTAGCGGGCACGGTTCGTCCGTTACTTTGAATCGCGCTGTTGGAAGCATTATAGGAAGGAGAGATCGGTCCGGCCTCAGTCCGGATAGCAGACTGCATATCCACCCCCTCCGTTCTTACAAATTTCTTCGGATTACCGAATTCCGCCCAGGGCAGAAGCTTATCCGCCCTCGGGTCTTCCACGCCTTTGTTATCAAAGTTGGTCAGCAGGTCGGTATACCATTTGGTTAAGCGGAAATTCGTATTCATTCCCAGGTTATCAAAGACAATGGCGGCCTTCAGCGGATCGGCGAATAAAACGTCTCCCACATTATCAGCAGGTGAATCTTCATGAATGATCACCGTGCTTTCACCTATAGCCTGCGGACCCTGCGCCAAAGCGGCTAAAACATCATCAGGCTTGTAGAGGCCGCTTTTCTTGGAAAGATTATTCAGCCATCTTGCTTTTAGCCCGTAACAAAGCTTAAGCCATTTGTTTACATCTCCGTTATTCCAGCTGTCACCGGCAGCTAAAGGAGTAGCTGAGGTTGGCTGAGCCATTTTAAAATATTCAATGGCTTTTTCAATATCGGCAAGACAGCCTTCAAAAATGGTTTTCCCGTCATCAAATTTAGGCGTAATGGCCGAGCTGACCGCCTCCGTATAGGGCATCTCCCCGTACCAGTCGGTCATCAGCATAAAGCCCATGGCCCGGATGGCCCGCGCCGCACCTATGTAGTGGTAAGCCTCCTCTTTTTCGGCCTTGGCTTCCAGGTCTTCCAGGTTCGCAGCAGCAGTTACAAACCACCACTGGTAAGGCGTGGTAGACATCCCCGCAATGGGGTTCCAGCCTGCCGACATACTTTGCTGGGCCGTGCTGCTCACAAACGTTACCTGCTGGGTAACCGTAGAAGCTCTCACCCCTGCAGTGCCCTGCGCATACAGATAATGATGCTGAATCCAGGCCAGGCGGCCCTTCACCGAAGCCACGGTGTTGGAAGGAGTATTGGGGTCTTCGTTAATATCCAGCCAGGTGTCTTTGCATGAAGACAGGATAAACATCGAAGTAATACCCAGTAACAATATATTTTTTAACTTATTCATCGAACCCGAATTTTTAGAATTTAACGTTTAAACCAAATGTAAGACCCGCTGTGGCAGGTACGCCGTTGAAGTCAATGCCCACTGAACTGGATCCGATCACTCCGGAACCTGCGGCTGAAGTCTCCGGGTCCATCCCCTTGTAGTTAGTAAGCAACCAAAGGTTAGTTCCTGTTACACTGGCTGTCATGCCTTTGAATACATTCGTGTTTTTCAGAAGGCCTTTCCCGATATCATAAGACAACGATATGCTTCTCAGTCTCAGCCACTTGGTATCGGTCATAAAGTTGGCGCTCTCCCTTGCGTAGAAATCACTCCAGTAATCCTGGATGATCTTCCGCCCGCTGGTCTGCACACCTCTTATGTTATAGAACTCATTGGCGTTGAAAGTAAACGTTTTATCTTCGTACACCGGCTCCTGGTCTGTACCGCCGGTTCTTACCACACCACTCAGTACCAGGTTATCCCTGTCCATGCTGCGCTTGCTCATCCCGTTAACAGTCATGAAGTAATCCGTACCGTTATAGATCATCCCTCCTACCCGGAAGTCAAATAAAAACGACAGGTTAAAATTCCTGTACCTGAAATTATTGTCAAAACCTCCGATCAGGCGGGGCTCGCGGTTACCGATGTTATAGGTCGTCAGGTTATCGCTCACCGGCATTCCCGTATTTGCATCCAGGATCACCTTGCCGTCATTAGTTCTTGACCATTTTGAGCCGGAAATGGCCATAAAGTTGCCGCCGTTAAAGGAAGCCGCTTTTGCATTTCCTACCTGCACGTCTGTGACATAAAGTATTTCAAGTCCCTGCAGCAGGTTCTCCACTGTCCCCCTGTTTCTCGACATATTCAGGGTAGTATTCCATTCGAAATCTTTCTGAACCACCGGCTTACCCGTAAGTGAAAGCTCCATTCCTTTGTTATAGATATCGCCTGCATTTACAGAAATGAAGATATAACCGGTAGATTGCCCCATCCTGGGAGAAAGAATCTGGTTATATGAATTATTGGTATAGTAGGCATAATCCAGCCCTAAACGGCCCTTCAGGAACCTCATTTCCAGACCTACTTCAAATGAAGTGGTGTTTTCTGGCTTCAGGTAAGGGTTTCCCCGCTGCCAGTTATTTCCTGTTCCCACTATTCCACCCAGAAATTCCCTTGGCGCCCAAAGATATGTATTGGTCACATAAGGGGCGGCATCCTTACCTACCCGGGCCCAGGAGGCTCTCAGTTTACCAAAGCTTAACCAGGGCACGTTATTCAATACTTCCGTAAATACAAAGCTACCTCCTACTGACGGATAGAAATACGAACGGTTGTTGGCCGGCAGTGTGGAGGTCCAGTCGTTCCGGCCGGTCACATTCAGGAACAGCATACTCTTATAAGAGGCCCGGAGTTCTCCGTACGCTCCGAACAGCCTCCTTTTAGAGCTTACCACATTCAGGAACTTATTGGCATCAATGATATTTCCGAAGCTGTGGAACCCTTCCACTTCAAAGTTATACCCCATTCTGCGGTTATTTACTACGCGGGTCTCTTCCGAGAAATAACCTACCAGCGCACCCAGATCAAACTCTCCTACCTTCTTGTTAAAATCAGACATCAGGTTGGATGACCAGTAATTAAAATTATAATCACTTTCCGACATCATCCCCTGCTGCCAGATATCTTTTATAGCTCCGCCTTCTCCGATAAGCGTGGAGTTTTTGGTCACATACCAGTCCGAGCCTAAGCGATAAGAAACCTTCCACCAGTCAAAGATATCGGCAGTAGCGCTTACATTCCCGGTAAGACGATTGGTCTGATCGGACAGTTTGTTCCTGTTCACGATCCAGTAAGGATTTTCAATATCATCCCGCATTTCCTGCAGGCCCTCAAACATCCTGTATTTGGTACCGTCGTCATTGAGGTATTTTTTCATATCATCGCTTCTTGACCAGCGGTAGGTAGAGTTCATAGCGCCGGTTCCGCCTGAATTGAACAGCCCGGAAGAAGTAAGCGTTTTATCGGTATTGGCTATACTGTAGGCCACATTTGCCCCCAGCTTGATTTTTCCGTATTTCTGATCCCCGTTAAAACGGAAGGTCGTCTTGTCAAAGCCGGTGTTCGGGATAATCCCGGTCTGGTCAAATCGCGATGCCGATAAATAGAAGGAGTTATTCTTGCTTCCTCCTGCCAGGCTCAGGTTATGATCAAAGGAGGCTCCGTTCTGGAAGAAATCTTCGATATTATTATAGACCGTTTCCCCGGGACCGAAAGCCTCACCCCATGACTGGGTGGTATAGGTATCCAGCACCCCCTGCGCATTATAATACCCTCTTTTGTATTTATCCTGCTGCTCCGGGAAGCGGTTTACCCAGCTGGTAGAAACACGCGTGGTAAAGTTCAGTTCGGCTCTGCCGTCCTGTCCTGATTTGGTGGTAATGATAATTGCCCCGGCTGCTGCACGGGATCCGTACAGGGCCGCCGCAGCTGGTCCCTTCAGAACAGACACATTCTCAATATCTTCCGGGTTGATGTCCATTACCCGGTTACCGTTGGTAGACGCCACTGACAGGGCTCCGTCAAATGCGCTGTTCCCTCCGATAACGGTAGAGTTATCATAAATCACCCCGTCTACCACAAACAGGGGCTGGTTATCTCTTTCCAGTGAAGTTCCTCCCCGGAGAATGATCTGTGCCCCTGCACCTGCCGCTCCGGAAGACTGCGTAACGTTCACCCCCGCAATTTTACCGGCAAGGGAATTGACCATGTTGGGGCTCTTATTTTTTAACAGCTCTTCAGAGTTCAGGTCCTGAACGGCATAGCCCAGCGCCTTTTTCTCCTTTTTTATACCCATGGCGGTAACCACCACTTCCTGCAGTCTTCCCTGGGCAATTTCAAGCTGCACGTTCACCACCCGCGATGCAGGTACGATCACCTCCGTTTCCGAAAATCCTACGGCTCTGAAAATCAGTGTTTCCCCGACACTGGCGGCAATGCTGAACTTCCCGTCGGCAGAAGTCATTGTTCCTGTAGTTTTTCCCTTTACCAGCACGGAGGCGCCTGGTACGGGCTCACTGTCACTATCCACTACCGTTCCGGTCACCGTGGACTGCGCGTACGACATCCCTATTGCTGTAAAGAATAAGAATAGCAAAAGGCGTAATTTTTCTTTCATAGATTAAAGTAGGTATTAAATGGACAAATAAAAATACGTGGGTTGTTCCTCTCTGCTGAACGAACCGGTAAATAGGGTTAAGGTAAGTTCGTAAACGGCGGGTAACTCATAATAACAAAAATAAAAGATTCCCTTTCAGATGAAAAGGAATCTTTGTTTTTTATTATGAAAAAGCCCGGACAATAGACAGTGGATAATTGACAATGGAAATACCCACCGGTTGAATACAAAAGTGAAAAGCATTCAACTTTATTCCAACCACTCTTTACTCACTGCTCCGAACTCACCCCCCGGAACTGAGCTATGCCGAGTTCCGGCTTGCATTGATATTTCCGAAAAGCGACCGGGTCACCATCTTCTGGTAAATGAGTTTCAGCTCTTCGTCTTCCGTTTCCTCGATCCTCTGAAGCGCGTATTGCTGAATGGCCAGAAGCGGCAGCACGATCTGCTCCCTGTAATTCACAGACAGAGACCCCACCACCTCGGTTTCCATGAGCGTTTTCTGGTTGGATATTTCCAGCATATACTTTACACTCTTCCGGTATTCCTCGTGCATGATGTTCCACAGCTCACCGTACTCCGGGTCTTCTCTCATATAAGAGGTTAACGGGAAATAGGTCTTGGAAAGCGACATCATGCTGTTCTGAATGAGTGTTTTGAAGTACAGCGACTCATTATACAGCTGTTTTACCTCTTCCAGCCGTCCCTGGCTGACCATGCTTTCCAGGGCAGTGCCCAGGCCGTAAAAGCCGGGAATATTCTGCTTCAGCTGACTCCAGGCGCCCACAAAAGGAATAGCCCGCAGGTCTGTCAGCTTTAGTTTACCGCCGGAACTCCGCTTGCTGGGCCGGCTTCCGATCTTGGTTTGTCCGTAATATTTCAGCGGGCTCTTGTTTTCCAGGTAGGGGACAAACAGCGGGTGGTTTTTCAGCTCCAGGTACTTTTCTCCCCCGGTTTCCGCCAGCTCTTCTATCAGTGCACGCTCTTCCGGAGTAATAATCGCTTTCTGGTCTCCGAATACATCATTGAGTACCCCGGCCGAAAGCAGCTGCTCAAAGTTAAACCGTGCCTGGGGACGGGAACCGTACATCGACGTAATGGTTTGCCCCTGGATGGTCACCTGTATCTGGTTATTGGCAATGGTAGGCCCCTGTGAAGCATAAAACTGGTGGGTTTTTCCGCCGCCCCGCGCCGGAGGACCACCGCGGCCGTCAAAGAAGATCACACTCACCTCGTTCTCTTCCGAAACTTCGGTCAGACGTTCCTTTGCACGGAATATCTCCCAGTTGGCCTTGATATAACCGCCGTCTTTTGTTCCGTCGGAAAAGCCCAGCATAATGGTCTGCGTATTCTTGCGGATATTCAGATGCCGGCGGTAAGCCAGGTTATTGTACAGCTCTTCCATGGAATCTTTGGCCGTATCCAGCCCCTCTATGGTTTCAAACAGCGGAATGATATCTACCGAAATGTCGGCATCGCGGTAGCCGCAGAACTTGAACATGGCCAGCACCTCCAGCACCGAGCAGGCCGAGGTGGAATTGGAAATGATATAGCGGTCACAGGCTTTCTCGCCGTTATGTGCCTGGATCTCTTTCATGGCGCGGATGGTCTTAAAGGTATCTTTTACCAGCGGATCGGTGAAATCATCCTCCCATACCTCAATGGTGCTGGAAGTCAGGAATTCAATTTTCTGCTCATGGGTCCATTCCTGATAAGGGCGCTCTGAGACCTTGAATTTCTCATTCACAGCCTGCATCACCTTCTCATGGATACTGCTGTCCTGGCGGACATCCAGGGTGGCAAAATGCAGTCCGAACAGCTTCACCCGCAGGATAAAGCTGTCCAGCTCGTCAATGAACATACTTCCGTGCTGCGTGACCATCACTTCCCGTACTTCTTCCAGCCGGCTCAGGAGGGCATTGTATGAAAGGTCGTTATTCAGACCGAACATATTGGTATACAGTTTATTATTGATCTTGTCCAGGAGTGGTATCACCCCTTTGAACGTAAAACGGCGCCGGATGCTCTTGAAATGATTATAGTAGCATTTCAGGATATTGGAGCGCAGCTCCTGGGCTACCTTCCGGGTGATCTCGGCCGTTACAAAGGGGTTTCCGTCACGGTCCCCTCCGGGCCAGAAGCCCAGTTCAATCACCGGCGCAATATCCTCACCGTCAAAAATCTCCCGGGTAACGGTCTCCTGGATCCGGCTCAGCACCTCGTAGTACACATGCCGCAGATAAAAGATAATGCTTTGTGCTTCCTGAACGGGCGTAGGCTGCTCATCGTTAAAGAAAGGAGTTTTACCCAGCTGCTGCAGCAGCTGATCTATTGTATTGATATCATTTACCTGGATATACTGCTCCAGATCCTGGATGATCCGGAGCACCGAATTGGGATAAAACTGGGTAGGGTGAGCCGTGAAAACCACTCTTGTCTTAAAGTTTCTCAACTTCTCCCTTACCTCCTCCAGCTTATCGTTCTGCCGGGCCAGGGTAAGAATAGCCTTCAGGGTACCCGGTGAATCTGCCGGGGTCAGTTTCTCAAAAGCCGCATCTTCCACGCTGTCAAAAAGCACTACCTGCCGCTCCACATAGGTAATGAGACGGAAAAGCAGGTCAATTTTCTCTTTCTCTGTGGTGAAAACCGTAAACTTCTCAAAAAAAGCGTCAATGATTTCTTTAGGGTATTTCCCCTCTTCAAAGCCCTGCCGGGCATGATCGTAAAGAAAGGGCATCAGGGAACCTATCTTGGCCATTTTATCATAGGGAAGTCTCGAAAACAACGTATTGAAAACCAAATACTTGTTATGGACCTCCCGGGTGAAAACGGTCTCCAGATTTTGATTAGGCATGGGTAATTCAGATTAGAGTGAGGGGCAAATATAAAAAAACCCCATTTGAAGCATGAGGTTTTGAATAAAAAAAGACTTTTCGCGTAAAAAAATAATATTTTACAGCAGATACGTTGTATTTTCTAAAGATTCTTCACATTAAATATAATGCTTCCCGAAATCTTCCGCCTTGGCCACAAACTCTTTTACCAGTTGCTCATCTTCCTTCGGACAGATCAGCAGCACGTTGTCATGTTCGGCAATAATATACCCTTTCAGGTCTTTTACCACCACCAGCTTATCTGATGGCATTTTCAGAATGCTGTCTTCCACATTATAGAGCAGGGTGCGGCAGTTGCTTACGTTATTCACCCCATCTTTTTCCGAGTTTTCGTACAGGGATTTCCAGGTACCGAGGTCTGACCAGCCGATATCACACAACACCACATAGACATTCTCTGCCTTTTCCATCAGCCCGTTATCAATGGAGATGGCACGGCACCTGGGGTAGGCCGTATCCAGGGCCTCTTTCTCCCCCTCCGTAAAGAAAAAAGGCTGGGCTTCACGGAACGCATCGGCCATCTCGGGCAGGTAGGTATCCAGCGCTTTCAGAATAGAAGGCATGCTCCAGATAAAGATCCCGCCGTTCCAGACATAATCTCCGCTGGAAATAAACATCCTGGCAATCTCCAGGTCAGGCTTTTCCGTGAAGGTCTTCACTTTTTTAACCTCCTGCTCATCCGTGTCATCAAACTGGATGTAACCGTAGCCTGTATCCGGCCGTGTAGGGGTGATCCCCAGCGTAACCAGCACATCTTCTTTTCGCGAATAATCGAGGGCCACCGATATCTTCTTCCGGAATTCTTCAGGCTTCAGGATAATGTGGTCGGCTGGAGCCACTACCACATTGGCGTTCGGATCCAGCTTGGCGATCTTGAAGCAGGCGTAGGCGATGCACGGGGCAGTGTTTCTCCGGCCCGGCTCCAGCAGGATCTGGTCATCCGAAAGGAAAGGTAGCTGTTCTTTCGTGATCTCATAATATTCACGGGAGGTTACCACGTAAATGTTTTCCCTGGGGCATATGCCCTCAAAACGCTCGGCAGTCTGCTGGATAAGCGTGCTGCCCGTGCCTAAAATGTCGTGGAACTGTTTGGGAAAATTCTGCCGGCTGTAAGGCCAGAAACGTGTTCCCGTGCCCCCTGCCATTATAATGAGATAGTTTGATGAGATCATAGACTGTTTACTAAAGTGTAAAGGTAAATAAAAAGTAGGGCGTGCAGGGTAGTGAGTTCTGAGTGCCGGAAAGGAATCAAACATGCTTCCCCGGGGCTATGCCCTAAAAATTCACCATTCACTACCCGGAACTCACTACCCTGCCCTACCTGTTCCTCGCGTTATGCTTCGGATTACTCCTTGCATTCCTGTTCGGATGGCCTTTCGGGCCATGCTTCGGAGCCGGTTTTTTCCCTTTCTGCGCAAAACCCTTGCCGGCTGCCCGGAACTCAGGAGCAGGCCCGAGACCCAGCTCTTCCGTAACTTTCCTGACTTCCACCTCTTTTTCCAGCAAAGCCTCTATCGCTTTTACCGAGCGGCGGTCTTTTTCCGAAACAAAGGTGATCGAAACCCCTTCGGTATCTGCCCGGGCAGTACGGCCGATCCGGTGGATATAATCTTCCGCATCGCGGGGAATGTCGTAATTCACCACCAGGTTCAGGTTGGAAATATCAATTCCCCTAGATAGGACGTCCGTAGCAACCAGTATATTGTATTTCCCTGCTTTAAAATCCCGGAGTGCAACCTCCCGGTCCTCCTGCTCGATATCGGAAGAGATCCCTTTTGCCTTCAGTTTGTTTTTAGCCAGATCACGCAGGATTTTCTGAATCATGACCCTCTGAGAAGTAAAAATAATGATCTTTTGCCCGGCAAAAGGCAGAAGCAGGTTCAGCAGCAGCGGGAGCTTCTGCTCGTCGGAGGTCATATAAAAGCGCTGATCTATCTTCTCTGCCGGCTTGGATACTGCCAGGCTGATCTCGGCCGGATCATGAAGGATTTTCTTGGCAAAAGACCGGATCTTGGGCGGCATGGTAGCGGAGAACATCAGGTTCTGCCGTGCGGCGGGCAGATGCTGGATGATGTACATGATATCATCCGAAAAGCCCATGTCCAGCATCTTGTCCGCTTCATCCAGGATCAGCCGCCGGATAGCCGAAAACCTGATCTTACCGGATTTCATATGCGCCATCAGCCTTCCCGGTGTGGCAATAATAATATCGGCTCCCTCGGTCAGCGCGGTCCGCTGCTGATCCCAGTTCTCTCCTTTGCCTCCGCCGTAAATGGCCAGGCTGGTCACCCCCACAAAATAACCCAGGCCCTCAATCTGTTCGTCGATCTGCTTGGCCAGCTCACGGGTAGGCACCAGGATCAGCGTAGACAGGCTGTCGTTCCCTTCTTCTTTTATTTTGCTCAGCACCGGGATCAGAAAAGCGGCGGTTTTGCCCGTACCGGTCTGTGCACAGGCCAGCAGGTCCTTACCTTCCAAAACCAACGGGATCGCCATTTCCTGAATCGGTGTAGTATCCCTGTAGTTCATGGCATCTATGCCATTCATGATATCGGGATGTAAATTAAGCTCGTGAAATTTCAAATTCCTTGCAAGTTTTATGTAAATACTCACCTTATCCGGTAATATTTACGCGTCATTTATTGTTATATCAGAAACCGCACTCAAAAGTAAATAATTCATTCGTAAAAATTTAATTTGTTACGGGAAACAATAATTCGGAACTTTGTCATCAATTACCAGAAACAATGAGTGATTCTATCAAGCACGAGTGCGGAATAGCCATGATTCGCCTCCGCAAGCCTCTTGACTATTATATTGAGAAGTACGGAACTCCGCTATATGCCGTTAACCGGCTGTACGTTCTCATGGAAAAGCAGTCGAACAGGGGGCAGGACGGCGCCGGAGTGGCCAATGTCAAAATAGAAGTTCCTCCCGGAAGCCGCTATATCAGCCGTTACCGCTCTGTGGAAAACCGCCCGGTGGTAGATATCTTCAAAAAAATCAACGATAAGTTTATTGAAGTTCAGAAGCAGGATCCTTCACGCCTGAAAGACGCGCAATGGTTGCAGCAGAATATTGCCTTTACCGGTGAGGTCTGGCTGGGACACCTGCGGTACGGCACCCACGGCCGGAATGAAATTGAAAACTGCCATCCCATGCTGCGCCAGAGCAACTGGAGGAGCCGTAACCTGGTAGTAGCCGGCAACTTCAATATGACCAATGCCGATGACCTATTCAAGAAGCTGGTAGAGCTGGGACAGCACCCCAAAGACAGGGGAGATACCATCACTGTTCTCGAAAAGATCGGGCACTTCCTGGATGAAGAAAATCAAAGAATATTTGACAACTTCAAAGGCCATTACGAAAATCCGGAGCTCAGTGATGTGATCGAAGATAATATGGACATGCAGCGCGTGCTGCACCGGGCCTGCCGGGACCTGGACGGAGGCTATGCCATGGCAGGCATCACCGGGTTCGGTTCTGCTTTTGTGGTACGGGACCCTGCCGGTATCCGGCCGGCCTACTACTGGTACGACGATGAGGTGGTGGTGGTGGCCTCGGAAAGAGTGGCCATCAAAGCGGCATTCGGAGCCCGGTATAACGACATCCTGGAGATCACTCCCGGCAATGCGCTTATCATTAACAAAAACGGCGATTTCGCAGAACACAATATCCTGCCCCGGCTGGAGAAAAAATCGTGCAGCTTTGAAAGAATCTATTTCTCCCGCGGGTCAGACCCCAATATCTATAACGAAAGAAAAGAGCTGGGCCGGAGACTTATCCCCCAGATCCTGAAAGAGATCAATTACGACCTGGAGAATACCGTTTTCTCTTATATTCCCAATACCGCTGAAGCGGCCTTTTACGGGATGGTAGAAGGAATTGAGCAATACCTCGCCACCTGGCGGAAGGAGAGGATACTTTCCGGTCAGCTGAATGAAGAAGAGCTGGAAAAATTACTGGAATTCAAGCCCCGTTTTGAGAAGCTGGTCTCCAAAGACGTAAAGCTCCGTACCTTCATCACGAACGATGACGACCGTTCGGAAATGGTATCGCATGTGTATGAAATGACCCACGGTGTCATCCGGAAAAAAACAGATACCCTGGTGATCATTGACGACTCTATCGTACGGGGAACCACCCTGGAAAAGAGCATCCTTAAACTGCTGGATAAGCTGGGACCGAAGAAAATTGTCATTGTATCTTCTGCCCCGCAGATCCGTTATCCCGACTGCTACGGCATTGACATGTCGAAAGTGAAAGAATTCGTTGCTTTCCGGGCCATGCTGGAGCTGCTCAAAGAACGCGGGCTCGAAGAGAAAAAAGAAGAAGTATACAATAAGATTCTGCTGCTCCAGGAAAAAGGAGACCTGCGGAAATCCAACCTGGTCAAAGAACTGTTTGACCTGTTTACGCACGAAGAAGTTTCTGCCAAGATCGCAGAAATTATTGTCCCGGCAGGCATTGAAGCTGAAGTGTCCGTGGTTTTCCAGACCGTGGAAAACCTCAACGCCGCATGCCCGCAGCATCTGGGTGACTGGTATTTCACAGGAAACTACCCTACTCCCGGCGGAAACAAAGTAGTGAACAAAGCCTTCCTGAATTTCATGGAAGGCAAGTACGTCAGGGCTTACTAGCCGGCTTTTTGATTATTTTCGGAAGCACGAAAATATTGGCAGTAGCCTCGGTAATACCCAGGTTCCTGAGACAATCCCGGATACTTATGGATTCGATTTTAAGTACGGTTTTCATAATGTGCCTGATTGATTCGGACCTCAAATATAAGATTAATTATATTCCCTGTTATCAATAATACAATTTTTTTTATCGTATAGCGAAATGTCTAAAACAGGAATCCTCCTGGTTAACCTGGGAACACCCGACTCACCTTCGGTGCCTGATGTAAGAAAATACCTCCGGGAGTTTCTGATGGACGAACGGGTGATCGACATCCCCTATCTTAATCGCTGGTTGCTGGTCAACCTGATCATCGCGCAGTTCCGCGCCCCAAAATCGGCCCGGATCTATCAGCAGGTATGGTTACCCGAAGGCTCACCGCTTAAAGTGTACGGACTAAGCAATGAAGCAGAACTGCAAAAGGCATTGGGCGACAACTATGTGGTTCGGCTGGCCATGCGCTATCAGAATCCCTCCATCCCCGCCGTACTGAAAGAATTTGAACGCCTGAACCTGAAAAAAATCCAGGTTATTCCCTTCTTTCCCCAATACGCTTCAGCCACCACCGGCTCGGTGCATCAGAAGGTTTTTGAAACGGTCGGCTCCTGGCAGACTATCCCGGAGATTCGTTTCTCAGGCCCGTTTTATGATCATCCCCTGCTGTTGGAAGGCTTTGTAAGAAATGCCGGGAAGTACCTCTCGCAAACAGGCTACGACCACTTTGTTTTCAGTTACCACGGTCTCCCGGAAAGGCAGACAGAAAAAGCGCACTTTGGCAGAACCTGCGAGCAGGAAGGCTGCGCCTCCGGCCTGACAGAAAGCAACTACCACTGCTACAAAGCCCAATGCTACGAAACCTCCCGCCTGCTGACCGCCCGGCTGGGTCTGGCGGAGGGTTCATACACGACCTGTTTCCAGTCACGCCTGGGAAAATCGGAGTGGATCAAGCCCTATACGGAAGATACCATTAAAATCCTGCGGCAGAAGGGAGTACAAAAAGTGCTGGCTTTCAGCCCGGCTTTTGTGGCAGACTGTCTCGAAACCACTATTGAAGTAGGAGAAGAATATAAAGACCTGTTTATAGAGCATGGTGGATCACAGTGGGATCTGGTAGAATCACTCAACGATTCCCCTTTATGGATAGAGCTGCTCAAAGACCTTGTGCTGACAGGCAGCCCAATATCCGAACCTGATTTTCGTTAATATTTTATTACTTCCAGCTATTTGAGATACCTGAGCCTCATACTTTTTTCCTTCTGCCTGCAATCCTGTTGCTGGCTTGAGAACTGTAAGGATCCGGCACCGGTAGAAGATACCCTGCCTGAATTTGAGACCACTCCCCAGCAGGCTTCTCTCAATGTCAGCCACCTGGAGGAAGTCTCCGGAATAGCCCCTTCTTCCCGTTTCCCGGGCCATCTCTGGTTGATGGAAGACAGTGGCTCCGAACCGAAGATAGACCTGGTGCGGAATGACGGCACCTATGTCCGTAAGGTTACTCTGGCGGTCAACAACCGCGACTGGGAAGATATGGCCGTAGGTCCCGGTCCCGAAACCGGCAGAAATTACCTCTACATCGGGGAAATCGGAGATAACAATGCCCGCTACGGCGATTACTACATTTATCGTTTTGAAGAGCCGGCAGAAGGACAGGAGGCCATCTCCACTTTTGACACTATCCATTTCCGGTACCCCGATAATGCCTCGTACGACTCCGAAACGTTGATGGTGGATCCCTCCACCCGTGACCTTTATGTCATAACCAAAAACCAGCTGAATGTACGGGTGTACCGCCTGGCTTACCCCCAGAATACTTCAGGAGTCAGCACAGCCGAATACATGGGCACCATTAAGTACTTTCTTATTGTGAGCGGTGATGTTTCTCCGGATGGCACCGAGGTGCTGCTTAAGTCTTACAATGCCATCTACTATTGGAAAAGAAAGCCGGGAGAAAGCCTTTACCAGGTGCTGAGCCGGAATCATAACCTGACTGTGCCTTATATCATTGAACCCCAGGGCGAATCGGTGTGCTGGGATACGGAGGCCCGCGGGTACTATACGCTCAGCGAGCGTGGAAATGTCCCGGAAGTACCACCTCTGTATTACTACGGTAAAAGATAAGAATAACCCGGAGGTTGCCTCCCCCGTTTAAAGCAGGGCAGACAAACCTCACGGGAATTATTCAACCATCTTCTCCGCAGAATATTTTGCTTCGGCACGATGAACCGCATAAACAACCTCCTCATCCGGACCCTTCACCACTACCTTTAAACATTTCGAAGAAGGATAGGTCAGATCAAGCAGACGTCTGAACTTACCCGAGATCGTGCTCTCCTGATACCATATCTTACCCCGGTCATCCGTCACCCGGATCCGGTACCGGAACCCTTGCGGGTTATTTATCGCCAGCTTAAAAATACCGGCCTGCTTCACATAGCCGCTTACACCGCTCTTTTCCGGGAGTTTGTCCGTTGCCTGTGCCCCCGTATCCAAATGGAGAGGTTGGGTATACCCGGGACCGCCGGCCAGAAGTAAAACCACCAGCATATTCACACCGGGCATTTTAATCTTTTCAAAAATCTTTGATCGCTTTATCATAATTGCTCCTGTTTTACAGAACAAAGTAAACCAGGAGAATCCGTCTGTTTTTTTCTTTTAGACGAGCCGCTCTCCCCACCGATCACACTTCTCTTTCCGGCAATTCAGTACCGTTGGACGGGAAAATTGCGCTTTTAGGCGGAAGAAAATACATTGGGGATGGTTTTATTGTCATTCGTCGAAGAAATGGGCGCGATCAACTAAATTCCCTTTATCTTTGACCGCTAATTTCTTCCGGCCCCGTGTTACTGAAGCTAAATGAGATATCGTATCGCCAAACCCGGATCCAGGCCCTGTTCTGGGTAAGCTATTTTCTCTTTGAATGGCTGAATACCGGGGCTGCCATGAATGATTTTGAGCGGAGCTTCTGCAGTATTCTGCTGAACCTGCCTCTCCTTATGGTCGCCTCTTACTGGCATCTTTATATTACCATCAGCCGGCTTCTCCTGAAAGGACGGATCGTCTCCTTCCTGTTGAGCCTTTCGGCCGGAGTCATTGTTTTCGGGATTTTAAGACGCTATATCTTCTACTACTGGCTTTACCCTTATTATTATCCGGCGGCTCTTTCCGCTCCTTTGTTCTACTGGCCCAAGATCTTTCATGAGTCTATGCAGCTCCACCTGGTGGTCTCTCTTTTTGTGGCCGTAGACCTGGTGCGTCATTCCCTCTACCAGCAGCAGCTCAGCGCTACCTATAAGCGGGAAAAACTGGAAGCAGAATACCGTCTGCTGCATTCGCAGGTGCAACCTCATTTTCTTTTTAATACCCTGAATAACCTGGTGTCAGTCTCTCTTCACCAGGCGGGCCGCATGCCCGACCTTCTGCAGCGCCTGGCCGGTCTCTTAAGCTACCAGCTGCACGAAAGCAACCAGAAAACAGTACCTGTCAGCAAAGAAATCGAATACCTGAAAGATTATATCGCCCTTGAAAAAATAAGGTACGGAGCACGCCTTGACGTTCAGACCAATTTCAGCGATTGGCGTGACCAGCCCGACGTACGCATCCCGCCCATGCTGCTGTTACCTTTTGTGGAAAATGCATTCAAGCACGGGGCATCGCAAAGTGAAACCGACTGCTGGATACAGATCCGTCTGCTTCTGCATGACAGGCGTCTCATTTTCACAGTGGAAAATTCCGTTCCCGAAGAAAATACGGAGGTCATTTCCGGCAGCCTGGGCTTAAGCAATCTGAAAAAACGGCTCGACATCCTCTTCCCGAATCAATATGAGCTGATCACCCTGCGGGAAGACAGTCATTTTCTTGCCACTCTAAAATTTATTGTACGCTGATGGCTATCCGGTGTTTTGTACTTGACGATGAGCCCCTGGCTTCTGACCTGATGAAAGATTATATTGAACGCCTGCCGGACCTGGAGCTGCTCGGTGTATCCAACAGCCCGAGCCAGGCGCTGAGCCTGCTGCAGCAAACCCCGGTAGACATCCTTTTCCTGGATATCCAGATGCCCAAATTAAGCGGGTTTGATGTGCTGCGCCCTTTAAGCTACCGGCCTAAAGTAATTTTCACTACGGCCTACAGGGAGTTTGCGCTGGACTGCTATGAATTTGATGTGGTGGATTTCCTGCTAAAACCCGTTTCTTTCGAACGTTTTCTCCAGGCTGTAGGTAAAGTTTACCGTTTCATGCCCTCCCCTGCGGCCCTGAAAGAAGCCATAGACCCGGGAAAAGGCAGCAAAGAATACCAATACTTTAAAGTAGACAGGGAAATGGTTAAGCTTAACCTGGAAGATATTCTCTGGTTTGAGAGTATAAAAGATTATGTTAAAATTTACACTACGTCAGGCGTGCTGGTATCTTATCTCCGCATCAGCTATCTGGAAGAAAAGCTGCCCTCTGACCGCTTTGTAAGAATTCACAAATCTTTCCTTATTGCACTGGGTCATGTTCAGGCCATCAGCTCTACCTATATCCGGATCAACAATAAGGAACTGCCCATCGGGCGGTCGTACAAGGCCCGGCTGGATGAAATTCTGAAAAGCTGAACTAGCGCATCATCCGGGCGCGGTTACCCGGAGTCATATTATTGAATTTCTTCATCATTTTCTTCATCTGCTCAAACTGCTTCAGAAGATTATTCACTTCCTGGATGCTCCGGCCCGCACCGCCTGCTATCCGGCGCCTGCGGTTGCCGTCAATGATATCCGGCTGACTCCGCTCTTTCGGGGTCATACTCCGGATAATGGATTCGATAGGTTTGAAAGAGTCATTGCTGATATCCGCATCTTTTATAGCAGCTCCCATTCCGGGGATCATTCCCATTACATCTTTCAGGTTACCCATTTTCTTGATCTGCTCCAGCTGCCCCAGGAAGTCGTTCAGGTCAAAGCTGTTCTCCCGCATCTTTTTATTCAGCTTGCGGGCTTCTTCTTCATCAAAAGCCTGTTGGGCCCTTTCCACCAGCGAGATCACATCACCCATGCCCAGGATCCGGGAGGCCATCCTGTCGGGGTGGAAAATATCCAGGTCTTCCATCTTCTCGCCCGTGCTCATAAACTTCACGGGCTTATCTACCACAGCCCGGATAGACAGGGCCGCACCGCCCCGCGAGTCACCGTCCAGCTTGGTCAGCACCACACCGTCAAAATCCAGCCGGTCATTGAAGGCTTTGGCAGTATTCACCGCATCCTGCCCTGTCATGGAGTCTACCACAAACAGGATTTCTGAAGGGCTGATCGCTTTTTTGATGTTTTCCACCTCGGTCATCATCACCTCATCCACAGCCAGACGACCGGCGGTATCCACGATGACCACACTCTTGCCTTTGCTTTTGGCTTCGGCCAGCGCATTACGGGCTATGCTAACCGCATCTTTATTTTCAGGTTCAGCAAAAACGTCTACCCCGATCTGCTCACCCAGTACCTGCAGCTGGGTAATGGCCGCCGGGCGGTACACGTCAGCCGCCACCAGCATCACCTGCTTGCCCTGCTTCTTCAGGTAGGAAGCAAATTTACCGGAAAAAGTGGTCTTACCCGAACCCTGAAGACCGGCTATCAGCACCACGGCCGGCGAGCCTTTGAGGTTCACCGTTTCCGCCTTTCCGCCCATCAGGTTGGTGAGCTCCTCCTGTACGATCTTCACAAAGAGCTGACCAGGCTCTACGGCAATCATTACCTTGCGGTCAATGGCTTCCTGCTTCACCCTGTCGGTCACCTCCTTGGCTACCTTGTAGTTCACATCGGCATCCATTAAGGCCCGCCGGATCTCCTTCACCGTACTGGCAATATTGATATCGGTGATTTTTCCCTTTCCTTTCAGCGTTTTAAACGCCCCGTTAAGCTTATCCTGAAGACTCTGAAACATATCTTTTCTAAAAAACAGAGTGCAAATTTAGGCAAAATATTCGGAAATATTATCAGCCTCCTTACTCCTGACCAATGAATGTGAGTTATTCCACAACAAAGCAATTAGGAATGAAAAACTTCAATCTTTAACCCAATCTTCT